>WFPA01000170.1 GCA_015487815.1 Albidovulum sp.
CGCGCCCGGCGGATCGCGCGCATAGCCCTCGAGGAAGATGTCCCGCTCTCGGCGGGGATCCTGACCGAGGCGGCCGACACGCTGGCCCGGAGCGGCAGCCCGCTCGACTGGGACCGGGCCCGCGACCTGCGCCGGCGGGCGCGCCTCATGCGCCTGCTCGACCCGGGGCTGCTCGCGATCGCGGCCGTCATCGTCTGGGGCGTCGCGCTCGTGACCATCGTCGTGGGAGGGCGGTGATGTTCGAGGCAGGCATCCACCGCATCGACGCGGCCACCTACCACGCGGACGAGCTGCGCGACGTGCCCACGCTGAGCTCGACGCTGGCGCGGCTCATCATCGCCCGCAGCCCGCTGCACGCATGGGCGGCTCACCCCCGGCTCAACCCGGACTGGCAGCCGGTCGAGCGCAAGACCTTCGACATCGGCACCGCCGCCCACAGGGCCGTGCTCGGGGTCGGTGCGGACATCGTCGCCATCCCCGAGGAGCTGCTCGCGGTCAACGGCGCCGCCAGCACCAAGGCGGCCAAGGCATTCATCGCCGAGGCGCGCGAGGCCGGGCGGGTTCCCCTCAAGCGGGCCGAGGTCGAGATGATCGAGGAGATGGCGACGCGCGCCCGAGAGCTACTGGATGCGGCCGGCGTCGGCGAGCTCGACCCCGAGCGGTCCGAGCTGACGGCTCTCGCCGAGATCGACGGCGTCTGGTGCCGGGCGATGATCGACAACGCGCCGCTCGACCCTACGCAGCCCATCTACGATTTCAAGACCACGACCGACGCCAACCCGGAGGCCTGCATGCGGGCCGTGATCAACTACGGCTACGACATGCAGGCGGCGCACTACTGCGCCACCTGGAAGGCGGCGACGGGAGAAGAGCGTGGCTTCCGCTTCATCTTCCAAGAGAAGGAACCTCCGTTCGAGCTGAGCGTGATCGAGCTCGACGAGGAGGCCATGCACATGGCCGGGCGCAAGCTGCGGCGGGCCCGCGAGCTCTGGGGCAGGTGCCTCGAGAGCGGCCGCTGGCCGGGCTATCCGCGCGGCGTGCACCGCCTGTCGCTCCCGGCATGGTTCCACGAGCGCTGGCTCTATCGCGAAACGCAGGAGGCCGACCACAAGGCGAGGACCGGCAGGGACGTGTTCGACGCCCTCGCCTGGCAGGCCCCGATCACCACAGGAGACGCAGCATGACGGCACACATCCGTTTCATTCCGGTGACCGAGATCACCGATCCCTTGACCATCACTCTCGGCCTGTCCGGTGCATCCGGCTCCGGCAAGACCTACTCGGCGCTACTGGTCGCGCGCGGCATCGCCGAGGGCATCACCGGCACGAAGGGCGCCCCCATCGGCATCGTCGACACCGAGAACCGGCGCGCTCTCCACTACCGCGAGGCCTTCCCGGAGATGGTCCACTACGACATGCAGGCCGTGGACGAGAATGGGAACATGGTCGGCTTCGGCCCAGAACGCTGGATCGAGGTGATCGACGCGGCGGAGGCCGCGGACCTGCCCGTGCTCGTCATCGACAGCTTCAGCCATGCCTGGGAAGGGGTCGGCGGCGTCCTCGATCTGCATGCGACGACGCTCGACAAGCTCACGCTGGGCGACGACAGCAAGCGCAACGCGCTCTCACAGCTCGCCTGGGCGCAGGTCAAGCCGCGCTACCGCCGACTGATCGACCGGATCGTGCGGGCGAAGACCAACATCGTCATCTGCACCCGGGCGAAACCCGTGATGCAGGATCCGAAGACCGGCCTCAACGCCCGCAAGACCAAGACCCGCCGACCCGACGTTCCATGGGACCCGGCGGCCGACGGCGATCTGATCTTCGAGATGACCGCAATGATGATCCTCGACCCGGCGCATCCGGGCTGCCCGGTCTACCAGATCAAGTGCGCCGACCAGTTCAAGCCGCTGTTCGATCCCCGGCGGCCCCTCGGCGAAGAAGTCGGCCGACGCATGGCCGCATGGGCCAAGGGGCAGGAGGAGGCCGAGAAGAACAAGAAGCTGCTCGACCTGGCCAGGGAGAAGGCCCGCGAGGGGACGGAAGCGTTCACGAGATGGTGGCAGGCGCTCGACAAGCCGCGGAGGGCGGTGGTCAGGACAATCATCGACGAGTGCAAGAGCTTGGCGAAAAATGCCGATACCGCCAGCATGACGGATGACGATCCCTTCGGGACCGCCTCTGCCGTGGAAGGCGTCATCGTCTCCGCCATCGAGGCTGCACAGTCTCTTGACGATCTGCGTGGGGTCTGGGCCTCGAACGAGAGCGATCTCGCCCGTCTCGAGACAACGGACCCGGAGGCCTACGGCCGTATCGTCCGTGCCAAGGACAGGCGCAAGGCCGAGCTGGAGGGGGTGCTGGTATGACCACCCTCGGCGAACTGATCCACAGGGTCGAGGCGGCGCTGGAGCATGCGGCTGGGGCCATCGGCACGGTCCAGCCGATCCAGATCGCCCAGCTTGAGCGCGACACGCGCCTGGGCGACCTCCTTGAGGAGCTGCGGGACCTCTACGGCGCCCGCATCACCGGCCACAGCCTGACGCTGGGCGGCGTCACCGTCGAGAGCCATCGCGGCGGCGAGGCGCTGCTGCGGGCGTGGCTCGACGCGGCCCGGGCTGTGCCGCGCGACAGGAGGGTGGCATGATGGCTCATCCTGCCGCTTGCACCACCGACATGATTGCCACGATCGCAGCCGAGGAGGCCCGCAGCGTGGACAACGCGCGTCTTGAAGCGTGGCTCGCAGGCCTGCGCAGGCGCGAGGAGGAGCTGCTGCGCGAGCTTGGCGTCGTCCGCGCGGGCCTCCGGGCGCTCGATGCGGAGATGCGGCGGAGGCATAGGGCTGGGATGAGGGAGACGGGGTGATGGATTACGGAGCGAAGCAGCTGATCGCGGTCGATGCCGGGGCCCTCGACGCGCTCCTTGCCGAGGTCCGGGCGCTGCGGCAGGAAATCCAGGCAGTGCGCATCCAGCCGCAGCCACAATGGCTGCCGGTGAAGGAATACGCCGCTCATGTCGGCCGCTCGGTCTCCACCATCAATCGCTGGATCGCGCAGGGCCGGCTCGAAGTGAAATCGGTCGGGAATATCCGGATGGTGAGGCTGTCTTAATCCCTTTTTAATCAGGGCTTTATTTCAGTCGAGCCGCTTCGCGAGCTCCTCGGCGCTCTCGTTGTAGTAGACCTGCAGCATACGCAGGTCACGG
>WFPA01000171.1 GCA_015487815.1 Albidovulum sp.
GCATGCGGCGCCGGTCGGCCGGTTCGATCCGGCCTACTTGATCTTGCCTTCCTTGAACTCGACGTGCTTGCGCACGACCGGGTCGTATTTGCGCACCACCATCTTGTCGGTCATGGTGCGGGCGTTCTTCTTGGTGACGTAGAAGTAACCCGTCCCGGCGGTGGAGTTCAGGCGGATCTTGATGGTTGTCGGTTTGGCCATGTCGCTCTCCTGGCGTCGCTCACCCGCGCACCGGCCGTCATCGGACGATCGGGCGCATGAATTCAGGCGTGCCTTTTAGCGGCCCGTCCGCCCTTGTCAACCGCATCTCCCCTCCACAGACGAAGAAGCGGGCCGGAACGGATTGCGACCGGCGTAGGACGGGCGGACTTGCCTCCGGGAAGGCCGCGGGCGATGCTCGAGACGGGAGCGGGGCAGATTCGCGCGGTCGGGGGGACTGAGAGCGCATGGGCAAGCCGGGGACAGGAGAGGCGGAGCGCCGGCGGGGCAACGTTCCGTCTCCGCGGGCGTCGTCGTCGGTCCTCTGCATCGGCTCGGCCATGTGGGACGTCATCGGCACCACCCCCGACAGGCTCGATGCGGCGCCCGACGTGCCCGGACGCATCGTCATGCGGCCGGGAGGGGTGGCGGCCAACATCGCCCTTGCGCTGGCTGCGCATGGCCTGCGCCCGGCGCTGCGCACCGCCTTCGGTGACGATGGCGAAAGCCGGGCGCTCGAAGCGCGGCTGAATGCCGCCGGGGTCGACACCCGGCTCGCATTGCGCCTGCCCGGTCATCGCGCCGACCGCTACATGGCGATCGAGGCGGCCGGCCGGCTGGTGGCGGCCATCGCCGACGCGGCGACGCTCGAGGCGGCGGGCGCAGCGCTCATCGCTCCGCTTCTCGAAGCGACGCCACCGCTCGCACCGGGCCCGGACGGGCGGGTGATCGTGCTCGTCGACGGCAACCTGCCGGCGCCTGTCCTCGCGCGTCTGGCCCGAAGCCGCATCGCTCCGTGGTGCGATCTGCGCCTCGTGCCGGCCTCTCCGGGAAAGGTCAGCCGACTTGCCCCTTTTCTGGCAGGGTTTCCCGACGCTTCGCGAAGTGAGGACGACACCTCCCTGCCCCGGACGGATGCCGGGCCATGCCGCACCGGTGCCGCGTCGCATTCGCCCCGCCCCGTCACCTCCTCTTCGGACTTCGCGGACACGTGCGCCGGCGAACCCGACCCGGCCAATGAGGCCTCGGCCGCGGTCGGCGCCACGGATCACCGGTCGAAACTTCGGGTTCCTCCGTCCGCCCGCATGACCGGCACACCACCGCCGACCCGGCACGCAAGCGCCCCGGCTGCACCGCAGGCGACATGCGCTCGGAAGGAGGCAGCGGCCGCCGATTCAGGTGCCGCATCGGCCTTCACCTCCCCGCAAGGTTCAAGGTCGCGCAAGGTCTCCGCGACGGATACCGACGACGGGACCACGCACCCTGATCGAACGACGCTCCACCCGCCGCCCTCTCCGCGCACAGCCGATGCGGCGACCTCTGCGGGCATCCGGCCGCCCACGAAGGACGGAGCCGGAACAGCCGGAGAAAGGTCGGCTTCCGGCAACCCTGAGCCGCAATGCGCCCCGGCAGCCGACCGTGATCGGCCCGCGGCGGACGAGGCGGACGACAGGGCGGCAGAGCAGGGCCACCCGCGCAAAGCGCCGCATCAGGCGGCGACGGCGCTGCCACAAGGCACCGCCGCTCCTGTCGCTGTCGCAAACCCTTCGGAACAGGCGCCTGCTGCCAGGATCTCCGACCCGTCTTCCGTCATCGCCGCCGCGCCGCCGGCCCGGTCCGGCCCGGCATCGCCCGAGGCCAAACCGTCGGCAGCCGGGGGAAACGGCAGGGCACAGGCGGAAGCGGCCGGCCTCTCACCCGCCGTCAGTCGCGGTGAAGAGGTGGCGGAGCTGTCGGTCGCGGCCGACCGCTCCTCCGCCTTGTCCGCCCCACCCGCAGCTGCGGTGCGCCCGGGGCGGCCCTCTCCCGCAACGCACCCCGACGCAGCGGCGGCCCCCGGGGGGCACCACCTCCCGAAGGGGAGCACCCCGCCGCAGGCAGCAACCGCGCGGAAGGGCGCGGCCTCCTCTCCAATACAGGATGGTGCGGCGGAAGATCGGGGCGACATGGCGGGAGATCGCGCGGCCTCCCCGGCCAGTGCAGCCGGAACGGGGACCGCCACTCCCGGCGCCCCGGAGACGGCCGGAACGCCCCGCGACCCGATGACGGCATCCGGCCCGGCGCCGGCATGCGGCCCGACGATCTATCTCAACCGTCATGAGGCCGAGATTCTCCTGGGGTGCAGCCTTGACGACGCCGCCTCGGCCGCCCGTGCGCTCGTCGCATATGGCCTTGCGCGCGCCATCGTCACCGACGGGCCGGCAGCGGCAGCCGATCTGGCCGCCGGAGACGCCACCCCGCTTGGTTCCATCCCGCCGCGCATCATTCCTCGGCAGGTGACCGGTGCGGGTGACTGTTTCATCGCCGCCCATGTCGCGGCGGAGATCTCCGCGACCATTTCCCCACCCGCCGAGGCGCGGAAGGAGCGGTGCCCCGAAGCGGCCGGTGATGACCGGGCATCCGGAACCGGAGGCCTCGACCGGCTCTGCGGACCGGAGGAGAGCCATTGCGCGCCCCGCCAGACCGGCGCGGCAAGCACCGCCCCAACGCATGGGAAAGCGGCTCTCGGACGCATTCCCCTCCAAGCGGAGGGGCGAGACTTCGCGGCACCGTCCCGCCCCACAAGAGAAACGGGCAACATGGTGCAAGCGAGGCCGACCGGCGACGATCGCAGCCCCGCAGCGCCGGACGGCGACACCGCAGCGCCGGATACGGCCCTCAA
>WFPA01000172.1 GCA_015487815.1 Albidovulum sp.
ACGGTGTAGACGGTGGCGCCGCCATAGTCGGGGCCGAACCAGTCATCGCCGCCCGAAAGGTAGGTGATCTCGAAATTGGCGTTCATCGGGTGCGGCTCCCAGGCGAGGAAGACGATCGGCTCGCCCTTGCGGGTGGCCCGCTTCACCTGCGCCAGCATGCCCTGCTCGGAGCTCTCGACGAGCTTGAAGCCCTTGAGGCCGAAAGCGTCCTCGTCAATCATCTTCATGATCAGCTGGTTGCCGTCATTGCCGGGCTCGATGCCGTAGATCTTGCCGCCGAGCTCCTTGCGGTGCCTGGCGATGTCGGCGAAGTCGCGGATGCCGAGCGCGGCGCCATACTTGTTGGTGGCGAGGGTATATTTCGCCCCCTCGAGATTGACGCCGATCACGTCGAGCTGCCCCTTGTCGCGATAGGGGGCGATGATCGGCTCCATGGTGGGCATCCAGTTGCCGAGGAACACGTCCACATCGCCCGAAGCGAGCGAGGAGAAGGTCACCGGCACCGAGAGCACCTTCACGTCGGTATCGTATCCGAGGGCCTCGAGCACGGTGGTGGTGGCGGCAGTGGTGGCGGTGATATCGGTCCAGCCGACATCGGAGAACACCACCTTGTCGCATTGCGGATCCACCTCGGCCATGGCCGGCAGGGCCAGGGCGAGGCCGGCCGCAAGGGCGGCGAGCATCGTCTTCGCGGTTTTCATCGACTTGTCCTCCCTTGGTGTCAGGTTATTGATTGACGAGTCAATCAATTCACGATTAGGGTCCATCTGGCAAGAAGAATCTGCCAGCGGGCACACACCAGACTGGCAGGCTGTCGGGGGTGAGGCAAATGGTCAGACGAAAGACCGAGGCCGAGCGGCGCGCGGCCATCATCGCTGCCACCATCGAGGAGATCGGTGCGCGCGGCACGCTCGATGTGACCGTCTCCCAGATCGCGGGGCGGGCGCGGATCTCGCCGGCCCTGGCGCATCACTATTTCGGCTCGAAGGAGAGCCTCCTGCTGGCGGCGATGCGCCAGATCCTGCGCGACTACGGCGCCGCGGTCCGCCGCGAGCTGGCCCGTGCCGAGGGGCCGCGGGCGCGGCTCTCGGCCATCATCCGCGCTTCCTTCGGGCCCGAGCATTTCCACCCCGGCAAGGTGGCCGCGTGGCTCAACTTCTACGTTCTCGCGCGCTCGAACCCGGCGGCCGCGGCGCTCCTGGCGCTCTATCACCGCCGGCTGAGATCGAACCTCCTGCATGATCTGCGGCCCCTGACCGCCGAGAGCGCGGACGCGGCGGCCGAGCTTCTCGCCGCTCTCATCGACGGGCTCTATCTGCGCCAGGCCCTCGGGCCGGGGGAGATAGATCCGGGCAGTGCCGTCGCCCTGATCGAGGCCGAGATCGACCGGCTGACGGTAGCGGCTTCCTCTCATGCGAAGGAGATGTCCGATGGCTGATCTGCCGATCGACCCGCAGCCCGAAGCGAGCCATTTCATCGCCGGCGAATGGGTCGAGGATGCCTCCGGCGCGCCGATCCCCCTCGTCTATCCCGCGACCGGCAAGGTGATCGGCGCGGTGCACGAGGCCACGCCCGCCATCATCGACCGGGCGCTCGAGACGGCTCGGAACGCGCAGCGCGCATGGGCCGCCACCCCGATCGCCGAACGCGGGCGCATCCTGCAACGGGCGGCGGCGCTCATCCGCGAGCGCAATCGGGAGCTTTCCGTTCTCGAAACGATCGATACCGGCAAGCCGCTGCAGGAAACGCTCGTTGCCGATGCCGCTTCGGGGGCTGACGCACTCGACTTCTTCGGCTCGATCGCACCGGGCATCCGCGGTGAGCAGATCCCGCTGGCCGGGGGCGATTTCGCCTACACGCTGCGGGTGCCGCTCGGGGTCTGCGTCGGTATCGGCGCTTGGAACTACCCGACGCAGATCGCCTGCTGGAAGGCGGCACCGGCGCTGGTGATGGGCAATGCCATGGTCTTCAAGCCTTCCGAGCTCACCCCGCTCGGAGCGCTTCGGCTTGCGGCGATCCTGCACGAGGCCGGCCTGCCGCCCGGCGTCTTCAACGTCGTGCAGGGCGGGGGAGCGGTGGGCGCCGCACTCGTGTCCGATCCGCGCGTGGCCAAGGTGTCGCTCACGGGCTCGGTCGCGACCGGGCGCAAGGTCTATGCCGCCGCGGCCGAAGGGATCCGCCATGTGACGCTGGAGCTCGGCGGCAAGTCGCCGCTCATCGTCTTTGCCGATGCCGATCTCGACCGGGCGGTTTCAGGCGCCATTCTCGGCAATTTCTATTCCTCGGGGCAGATCTGCTCGAACGGCACGCGCGTCTTCGTCGAGAAGCCGATCCGGGAGGGTTTCGTCGCCCGGCTGGTCGAGCGGATCGAGCGCGGGGTGGTGATGGGTGATCCGCTCGACGAGCGCACGAATTTCGGTCCCCTTGTCTCCGAATCGCAGATGGAGAAGGTGCTGGCCGACATCCGCCGCGGGGTGGAGGAGGGAGCCCGTCTCGTGACCGGCGGCCACAGGGCCAACCGCCCCGGTTTCTTCGTCGAGCCGACCGTGTTCGACGAGGTGACGGACGAAATGCACATTGCCCGCGAGGAGATCTTCGGCCCGGTGCTCTCGGTTCTGGAGTTCGAGAGCGAGGACGAGGTCGTCGCCCGGGCCAATGCTTCGCCCTACGGCCTCGCGGGCGGGGTCTTCACCCGCGATCTGGCCCGTGCGCACCGCCTGGCCGAACGCATCGAGGCCGGCACCTTCTGGATCAACGGCTACAATCTCACTCCGGTGGAGATGCCCTTCGGCGGCTCGAAGCTTTCGGGGATCGGCCGCGAGAACGGCTGGGCGGCGATCGAGCATTACAGCGAGGTTCGCGCCGTCCATGTCAGCACCGGTCCCCTCGATGCGCCCTACTGAAACGGGAAGGAGCGGTGGATGGAGGCCGATTACGTCGTCGTCGGTGCCGGTTCCGCCGGCTGTGCCCTCGCCTTCCGCCTGAGCGAGGCGGGCCGGTCGGTGATCGTCATAGAGCATGGCGGCTCCGATGCCGGCCCTTTCATCCGCATGCCGGGGGCCCTGTCCTTTCCGATGAACATGCCGCGCTACGACTGGGGTTACCGCACCGATCCCGAGCCCCATCTTGGCGGGCGGCAACTCGCCTGCCCCCGCGGCAAGGTGATCGGCGGTTCCTCCTCGATCAACGGCATGGTCTATGTGCGGGGGCATCCGCTCGATTTCGCCCACTGGGTGGAGATGGGAGCGGCAGGATGGGGCCCTGATGACGTGCTGCCCTATTTCAGGAGGATGGAGAACTGGCATGGCGGCGGGAGCCGCTGGCGCGGTGACAGCGGCCCGCTCCACGTCACGCGGGGCCGGCTGGAGAACCCGCTCTTTCATGCCTTCCTCGAGGCAGGTGAGGAAGCGGGCTACGGGCGGACGGACGACTACAACGGCTATCGGCAGGAAGGCTTCGGTGTCACCGACATGACCATCTGGCGCGGCCGGCGCTGGTCGGCCGCCGATGCCTATCTGCGCCCCGCGCTTGCGGGCGGCAACTGCCGGCTCGTGCGGGCCTTCGCGCGCAAGGTGGTGATCGGGGAAGGCCGGGCCCGTGGTGTCGAGGTTGACCGTGGAGGAGGACGGGAGGTGATCGGGGCGCGACGCGAGGTGATCCTCGCGGCTTCCGCCATCAACACCCCCAAGCTGCTGATGCTCTCGGGCATCGGCCCGGCGGAGCATCTCGCCGCCCACGGCATCGAGGTGGTGGCGGACCGGCCCGGCGTCGGCGCCAATCTCCAGGACCATCTTGAGGTCTATGTCCAGTATGCGGCGACGGCGCCGGTGACGCTCTATCGCTACTGGAACCCGGCGGGGAAGGCCTGGGTGGGGTTGAGGTGGCTGCTGACGCGGTCGGGGCCGGGAGCTTCCAACCAGTTCGAGACGGTGGCCTTCATCCGCTCGCGCGCCGGGGTGCGCTACCCCGATCTGCAACTGCATTTCCTGCCTCTGGCCGTGCGCTACGACGGCAGGGCGGCCGTGAGGGGGCACGGTTTTCAGGCCCATGTCGGACCGATGCGCTCACCTTCCCGTGGCACGGTGCGGTTGCGGTCGGCCGACCCGCGCATGGCGCCCGGGATCCGCTTCAACTACATGTCCACGGAAGAGGACAGGCAGGATTTCCGCCGCGCACTGCGGCTCGTGCGCGAGATCTTCGCCCAGCCGGCCTTCGGACGCTGGAAGGGGGCGGAGATTGCTCCGGGGGCCGATGTCGTGACCGATGACGAGATCGACGGCTGGGTGCGCGAGCATGTCGAGAGCGCCTTCCACCCCTGCGGCACCGCCCGCATGGGCGCGGCCGACGACCCCTTGGCGGTGGTCGATCCCGATTGCCGGGTGATAGGCGTCGAAGGGCTGCGCGTGGCCGACAGCTCGATCTTTCCGCGCATCACCAACGGCAATCTCAACGCCCCGTCGATCATGGTCGGCGAGAAGGCGGCCGACCACATCCTCGGCCGCCGCCTGCCGGCGGAAAGATGGGAATACTGGGAACCCGCGAACTGGCGCGAAACCCAGCGGGAGGAAAGGGCTGAGCGACCGGACCAGCGGTCTGAGCACTGAGGATGGATGCGCTTCGAAAAAATGGTTGTCGACACGCACACAAAAGAAACGTATGATATAGGATATGAATTTTCATTCATTAAGCTAGGGGAGTGGATATCATGCAATTCTTTCAGAAAACACCCATTTATCTTGTCGTCCTTGCATTGTTTCTTGCAACCGGGGCCGAGGCTGAAACATATAAACGCATTACGAAGGTCAGTGATTTTCGCAAGGTGGTCACCGGCAAGACCCTGAAGTCTTGGACAGGAAAGTTCAGGCTGGGTAGAAATGGAACCTTGGCCGGGAAGATCGAGAGAGGTTCCATGGCCGGTGCGAAAGTGACTGGGAAATGGAAGTGGAAGAAAGGTCAATACTGCACGGACATTGCCTTGAATGGCAAGCCTTACAGCAAGAAATGCAAGTTCGTACTTTATGCCAAGGGGGCCAAGAAGGTTCTCTTCATGGAGAAGAATGCAAGTCAGGGAAACGTCTACGAGGTGAGGTGATTCCATTCACCTTCCTGCAGTTTTCCTTTCGATGACAGCATACCAGACCTTCCCGAGCGGCGCGCTCAGCCGCTCGGGGCTGCCGGGTGATCCGTGCCGGTTCTCCCCTCCTTCGCGAGGGATGCGAAGCGGGCGGCGTCGGGCGGTGTGTCGGGAAGACCGAACAGGCCGCGGCTGAGGACAGCGAGGCGGGCCTCGGGCCCGAAGACGAACCAGGCGAAATGCGGCCTCTCGCCAGTGCGGGCATAGCGCAGGATGCCCCGCCCCCTGAAGCAGGCCCCGTCCGGGCAGAAGCGCCGCAGCCGCAGATCCGCGGCAATGCCGTCACAGGCGTAATGCTTTTCGACGAAAGTGTCGGCATTTCGCCCGTCATAGGTGGAGCGGCAGCGTGCGCCCGCCACGAGGATCACGGAATGTCCCGCCCCTTCCCGATCGACCCACCAATGGCCGAAGGCAAGACCTCCATCATCGCTGCGGATGGCGATCGGGGTGATGGCCCATGACCAGAGGACCGCCGACAGCGGCCGGGCGAGATTTCCGGCGAAGACCACGATCAGGAACACGGAGAGAAAGGCCAGGATGCCACGCTGCCAGTGTCCGAAGGAATGCCATCCGAGCGTGCTTTGGATGCGTCGAACGATGAGAGTGCCAAAAAGACCTGCGAACCCGCCGAGAATGGTGAGAATGCCCAGCGTCAGCTGGGGCGGCGGCGGGGGCAGGGTGGTCACCGGCATGATCCTCATCCTCGGTCGGACGGAAGCACAACGTGCGGGTGATCCTATGTCGGTCACCTCCCCCGGTCAACGGCAAGAGAGAATCCGGCCGGCCGCTGCCGATGGCCATGGCCGCCGGGTGCCGGGGCTTGGGGCGGCCCTCAGGCCACTTCCTCGAGCCGGGCTTCGGGGGTCACGCCGAGGGCGGTGCAGATCCGGCGGGTGAGTCCGGGCCGGTTGAGGGTGAAGAAATGCAGCTGCTCCACCCCCTCTTCCAGGAGGCGGGTGGCAAGCTCGGTCGCGATCGTCACCGACAGGAGTTCGACGCGCTCGGGCCCCGCCGCCTCGGCCTTGCGGAAGGCGTCGTCCATCCAGCCCGGCAGCCTCGCGCCGCAGCGGGCGGCGAAGCGCTTGACACCATCCCAGCTGCCGATCGGCAGGATGCCGGGAATGATCGGTCCGTCGATGCCGGCGGCTGCCGCCTTGTCGCGGAAGCGGAGATAGGCGTCGGTGTCGAAGAAGAACTGGGTGATGGCCGAGGAGGCGCCGGCATCGAACTTGCGCTTGAGCCAGTCGATGTTGCGGTCGATGTCGGGCTCTTCCGGGTGTCCTTCGGGGTAGGCGCCGACGGCAATCTCGAACCGGCCGGTGGCCGTGAGCGCCGCGACGAGCTCGGCCGAATTGGCGAACCCCTCCGGGTGGGGCACGAAGGGGCCGGCGCCCCCGGGCGGATCGCCCCGCAGCGCCACGAGGCGGCGGATGCCGGCGGCGGCGTAGCTCTCGGCGATCTCGAGCGTCTCGGCGCGGCTCTGTTCGACACAGGTGAGATGGGCGGCAACATCGAGGCCGAAGGCGTCCTTGATGGTGGTGACGGCCTCATGGGTGAGCTTGCGTGTCGTGCCGCCGGCGCCGTAGGTGACGGAGACGAAATCGGGCGAAAGCGGCGCCAGTTGCCCCAGCGCCTCCCACAGCCGGAAGCTGCCGGCGAGCGATTTCGGCGGGAAGAATTCGAAGGAGACCTTCGGCACGGGCAATCCGGCGCGCCGCGACCGCGAAGCGCTGCCGTCTCCCGCGTCTTTCCTGCCGTCCTCGCTCTTGCCGTCGAACGCGCCAGAATGCGTCATTTCGTGCTCCTTTTGCGACTTCTTATGCCATGTCGGAGATGGTGAATCAAATTCATTGCTCTTGAGTGCGACATGAAATCCGTTCATGATCCTGCGGCCGACGAGCAGGAGTCGGGAAGGGGCGATGGTGCATCTCGAACTGCGACATCTGAAGGCGATCCGGGCGATCCACGAAGCCGGCGGGCTGAGCCGCGCCGCCGAGGTGCTGGGGCTGACCCAGTCGGCCCTGTCGCACCAGGTCAAGGCGATCGAGGC
>WFPA01000173.1 GCA_015487815.1 Albidovulum sp.
CCCTAACTCGAGGGCGAGAGGTTGGCGCGGGCGAGCGCCTCGCCAACCCGGTCAGGTCCGGAAGGAAGCAGCCGTAACTAGCCCCGCTCGGGTCGCTGCCAACCTCTCACCCCCCACCCGCGCAATTGCCGCGCCTTGCCGCCCGGGGCCGGCAGGGGGTAGGAAGGTGCGAGAGGGGGAATCTCGATGCAGGACAGCACCGCCAACGGGGAGAAGACGGCCCCGACCGCCGCGGCCGGGGAGCCGGTCTATCAGGTTCTCGCGCGCAAGTATCGCCCGCGTTCGCTGGCCGATCTCGTCGGCCAGGAGGCGATGGTCCGCACGCTCAGGAACGCCTTTGCATCGGGACGGATCGCCCAGGCCTTCATCCTCACCGGCATTCGCGGCACCGGCAAGACCACGACTGCCCGCATCATCGCCATGGGGCTCAACTGCACGGGCGCCGACGGAGCGGGCGGGCCGACCACGGAGCCCTGCGGCCGCTGCGAGCATTGCACCGCCATCATGGAAGGGCGGCATGTGGACGTGCTCGAGATGGACGCCGCCTCGCGAACGGGCGTGGGCGACATCCGCGAGATCATCGATTCGGTGCACTATCGGGCCGCCTCGGCGCGCTACAAGATCTACATCATCGACGAGGTCCACATGCTCTCGACCTCGGCTTTCAACGCCCTTCTGAAGACGCTCGAGGAACCACCGCCCCACGTCAAGTTCATCTTCGCCACCACCGAGATCCGCAAGGTGCCGGTGACGGTGCTCTCGCGTTGCCAGCGTTTCGATCTGCGGCGGATCGAGCCCGAGGCGATGATGGCCCATCTGGCCCGCATCGCCCAAAGGGAGGGGGTGGAAATCGCTCCCGAGGCGCTCGCCCTCATCACCCGGGCGGCGGAGGGGTCGATGCGCGACGCGCTCTCGCTGATGGACCAGGCCATCGCCCATGGCGGCGGCGGACAGGTGACGGCCGAAGGCGTGCGCGCCATGCTCGGCCTTGCCGACCGGGCACGGGTGCTCGATCTCTTCGAGCACATCATGCGCGGCGATGCAGCGGCGGCGCTCGCGGAGCTCGGCGCGCAATATGCCGACGGGGCCGACCCGGCGGCGATCCTGCGCGATCTGGCGGAGATCACTCACTGGCTGTCGGTGGTGAAGATCACCCCCGCCCTGCTCGACGACCCGGCGCTCTCGCCCGAGGAGCGCCGGCGCGGCGGCACCCTGGCCGAAGGGCTCTCCCAGCGGGTGCTGGGACGGACCTGGCAGATGCTTCTCAAGGCCCTCGAGGAGCTGCCGCTGGCGCCCAACGCGCTGATGGCGGCGGAAATGGCCATCATCCGGCTGACCCATGTGGCCGATCTGCCGCCGCCCGAGGAGATCCTGCGGCGGCTTCGGACGATCGGGAGCACCCCTCCCGCGAAAGGCGGCCCGGACGCCGCTGGTGCGACGGCCGGAGGCGACAATGGAACCCGCCGCATGACGACCGCTTCCGGGGCAGGCGGCGCAGGCACAGCCCCGACCGGCGGGGCCGCGGGGCGTGCGGGCACCGGCGAACCGCCCACGCACCCGGCCGGAGCCGAGGCCGCCTTCCCGCGCGTCGAAACCGTCCCGGGCACCGCAAGCGCCGGAGCCCGAACCGCATGGGCGGCCTCCCGCCCCGCCCCTTCGGCCGAGGCAGCGCCCCTTGCCGCCAACCATCCGCTCGCCGGGCTCGAACGCTTCGAGGATCTCGTCGCCCTCATTCGCAAGAAACGCGATCTGCGGCTGCTGATCGACATCGAAAGCCATCTGCGTCTGGTCGCCTACAGCCCCGGCCGGATCGAGTTCGCCCTCACAAAGGACGCTCCTTCCGACCTGCCGAAGACCCTCGCCGCCCGGCTCAGGGAGTGGACCGGCGTGCAGTGGATGGTCTCGCTGGTTTCCGAGGCCGACACGCCGACCATTGCCGAGGCGCGGCGCGCGACGGCCGAGGATCTCCATGCCCTCGCCATGTCCCACCCGCTGTTGCAGGCGGTGAAGACGCTCTTCCCCGAGGCGGAGATCCGTGACGTGCGCCCGCGCGAGGATGCGATCCTCGCCGCTCTGGGCGCGGCAAGCGGCGAAGCGGCGGACGGGCCACTTGACGGCAGCAGCGATCCGTTCGAGGAACCGCGCTGAGGGGCCGCGGGCCCGCACAACAGGATGAGGCGAAGACGATGTTCAAGGGACTGGGACAGCTTGGCGACATGGCCAGGATGATGAAGACCGCCAAGGAAATGCAGGAACGGATGGCGGCGCTTCAGGAGGAACTGGCCGCGATCGAGGTCGAGGGCACGGCCGGCGGCGGTCTGGTCAAGGCCCGGGTGACGGCCAAGGCCGAGCTCAGAGGGGTCGAGATCGACCCTTCGATCCTCCGGCCCGAGGACCGGGAAGTGGTCGAGGATCTGGTGCTCGCCGCCATCAGCGACGCCCAGGAGAAGGCCGCCGAACGTGCGCGCGAGGAAATGGCGAAGATCACCGCCGAACTCGGTCTGCCCGCCGATCTCAAGCTGCCCTTCTGAGGAACCGGCCACGGAATGACGGCCAGGTATGACGGCCAGGAGAGGAAGGAGCACGGGGCCATGAGCAGGCCGGATGCCAAGGCGCCGCCCCCTCTTGCAGGACACAATGGCGGCGCCGGCCCGATCGACGAGGGGCAGGACGCCATCGAGCGGATGATCGCCCTGCTGGCCCGTCTGCCCGGTCTCGGGCCGCGCTCGGCACGCCGGGCGGTGCTGGCGATGCTGCGCCGGCCCGAGCAGCTCCTCCTGCCGCTCGGCGAAGGGCTGGTCGATCTGGCGCGCACCGTGCGCCGCTGCACCGATTGCGGCAATTACGGCACCGGCGATCGCTGCGCCATCTGCCTCGACGACCGGCGCGACGGGCAGATCCTCTGCGTGGTCGAGGACGTGGCCGATCTGTGGGCGATGGAACGTGCCGGCGTCTTTTCCGGGCGCTACCACGTTCTTGGCGGGCTCCTGTCGGCGCTGGAGGGCGTCGGCCCGGAGGAACTCGGCCTGCCCCGGCTCGAAAAGCGCATCCGCGCCGGTGCCGTCCGCGAAGTGGTGCTGGCGCTGCCGGCCACGGTCGACGGACGCACAACGGCCCACTACATCGCCGAGCGGCTCAGCGGCGCGAACGTGACCGTCAGCACGCTGGCGCTCGGCGTGCCGGTGGGGGGCGAGCTCGATTATCTCGACGAAGGCACGATCACCGCCGCCCTCAAGGCCCGCCGGCCGCTCTGACAGGAAGCGATTGCCACCACCATGCAGAAGAAACGGAGTGGTCCTCTCGCCGGGCCCCGCCAGGCGCGTCTCCCCTTCCTGCGCGCGAAGGAAACGGGCCGGCCCCGCCCGGGCCCGGTCAGAAACTCGCCCGCCCTGCAC
>WFPA01000174.1 GCA_015487815.1 Albidovulum sp.
AGGCAGGTGCCGATGTCGTGCACGGTGATGCCGGCCTCGATCAGCCCGAGGATCAGCGCATCCTTCACCGCCACCGAATAGTCGCGATAGTCGTTGCCGACGACGATCTCGGGCCGCACCCCCATCTCGTGCATCTGCGTGCCGATGCCGCGGCCGAGGAGGGTGATGCCGGGCAGGTTGATCTCTTCCGGGTAGCGCCAGCGGGCATCGTATTCGCGAAAGCCCGTGGGCGCGATCATCGGCTCGATGAGGAATTCCCATGTGTTCGGGGTGACGGTTGTGCGCGGGGTGTCGTTCATGCTCGGCTCTCCGGGGGCTGCGGTTCACTGCATTGCAGGAAAGGCTTGCAGGGAAATCTTGCGAAAGGGTGAACGCGTCAGCCGATCTCGATCGGCGCTTCCTTGGCAAGGCGGTCGAAACGGGCAAGATCGGCCACCAGCTCCTCCATCGCATCGAGCGGGATCATGTTCGGCCCGTCCGAGGGGGCGTTGTCCGGGTCTTCGTGGGTCTCGATGAAGACGGCGGCAATGCCGAGGGCGACGGCCGCGCGCGCCAGAGCCGGGGCGAAGCGCCGGTCGCCGCCCGAGGCGCCGCCGAGCCCGCCCGGCTGCTGGACGGCATGGGTCGCATCCATCACCACTGGGTAGCCGGTGCGCTTCATGATCGGCAGGGCGCGCATGTCCACCACGAGGTTGTTGTAGCCGAAGGTGGTGCCGCGTTCGGTGAGAAGGATGCGATCGTTGCCGGTCGCGGCGATCTTCTCGGCCACCTTCTCCATGTTCCAGGGTGCGAGAAACTGCCCCTTCTTGACGTTGACGGCCCGTCCCGTGCGGCCTGCGGCCAGCAAGAGGTCGGTCTGGCGGCAGAGGAATGCCGGGATCTGCAGCACGTCCACCACCTCGGCGACGGGGGCGCACTGTTCGGGCAGGTGCACATCGGTCAGCACCGGCAGGCCGGTCTTCCCGCGCACGGCGGCGAGCACCTCGAGCCCCTTCTCGAGACCGAGACCGCGCCTGCCCGAGAGCGAGGTGCGGTTGGCCTTGTCGAAGGATCCCTTGAAGATGACACCGACGCCGTGGCGTGCGCCGATCTCCTTCAGCTTTTCCGCAATCATCAGGGCATGAGCCTCGCTCTCGAGCTGGCAGGGGCCGGCGATGAGGGCGAGGGGGGCGTCGTTGGCGAGTGTCACGGGGCCGACGGAAAAACGGGTCATGCTGTCCTGCTCTCTTCTGGGCTGACTTTCGGGACGGGTCGGATCCTGTCCCTGAAATCGCCCCGCAGGAAGCGGGACGCAAGGGGAAAACGCCCGGGGAGCGGCCCGGGGAGCGGCCCGGGGAGCGGAAGGGGCGGCGGACCGCCCCGTCGGGAGGCACGAGTGGAGGGGGCGACGCGGCGGCCGCCCCCTGCCGGTCCGGGTGTCAGCTCGCGATCTGTTCGCGCAGCACCGAGATCGTCAGCGAGATCACGAGGTAGATGCCGGCGAAGACGAGGAAGGCGAGAATGGTGTTCTCGAAAGCCCGCGGATAGGCCGCGGCGTCGGGCTTCACCGGCTTCACGCCGAGCGAGAGGTAACGCACCTGGCGGTTGGCTTCGAGCCGCGCCGTCTCGAGCTGCTGAAGCGCCTGCGACAGAAGCGCCTGCCGTGTCTCGAGATCGGCCCTGGCGATGGCCAGCTCCGAGGAGATGCGGGCGATCGATGCCGAATCGACCCCGTTTTCCGTCAGCTCGTTGCGCATGTCGGCAATCAGCTTCCGGAGCCGTTCGATCGAGCGCTCCAGCACCCGGACCTTGGTCGGGTTCGGCCTGGGGTTGTCACGCAGCGCTTCGAGTTCGAGCTGTTTCTTCTTCAGTTCGAGCTCGAAGGTGGTGATCTGCTGCATTCGCGTGGTGACTTCGAGATCGCCGCTGATGACGCCGCGCTTCTCCTGCAGATCGATGATGCGCTGCTGCGCTTCCCTGACCTTGCGTTCGGCCTCCTCATAGGCCTTGCGGGCGCCGCGCATCTGGTCTTCACGCATGCGCTGGGTCATCTGATCGACCTGTTCCTCGGCATAGCTCACAAGGGCGTTGGCGAAGGTGACGGCCGCTTCCGGGGTCGGAGCGATGACCTCCATCTTGACGACGCCCTCGGTCGGGTCGAAACCGATCTTCACCACCCGCTTGTAGAGCCGGTAGGCCTCTTCGTTGCTGGCCCCGGCCGGCAGGCGCTGGATCGGATCGATCCAGGGCTGCTGGAAGGCGGCCTTGAAGCCGTGCTCGCGGTCGAGCCGGAGCATGGCATCGCGCGACTGGAGATAGCCCTGCACGGCGATTGCATCCTGGGAAGTGGCGAAGCTGGTGCCGGCAAGAAGGCCGCCGCCACTCGACTGGCCGAAGGGGCCGTCGGCCTTCTGGATGACGAATTCGGCCTGGGTCGCATACATCGGCGTGGCGACGTTGTAGTAATAATAGCCTGCAATCAGCGTCGGCAGGAAGATGAAGAAGAACAGCCGCACTGCCAGGAGCGCCAGCCGCCGCCGGCGACGGCGCACGAGATCACGCTGGATGCGGATGAGCTCCTTCGCGCGGGCGGCGTCGTCATAGACATCCTTCGAGGGCAGCCTGGCCTTGCCCTTCTCGGCGGGCAGGGGCGATTTCTCCTGCACCGCCGGCCGGGTTTCCCTGCCGGTTTCCACGAGTTCGAGCAGATTGGCCCGCTGGAACGGGTCGATGCCGCGCTTGCGCAGCAGCCGCACGGCGTCGAGATCGGATTCGGGCTTGAGGCCGTGACCCTGGGCCACGCGCCGGGCCATGCGCAGCTGGCGGCCCGTGAGCCCCTCGGCGCGGATCGCCGCGAGTTCGGCCTCGATGCGGGCGCGGTCCTCTCCCGAGGCGTCGGTGGCAGGCGTGGCCGCGGCCGCCCCGGGCGATGCCTCCTGCGGGGGCGCGCCCGTCTCCTCCGCGAGGGCGGCGTTGCCGTCGGTGGCCGGGGGCGTCTCCGCCTCGGCGGCTTCGGCGGCGGGAGCGGCTCCGCCCTTGCGGCGGATCAACGGACGGCGGATGCGGTATTTGCTGGCCTTAAGCGTCATACTGATACATCTCTTTGGCTTCTTCGAGCGAGTCGAACATGTAGAGCCGACCGTCGCGCAACACGGCGGCCTGCCGGGCGAACTTCTCGAGAATCTTCGGCTGGTGAGAGACGATGACCACGGTTGCCTTCTTCAGCCGCTCGCTGAGGATGTTGCCGGCCTTGCGGTTGAATTCGGCATCGGTGGTCATCGGCATGCCCTCGTCGATGAGGTAGAGGTCGAAGTCGAGCGAGAGCAGGAGCGCGAGGTTGAGCCGGGCGCGCATTCCCTGGGAATAGGTCCCCACGGGCTGGGTGAAATATTCCCCGAGATCCGCGAGCCACATGCAGAAGGCCTCGACGTAATCGGGATCGAGGCCGTAGAGCTGGGCGATGAAGCGCACATTTTCGCGGCCGCTGAGTTTCGGCATCACCCCCCCCATGAAGCCGAGGGGGAAGGACACGCGGCCATAACGGATGATCTCGCCCTCGTCGGGCTGTTCGATGCCGGCCATCATGTTGATGAGGGTGGTCTTGCCGGTGCCGTTGGGGGCGAGGATACCGAGAGAGCGGCCTTCCTCGATGCGGAAGGTCGCCCGGTCGAGGATGATCTTGCGCCGCTTTCCGGTCCAGAACGACTTGCTGACATCGATGAAGTCGATCAGGGGCCGGCCCGGCGCCTCGTCACGGTCCGCCTCGACCGTGGGTGATGTCATCGCCTTGGTGTCCATGGGGAAATTCATAACCGCCGATTTCGGCAATTATGTGGGAAGAACCATGCAGATTGCAAATTTCCCCGCTCGATTGGGGCGCCATCCGGGCAGGATGACGCCCCTTTCGTGGCGAACGCCGCGATTCGGGAGATGATTCGCGCTCCCGGTCAGGTCTGTTTCTGAACCCGGAACAGCTTGCCGACGATGAGCGCGATCACCGAGGCGCCGAAGCTGAAGAGCGCGCCCATCTTGGCCGCGTCCTGCACCGCGCCCGGCGGGAAGGCGACGGCGGCGACGAAGAGCGCCACCGTGAAGCCGATGGCGGCGACGCAGCCGAGCACGAAGAGGTCGGACATGCGCATGCCCTTCGGCAGGCCGAGCCGCATCGGCCCGGCGGCGAGCCAGCCGAAGAGGAAGATGCCGAAGGGCTTGCCGACGACCAGGCCGGCGAGCACCAGCCAGGTCGGCACGCCGATGGCCGAGAACACCACTCCGGCATTGGCGAGGCCGAAGAAGAACAGGATCGCCTCGACCGGGGTCTTCAGCATGTGCTCGATCTGGTTGAGAAGGTCGCGCAGGTGCTCTTCGGCGGCGGCGAAGATGCCGAAGCTGCGGTCGGCGTGGGGCACGGCCAGCACAACCGGGATGAGCCCGAGCGCAGGGTGCAGGCCGGCACGGTAGAAACCATACCAGGACAGGGCACCGGCGATGGCGTAGGGATACCATTTGAGATGGCGGTGGACCCAGCTGGAGACCGGCCGGCTCTCGCGGCCGCGATCGAGGCGGATGGGCAGTTCGTTGAAGAGAAGCCAGACGAGACCCGCCGCCGCGACCGAGAGCAGGAGCCATTCGGGGTTGACCTCGCCCGTCGGGTAGAAGATCGCCAGGATGATGAGGCCGGCGGCATCGTCGGCGATGGCGAGCAGCAGCAGGAAGCGGATCGCCGGGTGCGCCGCGCCGAACACCATCCGCCCCACGAGATAGGCGAAGGCGATGTCGGTTGCGGTCGGGATCGCCCAGCCGCGATGCACCGCCTGGAAGGTTTCCCATCCCATCAGCGCGGCCAGGCCGAGATAGACGCTGACCGGCCCGAGCATGCCGCCGGCGGTGGCAATCAGCGGTGTCATCGCCTTCCTGCCGCGCAGCGCACCGTTCTTCAGGATGATAGCTTCCCACACCTCCTTGGCGGCGATGGCGAAGAAGAAGGCCATGAGGATGTCGTTGACAAGGAAATGCAGGGTAAGGACCCGCATGCCTTCCCTGCCTTCCTCGACCACGCCGATCCAGGGGTTTTCCCACAGCGGCGTCTCGATGAAATGGTGATAGCTCGCTGCGTCGAGATTGGCCCAGACCAGGGCGATGAGGGCCCCCGAGATCAGAAGAAGCGAATATTCCTGGATGAAGTTCCAGACCCGATAGGCTCTGCGCCGTGCCATCCCTGTCTCCCTCGTTGTTTGGCTCCAATTAGGCCGGGCGGAGCGGGAGTTCAACTCTTGCTGACGGAAATGTCAGGGGTGGCGGGACCGAGGGGGCAAAGGGCCGGCGCTCAGGCCGCGCCATAGACGTTCTCGCGGTGCCAGCGCAGGAAGACGGGGTGGGGACGCTCGCGCGGGTCCTCCGGAAGGCGCAGCTTGCGGTCGGGCACGAAGAGCCGGTTCGCGACCTCGGCCGGCACCTTGTTGCGCGAGACGAGGATCGTCATGTCGTCGGCCACCGCCACCAGCCCGCGGTCGAACATCCAGTGGACGGTGCCCGAGAGGGCGAGCCCGTTCTGCACGATATCGGGGCCGCCTGCGGCCACCGGCTTGATATGGGCCGCCTCGACCTCGGGCCGGCCGCCACCGTTTCTGAGTGCGAGGCCGGTCATGGCACAGCGGCCGCCATAGGCACGCTTGACGCGGCGGGCGAAGGCGGCATCGCGTTTCGGGCGTGAGAAGAGCAGACGGTCGCGCTCTGCCGGCTCCAGAAGGGCACGGCGCAGCTCCGCGGGGTCGAAATCCTCATGCGGCGGTGCCTCTGCATTGGCGGCGGTTTCCGCGGCGGGGAAGGCGAAGGGCGTTTGCGGCTCGGCAAGGCCGGGCACGGCTTCGGGCCGGGGAATGGATGCGGGAGAATGGGGCAGCGGCCCTTCCCGCGGCAGCGCCTCGGGCGCGTCAAACTGCGGCGCAAGGCCGAGGCTGACGATGGTGGCGAAGGTTGCCGGGTCAAGCCGGCGGACGGCGGAATTGTTGGCTCCGCCCGTGACGGGGCGGCCGTCCGGCCCCCGCAGGCACTTTTCAAAGGCGATGTCCGTGGCCGGATCGGCCCGGGGCACCACCGTCTCGAATTCGAGATAGCTGCCGGGCTCGTAATATGCGTAATAGTGCCCGGGCCGTTTAATAGTGCCCGGGCCGTTTCGGGTCGGGCGCGATCTCGGCGACCTTGGCCACCGCGACATAGCCGCCGCGGCCGCGCTTGACGCCCTCGTAGATCACCACCCAGTCGCCTTGGGTTTCCTCCACTCGCCGGAGATAGGCTCGGGGGAAATGATAGGCGACACCCGGTTGGTCATCGTAAGGCGAATCCTCGACCTGGAAGAAAACCGCATTGGCCATGGTGCCAGGATAGGGCGGCCGGCGAGGGGGGACCAGGAAAATTTCCCGTTCTGAGGAGCGGGACCCTGTCCGTATCCCGCCGGGGCGGAAGTTTTCCTGTGCGCGTGCGGACCGCCTGCCCGGGACTGATTTCGGCGGGTGGGGGCTCATGGGCTTCTCCCCCTGCGTGTGTGGTGGCCCGCTGCGCGAGGATGGGCGCGGGCTGTCCGTCGCCCTTCCTCTGCGCGTGGGGCTGCCCGCAGGCGCGGGTCGCCCGCGCCGGCATACAGGCGCTCTCCCCCCTGCGCGTGGGGCCGCCCGCAAGGTGCGGTGGTATTCGCGCCGCCACTGACGCTCTCCCCCCTGCGCGTGGGGCCGCCCCATGTGGACACGGGCGATTGCGAGGCTCTCCTGCTTCTCCCCAGTGCGCGGGGTCTCGCCGTGAGGAGCGCTCGAGGGAGTGACCGGTGAGGTTTCCTCCCGCGCGCGGGGACCGCCTCACTCCGCCGCCATCGTTTCCACGGGTTCGATCCTCAAGGCGGAGAACTTGAATTCGGGGATCTTGCCGAACGGGTCGAGCGCCGGGTTGGTCAGGCAGTTGGCCGGGGCCTCGCGATAGGCGAAGGGCAGGAAGGCGGCGTCCTCGGGCACGGCGCGGTCGGCCCGCG
Source organism: Albidovulum sp. (assembly GCA_015487815.1). Taxonomy (GTDB): domain Bacteria; phylum Pseudomonadota; class Alphaproteobacteria; order Rhodobacterales; family Rhodobacteraceae; genus WFPA01. Next base: position 7,001 of record WFPA01000174.1, read on the forward strand.
TGGGGGCGGTGACGGCGCCGCGGCGCGTCACGAGGCGGACCCGATCGCCGGGGCGGATGCCGAGCCGGGCGAGGGTGCGCGGGTGAAGCGCGGCGACGGGGCCGGGCTCGAGCGCGTCGAGCACCGAGGCGCGGCGCGTCATCGCCCCGGTGTGCCAGTGCTCGAGCTGCCGCCCCGTAATCAGGATCATCGGGAAGTCGGCATCGGGTAGCTCCGCCGGCGGCGCCACCTCGGCCGGGGTGAAGCGCGCCCGGCCCGAGGGGCGGGGGAAGCCGTCGGAGAACACCACCGACAGCCCCGGATGGTCGGGGGCCGGGCAGGGATAGGTCACGGCGTGTTCGCGCTCGACCCGCTCCCAGGTAATGTTGTCGAGCGAGGGCATCAGCCGCTTCATCTCGGCGAACACTTCCCGCGGGTGGGCGAAGTTCCAGGGCAGGCCGAGCCGACGGCCCATCTCGACGATGATCTGCCAGTCGGGCCGGGCGTCGCCGGGAGGCGGCACGAGGGGGCGCAGCATCTGCACCTGGCGGTTGGTGTTGGTGACGGTGCCGGCCTTCTCGTAGGCCGCGGCCGCCGGCAGGATCACATCGGCGAACATGGCGGTTTCGGTAAGGAAGATGTCCTGCACAACGAGATGGTCGAGCTTCGCCAGCGCCGCGCGGGCGTGGGTGAGGTCGGGGTCCGACATGGCCGGGTTCTCGCCGGCGACATACATGCCGCGGATCCGGCCCTCGTGGATCGCGTCCATGATCTCGACCACGGTCAGCCCCGGCTCCGGCGAGAGGCTGTCCGGCGTCAGGCCCCAGACCTCCTCGGCAAGGGCGCGGGCCGCATCGTCGCTCACGGAGCGGTAGTCGGGCAGCACCATCGGGATGAGGCCGGCGTCTGAGGCACCCTGCACGTTGTTCTGCCCCCTCAGGGGATGAAGCCCGGTGCCGGGCCGGCCGACATGGCCGCACATGAGGGCGAGGGAGATCAGGCAGCGGGCGTTGTCGGTGCCGTGGACGTGCTGGCTCACCCCCATGCCCCAGAAGATCATTCCGGCCTCGGCGGTGGCGAAGGCGCGGGCGACGACGCGGATGGTGGCGGCGTCGGTGCCGGTGAGCGGCGCCATCCTCTCGGGGCTGAAGGGGGCGAGATGGCGGCGGAAAGCCTCCCAGTTCTCGGTGAAGCGGGCGATGTAGTCGGCGTCGAACAGTTCCTCCTCGGCGATGACGTGCATGATGGCGTTGAGAAGGGCGACGTCGGTGCCGGGGCGGAACTGGAGGGCGAAGGTGGCGTGGCGGAAGAGCCCGTTCGCCCGCGGGTCCATCACGATCAGCGTGCCGCCGCGGGCGGCGAAATCCTTGAAGAAGGTGGCGGCGACGGGGTGGTTCTCCACCGGGTTTGCACCGATGACGATGGCGCAGTCGGCGTTCTCGATCTCGTTGAAGGTGGCGGTCACGGCCCCGGAGCCGACATTCTCCATCAGCGCCGCCACCGAGGAGGCATGGCACAGCCGCGTGCAGTGATCGACATGGTTGTGCCCGAAGCCCTGGCGTATCAGGCGCTGGAAGAGATAGGCCTCCTCGTTGCTGCACTTGGCCGAGCCGAACCCCGCCACCGCCTCGCCGCCGTGTTCGTCGCGCAGCCGGGCAAGGCCCTTCGCCGCCACTTCAAGCGCCTCTTCCCATGTGGCCTCGCGGAAATGGCTGAAGGGGTTGGCCGGATCGACCTCCATCTCCTTAGGTGCGCCGGGCTTGCGGATGAGGGGTTTCGTCAGCCGCTCGGGGTGGTGGATGTAGTCGAAGCCGAAACGGCCCTTGACGCAGAGCCGGCCGCGATTGGCCGGCCCGTCGACCCCTTCGACGGCGAGGATGCGGCCGCCTTCGCCGAAAGCCTCGATCTGGCAGCCGACGCCGCAGAAGGCGCAGACCGTGCGGCCGAGGGAGGGGGCGGCGGCCCGGTCGCCATTGCCGGCGGCGTCAACAAGCGTCGCCGGCATCAGCGCGCCGGTCGGGCAGACGGCGACGCATTCGCCGCAGGCGACGCATGTGCTCTCGCCCATCGGGTCGTCGAAGTCGAAGGAGACGCGGGTGGCGAAGCCGCGGGCGGCCATGCCGATCACGTCGTTGTGCTGCACCTCGCGGCAGGCCCTGAGGCAGAGGGTGCAGTCGATGCAGGCGCCGTGATCGACATGGATCGCCGGGTGGCTGTCATCGATCTGTCCCGGTGCGCCGCTCGGGGGAAAGGCATCGGCCCTGGCGCCCGCGAGTTCGGCCATCCGCCACAGATGGGCCGATCGGTCGGGGGTGCGGTCGTCGGGTTGATCGGCGAGGAGAAGCTCGATCACCCCCTTGCGCGCCGCCCGGGCCCGCGGGCTCGTCACCCGCACCACCATGCCTTCACTCGGCGTTCGGATACAGGAGGCGGCGAGGGTGCGTTCGCCCTCGATCTCGACCATGCAGGCGCGGCAATTGCCGTCGGCCCGGTAATCGGGGGCGTCGCGGTAGCACAGATGGGGGATGAGAATGCCCTCCCGCCGCGCCACCTGCCAGATGGTCTCTCCCCGGCGGGCGGTGACCTCGCGCCCGTCGAGCACGAAGCGGATGGGCGCGTCGTCCGTTCCCTCGGCCGTTTCCGTCATCGTCCTGTCCTTCCCCTCCGGCCTTCGACCCGTGCCTCGGATCCGTCTCGTGCGCGGGGCTGCCCCGGGTCGATCGCGGCGCTGCATCCGCCTTCCGCCCTCAGGGCCGTGGTCCGCCGCCGGCGGCAGGCCAGCCCGTCTTCTGCGGCGCGGGCCGGTTCATGCTCGCATCCTGTGCCGTTCCATGTCAGTCTCCGACGAGGGGCGCTTCGTTTCAAGCCCGGATCCGCCTCCTGCCGGTCCGCTCGCGGCATGGGCGGCGGGGCGGATGTAAGCAGGAAACGGAACGGGAAGAAGAAAAGGAAACGGGAAGAGAAGAGGAGGGTGGAAGAATGCGCAGACGGTGGTTCGTGCTTGGCGGAGCGGCTCTCGTTGCCGGGGCAGGCGGCTGGTGGGCCCTCGGCCGGGGCAGGGGGCCGGAGATCGGCTTCACGCTCAGCGAAGATCAGCTCCAGCGGGCCCGCAGGCTGATGGCGGCCCATCCGGTGATCGATGCCCATGCCCACCCGGGCCGCACCTTCCTGCGTGACGGCAGGGATTTCGCCGACTGGAAGATATGGCTCTATGCGCTCTTCACCGCCGGTTTCGAGGACGACGCCGTGGCCGACATGAAGGCCGGCGGCGTCGATGCGGCGGTTTGGAACGGCGTCGCCGACGTGCAGATCCTCAAGCTCGGCGACGGCGGTCTCACCCCCGCACGCGACTTCGCCCCCGGCGAGGCTTGGGCGAGCTACGAACGCCAGATCGCCAATCTCGCCGCGCTCGAAAAGGAGGGGCTGGTGCAGATCTGCCGCACGCCCGAGGACGTGCTGGCTGCCAAGACCGCCGGAAGGCGCGGCGCCATCCTCGGCATGGAGGGGGCGGATTTTCTCGAGAACGACCTTTCGCGCCTCGACCGGGTTCATGCCGACGGGGTGCGGATGCTGACGCTGGTGCATTACCACGACAACACCATCGCCCCGACCATGACCGGCGCGATGCGCAAGGGGCGGCTGACCGATTTCGGCCGTGCCGTCGTCGCCCGCTGCAACGAACTCGGCATCATGATCGACGGGAGCCACGCCGCCGAGTCGGCGGTGGCCGACATGATCGCCGCCTCGCGCGCTCCGGTGGTGCTCACCCATACCCATGTCCGCACGCCCGAACTCGACCATCCGCGCTTCGTCGATCCGGCGCTGGCGCGGCAGGTGGCCGAGGCGGGCGGCTATATCGGCGCCTGGCCGGCCGGCATCGGCCAGACCAGCTTGCGGGAATTCGTCGACCGCATCCTCTGGCTGATCGAGAAGATCGGGCCGGAGCATGTCGCCATCGGCTCGGACATGGACGCCAATTACAAGCCGGTGCTCGAGACCTACCGCAAGTTCCCGCTGGTGGTGGGGGCGCTTCTCGCGCGCGGGCTCGACGAAAAGGTGGTGGCCGAGGTCATGGGTGGCAACTTCCTGCGCGTGTGGCGAAAGACCGTTGCAGCTGCCGGCAGCTGACGAGGCGATATTCCCGCGATTGCGCGAAACCCTTTTCACTTGCGCCGCGCGAGAGAACACTGTTGAGTGAAAATGCATTTGAGTGTGGCGCCGAGGGCGTTGTTTGAGCTTCGCCGGGGAGTTGTATCGCCCTTGCGGGGAAGGAAGTCGATTGCAGAGGGTGCCCGCCCGCAGGTCGGTGTGCCCGTATCGTCCCTTGCGGCCCCGCCGTGGATGGGGACTTGGCGGTCGAACGACCGGGTCTTGCCCGCGGCCTGCTCCTCGGCGCGGGCCGCGGGGGCCGGCCGTCGGTCATGCGGCGGTCTGAACCGGCCCCGGAGCACATGCCTCCCTGTCGCATCCATGGCGGAAGCGGCGCTGGGGCTCTTGCGAAGAAGGAGAGGGTGGCCGCTCTCGGGCCGGGCCCGTGCCTCGTTGTGCGGAGCGCGTGTCCCGTGATCCGGCCGGCGGGACGGAGGCCGCCGGTGCGCCATCTCCGACCCCGCGGCCTCACCCGCCCGTCCCGCAGCGTGCGGGGGCAGGGCTCATTTCCCGCCGGCGGCTTCCGGGAAATGCCGCAGCACCGTCTGGAAGGCGTTGGGTGCCGCCTGGCCGAGCCCGCAGATCGAGGCGTCGCGCATGATGGCGGCGAGCCTTTCGAGCCTCTCCGCGTCCCAAGGGGCTTCCATCAGCTGAAGCGCCTTGACGCAGCCGGCGCGGCAGGGGGTGCACTGGCCGCAGCTTTCATGGGCGAAGAAGGCGAGGAAGTTGCGCGCCGCGCCGATCACGTCGTCCCGGTCGGAAAGCACCATCACCGCGGCCGAGCCGATGAAGGCGCCATGGGGTTCGAGGCAGCCGAAATCGAGCGGCACGTCGTCGAGCGCGGCCGGCAGGATCCCCGAGGAGGCACCACCTGGCACGAAGGCCGTGAAGCGGTGCCCGTCCTCCATGCCGCCGGCGGTGGCGATCACCTCGCGGATGGTGGAGCCGGCGGGCAGGAGATGGACGCCCGGGCGCTTCACCCGCCCCGAGACCGAGTAGTGCCGAAGGCCGCGGCGACCATTGTGTTCGACGGCGAAGATGTCGGGCCCTTCGGCGACGATCCGGCTCGCCCACCAGAGCGTCTCGACATTGTTGACGAGGGTCGGTGCGCCGAACAGCCCCTTCTCGGCGACATAGGGCGGGCGATGGCGCGGCAGGCCGCGCCTGCCTTCGAGCGATTCGATCAGCGCCGATTCCTCGCCGCAGATATAGGCGCCGGCGCCCCGGCGCAGCACGATCCGCCCCGGCGGTGCGATGCCGGCCTCCTCGAGCGCGGCGATCTCCTCCGCAAGAAGCGCGTGCAGCTCGGGGTATTCGTCGCGCAGATAGATCCAGACCTTGCGCGCCCCCACCACCTCGGCCGCGATCAGCGCTCCTTCCAGCGCCCGGTGGGGTGCGGTTTCGAGCAGGTGGCGGTCCTTGAAGGTGCCGGGCTCGCCCTCATCGGCATTGACGACGACATGGCCCTCCCCGGCGCGGGCGATGTTGTCCTTCACGATGCGCCATTTGGCGTGGGTCGGAAAGCCCGCCCCGCCCATGCCCCTGAGCCCCGCCGCCTCGAGCGCGGCGAGCACCTCTTCGGCATCAAGCCCGTTTCCGATCCAGCTCCAGGCGCCGCGGGCGCGGGCGGCGGCGAGCCGCTCGGCCGGGGGCGGCAGCGGGCGCGCACGGGCCGGATCGGCCAGGGCGGCGCGGGCCTCGGTTGCCACCTGCGCCGCATCGGCTCCCGACAGATCGCGCTTGCCGAGCATCACCGCCGGCGCCCTGTCGCACCGGCCCATGCAGGGAGCGCGCAGCACCCGCACCTGCCGCGGGTCGAGCCCTTCGGCAAGGGCGGCGGCCAGAGCCTCGGCACCGCGCATCCGGCACGACAGCGAATCGCACACCCGGATGGTGAGGGCAGGCGGCGGAGTCTCCCCTTCCTTCACCAGATCGAAATGGGCGTAGAAGCTCGCGACCTCCCACACCTCCGCCTGCGAGAGCCCGAGTAATTCCGCCAGCGCCCGCAGATGGCGGACGGCGAGATGACCGAACCGGTCCTGCAGGAGATGCAGATATTCGATGAGGAAATCGCGCCGCGGCGGTTGCTCGCCGATGAGTTCCCGCACCTCCTCGAGCGCCGCTTCCTCGAGCGGACGCCCCTTCGGAAAGGGGCGCGGTTGCCGCTTGTCCTTTGCGGTGGCTGTCTTCTCCGTCATCCGTTCTCTCCCTGCCTGCTCCATGGTTGCGCTCCGGGGCAGATGACCGCAAGCCCGTATGCGACGCGCCGGGCCGGAAAACGCCCTGTCCGAAGGCGGCATGTTCCCCGTGGGGCTTGCAGGAGGCGGCCTTGTCGGTGAAGCTGGCTCCCCGACGAGGGAGGAGAGGAGCCGATGATACGGACCGGAGGGCATGGGCAGGTGGAGGGCAGAGAACCGGGGCCGGGGCCGCTGGCGGGGCTCAGGATCGTCGAGTTCGAGGGGCTTGGCCCGACCCCCTTTGCCGCCATGCTGCTGGCCGACATGGGCGCCGAGGTCGTGCGCATCGCCCGCCCCGGCAGCCGGCCGCTCCTGCCCCAGCGGCCCGACTTTCTCGAGCGGGGACGCGGCCATCTGCCGCTCGATCTCAAGAGCGCGGCGGGGCGCAGGACGGCGCTCGAGCTTCTTGCCCATGCCGACGGGCTGATCGAGGGGCACCGGCCCGGGGTGATGGAGCGGCTCGGCCTCGGTCCCGATGTCGTGCTCGCGGCCAATCCGCGTCTTGTCTATGGCCGGATGACGGGCTGGGGCCAGAACGGCCCCCGGGCGCTGACGGCGGGGCACGACATCAACTACATCGCTCTGACGGGCCTGCTCCATGCCATCGGTCCGAAAAGCCGTCCCGTCCCGCCGCTCAACCTTCTGGGCGATTTCGGCGGTGGTGCGCTCTATCTCGTCACCGGGATGCTCGCCGCGCTGATTGCCGCCGGGCGCACGGGGCGGGGACAGGTGATCGACGCGGCGATCGTGGACGGGGCCGCCCATCTCGGCACGATGATCTTCTCGCTTCTCGCAAGCGGCCTGTGGAGCGATGCCCGCGAGGCCAACCTGCTCGACGGCGGTGCACCGTTCTATACCACCTATGCCTGCGCCGACGATCGCTTCGTCGCCGTGGGCGCGCTCGAGGAGAAGTTCTACACCGCCCTTCTCGATGGGCTGGGGCTCTCGCCGACCGAGCTGCCCGACCGGGCCGACCCGGCCAACTGGCGGCTGATCCGCAACCGTTTCGCCACCGTCTTCCGCACCCGCACGCGGGATGAATGGGCCGAACATTTCGCCGGCACCGACGCCTGCGTCACCCCGGTTCTGAGCCTTTCGGAGGCCCGGCACGATGCTCACATGGCTGCCCGCGGCGTATTCGCCGATGTCGGCGGGACCCTTCAGCCGGCTCCGGCACCGCGGCTTTCGGCAACGCCTGGCGCCGCCCGGCCCGAGGAGCCGGCCCCTCTCGATGCCGCCGCCCTTCTCGCGCGGTGGCGGGAGGAGGAGCGCGGCTGAGCCTTCCGGGCAGGAGCATCCCCGCTCCGTGACCGGGACAGGGCCGCATGCGGGGGCGATCGCCGCTGCGGCGGTGCCTGCGGGGCGGCCGGAGGGTGCTCCAGGACCGGGAGCGGCGCCGCCGAGCAGGGCATTGATCGGACCGTCCGCTTCGCTCCGAATGCCTCTCACCGCGGCACCGAAGTGTTGGCATGCGGCAGGAGCGGTGGCGGCGTTTCGGAAGCGCGCTTTGCCGTTTCGGGCGGCGGGACGGGCCTCGCTTCCGCGCTCCGGGCCTTCGACTGGAAGCTGTCGTCGGTCCGGTGCGGACGCGGCGCACCCTCAGTGCGGGAAGTTCGGCCCTGTCTGCCCGCCTCCTCCCGCCGCGATGCGGCCCGTCCGGTCAGTCGACGGGGCGCGGAATGTCGGCGAAGGGATCCTCCTGGTAGTCCACGCGGGTGAGAACGAGCCCGTCAGGCGGGGCGACGGGGCCGCAGGCGGCGCGGTCCTTCGCGGCAAGGGCGGCGGCCACATCCTCGGGCGACCATCGCCCGCGGCCGACCTCCACCAGCGTGCCGACCATGCTGCGCACCTGGTTGTGCAGGAAGGAGCGGGCCGAGAAGCGCAGCCGGATCTCGCGCCCGCCCGGGGCGGGGCTGCTCTCGACGGTCACGCTGTCGAGGGTCTTCACCGGTGATTTCGCCTGACAGATCGAGGCGCGGAAGGTGGTGAAATCGTGTCGGCCGACAAGTCGGGCCGCGCCGGCGCGCATCGCCGCGAGATCGAGCCTCTGGCGCACATGCCACACCTGCCCCCGGTCGAGCGCAGGCGGGGCGCGGCGTTCGAGAATGCGGTAGAGGTAGTGCCGCGCGCAGGCCGAGAAGCGGGCGTGGAACGCCTCGGTCACCGCCGCCGCAGCGAGAATGGCGACGGGGGCGGGCCGAAGATGGGCGTTGATCGCCTCCATCAGCCGGAACGGATCCCATGCGCGCTCGAGATCGACATGGGCGACCTGACCGCTGGCATGCACGCCCGTGTCGGTCCGACCGGCCCCCTGCACCCGAACCGGCGCGGGGGAAAGCCGGGCCAGCGCGGCCTCGACAGTTTCCTGGACCGAGGGGCAATCGGCCTGGGCCTGCCAGCCGCAGAAGGGCGCGCCGTCATATTCGATGAGGAGGGCATAGCGGGGCATGAGTGGGCGATAGCGTCCCGTGATGCGCTTGCCAAGGGGAGGGCTCCGGTTCCCAAAGGAGAAAAGTCCCGGGCAGTTCGGAGCAAGATCATCTCTTGTGAAGGCTCACGGCTCGGAAGAGGCGCAGGGGATCTGGTCCCGACGGAAGCTCCCGATGCCGTCGCCAGTTCGCCCGAAATTCCCCGAGAGAGCGTTTATGAAGGCCGGAGAGAGCGTTTATGAAGAAAGGACCCAGCCAGCAGTCCAGAGCCGGAATGCAGACCGAAGCAGGTCACAGGGCCAACTCCTCGGAGTGCCTCAATTACGCCGGGTGAAATCGCAGATCCCGAGATTCGTACCCTGCTCGGCAGAAAAACGGCAGATCTTCCCCACCAGATCGTGATATCTCCATGTTTTCAATTCTGTTTCGGTCTCTTGGGAAATCTTGACCATTATTTTGGGATCCAGATCCGATGCACTCAGTTTTCGAAGCGTTGAAGCCGCCTCCTCGAACAGCGTAGCGTACCGCCGAAGGGCTGTCTCGAGATATCTTGCCGTGTCCGGGCTTTTTCGAATCCTGGCGTTATCGGTTGCAAGAATGGCAAGGATTTTTTGTCGATATATCTTCATGAGTCCGATTTCACGAAACAGCAGGAGAGTCAGGTTCTGTGGGCGCAATTTGGATAGGGAGTCCGCCTCCACGATCCCGGCGACATATGCGAATGCATCGTCTGGAAGCTCGCCCTGAGCGTACAGCAACACCATGCGATCAAGATAGGTTGCAAACATAACAAGGATCAACTTATTTGGTTGATCTCCCGGGAAATAGGAATTGTCTGATTCACCGAGAACGGCTTGCCGCAGATCCCATACGCTCTCGTTGAAATTGTCCGGGCGGGTCACGAGCAGGCTCGCCGCATAAATGAATTGCGGCAGCGTATAAGCCATGTCCTCCGATTGGGCGAGGGTGATTGCCTGTCTCGCCCATTTCTGCGCTTCCCGATAGTCATTGTGAAGAAAGTAGAGGAGGGCAACCATCGCCCGGTCCTTCACGCGATATTCGGCGTCTTCGGTGAACTCGAGGCCGAAACGCAATTCCGAAATGGCGCGAGCGATCACACACTGATTGTCGGAGCTTTGGATTGGCTGTTTCTCGTCAATTTCACCCAGGATCTCCATTGCCCGGCTGTAAGCATCGGAGCCGCTGGTGTTGACCGGTAGCGGCAGGGTCACCAGCTGGGCGCTCTCTTCCTGCAATTTCTCGTAGTCGTATTTCTGGTGTATCGAATTCCACAGATATTCGGTCGACACCGAGATCACCAGTTCGCTGCTGAAGGTAAGCACACCCGTCAGAACGGCGGCACCTCCGGCCATGCCGAGACCGCCTGCTGCGAGAGACCCGCCGCCGAGCAGCGCGAGCCCGGCATTGGTGGCCGCGGCTCCCGAGAGCCCCATTGTGCCACCGATCCAGCTTCCGATTGCCGCGACGACGGGTCCGCCAGTGCCACCGGTGAAAAAGATAAAGGCGGCGACGCCCAGAGCCACCACACCCGCCAAAATGACCGATGTCCAGCCCAGCAGGCCTCCCTCTTCGTAGAAAGCGTCGAAGGTGGCGTATTCGGCTGCCGAAGCCGCTGATGCAGCTAGAAAGCAGCCGAGAAGCGCCAATGCGAGCGCGCGGGAAATGGATGAATTTCTCATTGGATCCTGCTCAGAACATCGATCTGAGCCATGGCGGTGACCGCATCGCCAGTGATGAGTTCGACACCTTGGCGCTCTGCCGCGTGTTGCAACAGTTTCAGCTTGGCGGGGTCCAGGCGATTGGCAATGACGAACACGGGGATGACGGGCGAGGAAGCCTGACGCTCAAACTCGGCGAGTGTCGCCATGTCGGCGCGGGCCATGTCGAGCGGGATGGGGCGCCCCGGGGCGTAGTTCTTGGCCTCGATCGCGAGCAAGCGCCCCTTTCGCTCCAGAAGAACGTCGATGTCGCTCGGGGCCCGCTTGAGGCCGTCTGCGAAGCGACGGCCGATCTCCCTGACCTTGAACCCGCTTTCGGCCGCCCTGGCCGCAAGCCGCAGCTCGAACATGTGGCCGCTGGTGCCGAACGGATTGTTGCCGACCACCTTGCGCAAGGTCGAGGTGAATCCCGGTGTTCCGCTGAGGGTGCGGAACAGCCGCTCGGCTTCCATGCGGTCGATGGTGCCCTGGTGGATCGCGATTCGCAGATAGGCGTCCTCGATCTGGCTGCCGGTCAGTCCGCGTCTTGCCAGCTCCGTGCCGAGAGCGCGGGTGCCCCCCGGAGTTCTGGCCAGCCTCGAGAGCTCGATGATCTCCTCTTTCGCCAGGGTTCGGCTCGACCGCGCAAGGGGTGCGAGAAGATGCAATAACCGCGGGGCGATCCTGACAAGAGGCTCGATGATGGCATCCGCGCGAACGAGCGAAGGAAACGCCATCGCCAGAGCCAGGGCAAACGGCATCCAGGGGCGAAGATGAAGATATTGTCGAAATCGCCTGATGAGCATGGCGCACCTCGAAATTGCCGGGGCGATAGCGCCAATCATATCGCTCTTCTTATGCGTGTCAGTCTGGCGCCGCTCGACCAGCCTTGCCGGCATGGCGGGCGCGGGTCTTCCCGGGCCGAAGAAGCTGCATGCCACCCCGTCACGAAGACGATCAGCGCAAGCAGAATCAGCACCTTGGGGATGTCATGGAGGAAGAAGGCGATGGCCTCGCCGGCATTGCTGGCGCGATCGACCGGCAA
>WFPA01000175.1 GCA_015487815.1 Albidovulum sp.
CGACACGGCCCGGAAGCGGCAGCCGGCCCGGCGCGGAAGACGCTCCCATCCCCGCAGGGATGCTCCCGGCATCCGCCACGGGCATCCGCTCCCCGGTCATGGGAGATCCGCTGCCCGGTCATGGGCCGGATCCGCCCCCCGGGGTCAGAGCCGGTTGTCCGGTGGCCGGGTACCGGTCGGGGATGCCGGCCGGTGGCCTTGCCGTCGCTGCCGCGCAAGGCTGGAGAGTCCCATGTCGTCCAGAATGGCATACATTCCCGGCAGCACGAACAGGACGATCAGGGCTGCAGCCAGCAGACCGAAGGCCAGGCTGGTCACGAGCGGGATCAGGATCTGCGCCTGAAGACTCGTTTCGGTCAGGATCGGAATCAGACCGGCGAAGGTCGTCAGGGTGGTAAGGAGGATGGCGCGGAAACGTGCTCTTGCGGCCCTGGCCGCAGCCTCGGCCACGGTTCGTGCCGAACCGTGCTCATGCTTCACGAAATCGACCAGCAGGATCGAATTGTTCACCACCACCCCCGCCAGCGCCACGAAGCCCAGCATCGAGGGCATGGAAAAATCCAGCCCCATCGCCATGTGGCCCCAGATCGGCCCGATCAGCGAAAAGGGGATGATCAGCATCACCACGATGGGCTCGAGATAGGAGCGGAATTGCAGGCTGAGCAGCAGGAATACGCCCACGAGGCCGATCGCGAACCCCGTGAGCATGGATTTCTGGGTCTTCCTTGCCTCGGCCCGTTGCCCTTCCACCTCCAGCGTGAGGTCGGGGAAGCGGGAGAGGAGATCGGGGACGAAACGCGCCAGCGTGTCCGAGACAATGGCGCTGGCATTGGCGATGCGGGTATCGATCACGCCCTGGACCGTCACCGTGCGCTGGCCGTTCTCATGGTTGATCCGGGCGTTGCCGCGGCCGATTTCCACATCGGCCACCAGGGAAAGAGGCACCTCGCTGCCATCGGCAAGGGTGATCCGGAAATCGTCGAAACGGCGCAGGGTGGTCCGGTCGGAGTCATCGAGGATGGCGTTGACCTCGACCCGCTGGCCGTCGATCTGCAACTGGTCGCTCGTCAGGCCGCTGTAGGCGGCACGCAGCTGATCGGCGATCATGGCTGCCGTGATGCCCATCGGCCCCGCCGCATCGGTCAGCGTGATCCGCAACTCGCGCTTGCCCGGGCGCAGATCGTCCATCACGGAGGTCACCCCACGATAGCGCCACAACCAGTCCTGCAGCTCGGTGGAGGCCGCCTTCAGACGTGTGAGGTCATCACCCTTGAGGCGCATGTCGATGTCGATTCCGGCCGGACCGATGGTCGGTTCGTCATATTTCAGCGCGATGACATCCGGGATCGGCCCGACAACCGCGCGCCAGCGGGCCAGCACCTCGTCGGGACGCACGCTGCGGATGGTCGAGGGCAGCAGATCCACGCTGACGGTCGCCACATGAGCACCACTTTCGAAGGCATCGCGGTTTACACCGTAGAAGACCGTCACATGCCGGATCAGGTCCGCGCCACCCGGCTGATCGGGCGACATTTCCTCGTTGACCTGCCAGATGCCGTCAACCAGGCGGGCGACGACCTCCTCGGTACGCGCTGCGGGGGTGCTCTGGGGCAGAAGCACCCGGGCGACGACGGTATCGCCATCCAGCTCGGGGAAGGCCGTGAACTTGAGCCATCCGCCGGCCAGCATCGCCGCCGACACCAGAAGGGCCGCCAGTGTCAGGCCGCTGACGACATAACGCCAGCGGATCCCGAGATCGACCAGCGGTCCGACCAGCCGCCGGCGCAGGAATTCCATGGCCCGGTCGACCCGCTGGCGCATCCCTCCTTCCTTGCGCGACACCTCGAGACTGTGCAGCAGGTGATGCGGCAGGATCAGGAAGGCCTCGATCAACGATACGGTAAGCACGAAAAGCATCACCACCGGCACCACCCGCAGCACCACCCCCAGATCTCCCGCGAGAAAGGCCAGGGATCCGAAGACCATCGCCGTCGTCAGGAACGAAGCCAGCACGTTGGGAAAGACCTGGCGGGCGCCTTCGATCGCGGCTTCGACGGGGCTCAGCCCCTGCTCGCGCTTGCGGGCGATGTTTTCGGCTATCACGATCGCATCGTCCATCAGCAGACCGATGACAACGAGCAGCCCCAGCGTGGTCATAAGGTTCAGCGAATAGCCGACAAGCGCCATCAGCGCGATGCCTCCGGCAAGGGAAACCGGCAGCCCCATCGCGACCCAGAAGGAAAATCTGAGTCCGAAGAACAGCCAGAGCACCAGGAACACCAGAGCGAGCCCCTGCACGCCGTTCACGACCACGAGCTTGAGCCGGTCGCGCACGACCGAGGCGCCATCCGAGACGATCTCCAGCCCGACATCCTTCGGCAGGCGCGCGCGTTCGCGGGCAACGAATTCCTTGAGGGCATCGATCACGTCAAGACTGTCCTCGGCCCGTGTCTTGCTCACGTCGAGGATGGCCGCGGGTCTGCCGTCGAACATGATGCGGTCATTGTCGTGCACGAATCGGCGGGAGACGGTCGCGATCTCGCCAAGCCGCACCCGCCCCCCGTCCGGCGTGGCAATCAGGACCAGATCGGCCAGCTCCTCGGCCGAGCGGCGCTCTTCCGCAATGCGGATCAAGAGGGTTTCATCGCGGGTTTCGATACTGCCGGCGGGCAGATCGACCGACGATGCACCGATGATGCGGGCCACGTCCGAAACCGAAAGGCCATGTCGCCTCAGCGCCTCGAGCTGCAAGGCGATGCGCAACTCGGAGGTGGCAAAGCCCCTGATCTCGACCCGGGGAATGTCGCCAGAGCGAAGCATGCGCGTGCGCAACTCCTCGGCCAGCTTCTGCAGCTCGGACCGGGATTCGGGACCGGTGAGGGCAACCGAGGCAACAAACTCCGTCAGGCCGAGAGAGCGGATCCGGGGCGGGTCTGCCCGGTCGGGAAAATCATCGATGGCGTCGATCTCGGCGCGGATGTCGGCGCTGAAACGTTGAAAGTCGGCCCCTTCGCGCATTGTCACCACCGCACGGGCCAGCCCTTCGCGCGCTTCGCACGAGTGACGTTCGATGTCGGTGACCGCGTCGAGCGCACTCTCGATCCTTTCGCAGATGGCACTCTCGACATCTTCCGGCCGCGCACCGGGATGAACGACGCTGATCTCGACTTCGTTCGGCGGAGCCTTGGGGAAGGTTTCGCGCAAGAGCGTAGGCGCAGCCATCAGGCCCGTGAGCAGGAAAAGGACCATCAGCAGATTGGCCGCCGTCGGGTGGTTGACGAAATAGCGGATCATTGCGCGCGCTCCGGCCCGTGATACGCGGCTTCGGCCGCCAGTCGTTTCTCGAGGACTTCATCGCGCACCGGCGCCAGAAGCTGGCCCGGGGTCCGTGGTGACAGATCGCTGACCACCACCCGCATGCCGGGGGCGATTCCGGAGGTGATCAGGCCGACATCGTCCTGCACCCGCTCCACGGTTACCCGCAGAAGGCGCAGCCGGTCTTCGCTGTCGGCAACCATCACCATGCCGTCCCGCAGGGCGCTGCGCGGCACGATGATGCCCCGTCTGCCCGTCCCCGTGAAAACGACCTCGACGAACATGCCCTTGATGAGGGGCGGCCTGCTGCCCGGAGAGGCCGATCCGTAGGCGTCCTCGACACGCACGATCACCCCGAGGGTGCCGGTCTTCCGGTCGATGGTGTCGCTCAACCGCTCGACCCGGCCGGGCCAGCGCAGGGTTTCATCGCCGACACGAAGGCGCAGCTCGGCGCGAAGACCGAGCTCCTTCAGCCGCTTTTCGAGAAACAGCGGCTCCTGCCATGTCGTCCCCTGTGCGATGGCGGTCTGACCACTTCCTTCCGCCTTCCCCGCCCCTTCCGACGGGGGGGCCGTGCGTGCCGACCGGGTCAGCGCCATCATTTCGGTCAGGGGGATCCGCGCCTCGACCTCGGCAGCGTCGATGCCGTCGAAGATCGCCACGAGCTGCCCTTGCCGCACGAACTGCCCGGTTTCGACAGCGACCCTGGCCACACGGGCGTCGAACGGCAGCGAAAATTCCGTGCGTTCCAGGTTCAGCCGCGCCGTCTTCAGCATGATCTCGTAGGTTGCGAGCTGCTCGACCAGCGAACGACGCTGGGCCGGCAGCAGCGCCAGGCTGCTTTCAAGGTTCTGAACCTTCTGGCGCTGCACCAGAAGGGCGGCGCGCGCATTGTTCAGGGCCGTGGTGCTTGCAGCGCCGCGCTCCACCAGCCGGGCGGTGCGCTCCGCGTCGCTCTCGCGGATCCCGAGCAGTTTTCTCTCGAGCTCCAGCGCGGCCTTCAGATTCCGTTCGGATATGTCGAGCTCGGCGAGCTTGGCCCTCGCGGCGCGGATGTTTGCCTCGGCTTGTTCGACGGCGAGGAGATAATCCGATCGGGAAAGTCGCAGGAAGACCCGCCCGGCCGGCAGGATCGCTCCTTTCCTCAGATCCGGATCGACCCATTCGGCCGTCCCGGCCAGCTGGGCCACGGCCTCGAACACGCGGGCCGGCTGCACAAGACCATGGGCCGTGACCCGTGTCGGCAGCTCTGCCTCCACGGCCCGGATCACCCGCACGGGCGTTGCCCGTTCGGCAATGTCGATGCGGGCCGGTTCCGGCTTGTTGGCTATCACATATGCAAGGAATGCCCCGCCCAGCAACATGAGCGGCACGGTGATCAGCAACAGGCGAAGGGCGGTTCTCATGTCTGACTCCGGTTCTGGTCACCGGACGGCGGCCGGCGGGGAAACAAGCCGTGAAAGAGCAGCGGCAGGAGGCGTTCGGCTTCGGCGACGAGCCCTGCCGGGCGACGCGAAATGATCATCCGCAGGACCAGATGCTGGATCAGGCCCATCAGCAGGCTCGCCGCATCCTCGGCATCGATCCCTGCGGAGAATTCGCCCTGGGCGATCCCTTCCTCGACCAGCGCCACCAGGCGGGCCCGGAAGTCGGCCATGGCCTCGAGCACCCTGTTGCGCATCTCGAGGAGGGCGGCGTCCCGTTCATGCAGCAGCACGATTTCCGGGAGGGCCGGGATGGTCTCGATGAGCCGGAGATGGTCCGCCACCTGTATGCGGATCTTCTCCGCCGGACCATGGGGAAGCCCGTCCAGTCTGGCGAGGTTCGCGGCTATGCGACAAGCGATCTCCTCGCCGACGGCGGCCCATATCTCGCGCTTGCTGCGATAGTGCTTGTAGATCGCCGGCTGAGTGATACCGAGCCGTTGCGCGATCATGCTCGTGGAAACGGCGGCCGGCCCGGCCTCGAAAGCGAGGGTGAGCGCGGCATCGGCGATTTCTTCACGGCGACCGCGCCCCGGTTTGCGCTGCCTGCCGGTCCTGTTCATTTCCGGTCCTGTCCGTTTCCGGGCAAGCGCCAGGCAAGGCCGGTGACGACGGCCCAGAAGGCGGTGCGCAAGGCAAGGGCTCCCACCGTCCGCCGGGCGAAGTCACCCCCTTCCATCACATGGACGGCAAAGGCACCGCCAATGATCAGTGTTCCCGCCAATATGGCGGCTGCAACCCATCTTGCCCAGCCTGCACCACGCCACAATCCGATGGCGGCCACGACATAGGCGAACCCGGCCAGAAAGTTGAACCATACGACAAAGGGCACGACGATTCCGGCGTTTTCACGGATCGATGGAGGACCGAAGATCACCATCCCGCCGGAGAATACGGTGAGAACGCCGAAGGCGAATGCCGCAATCGCCGCCAGACGCAGCACGTGACGGCTCCGTGACGAGGGGAAGGAGCGGGTTCCTTGGTTCATGCTGAAGCTCCGCAAGTTTCGATGTTCGGGGTGGCATGGCCGGCGGCATTGCCGGCCATGCCGTCCTGCCGCCTGCCGGATCCCGCCCCTATTCGGAGATGACGGCCCGGCCGACGCCGATGGCCAGGATCACGGTCGAAGCGAAGATCGAGACACCGCCCAGCATCACCAGGACGGGCGGCATGTCCAAATAAACCTCGGAGAGGATGCCCAGCGGCATCAACAGCCCTCCGAGGGCGAGCCAGGACGCCCATTTCGCCGGACCTTCCGCCACCTTCAGCTTCAGAAGCACCATGCCGAACACGATGTTGAGAAGTGCGAACAGATTGCCGTGAACATGGGTCATGCGGCTCATGAAGTGATCACCGCTGGCATATTCGGCGATCCATTGCGCCTTTCCCGGCGCGAAATCCCGCATGAAGATGAGCAGGAAGCCGTAGAGCATGAAGAACGCCATGACCCACAACCCGGTAACGACATTGGCCTTGCCGTATCGTCTCGTCATCATCTGACCTCCTTGATCGAGTCGCCGCGAGCGGCTTTCCGCATCACGGCTATCACGGTGGTTATAGGTATATAACCCACCAGCGATGTGACAAGCCGTCGCAAGCGACCCGGCCGGCATCGCCTTCCCCCGGCCGCGCGCGAGCGGAGGGCTTCTCCCGCAGCTCCGCGAGCGGCATCGGCATGTGCATCGCGGGCAACGGCGTCGCACGGCTGAAGCCCGCCTCCCTCGGCCCGCGGATCGAGCCGTGGAGTCGCTGTCGGACGACATCCGGGAAGGATCGAAATGCGCCCAGGCAGGCGCAGGTGACGGATCATCCCGCCCGATGACGCATCCGGCGCGCCTGCGAGGGAGAACCTGCGAGGGAGAACAGGGAAAGGGGCCGCGCCCGTCAGGAATGCTCCGAACGCGATCCCGGCTCCGGGGGGGAACGAAACCCCTTGCCGGGAGGGAAACACCCTCCCTTCCGGGCAGACGGAACGCGCGTCTCAGCCGGTC
>WFPA01000176.1 GCA_015487815.1 Albidovulum sp.
CGCCGCCACGCCGATCGTCGGGGCGTTGGCGCCGGATGCCGCCGGGATCGAGGTGATCGAGACGGCGCCGGGCGGCCGCTGGGGGCTGGTGCGGAACGGGGAAGGGGCGGCCTGGGTGGCGATGCGCTATCTGCGCCGCCAGCCCGGGCAGATCGACGAGGCTGTGCCCGCAACCCTGCGCTGCGGTGGCACCGAGCCCTTCTGGTCGCTCGATCTCGACGGGGCCACTGCGCGTTTCGCGACACCCGAGGGCGGGGAGCTTTCCCTCGTGCGCGTCTGGGACGGCTCGCCCGCCGGCCGCCCGCCGCAGATCCTCGGGTTGCGCCTCGAAGGGGCCGGGAGCGACCTCGTGGCGGTGCTGCGGCGCGAAGCCTGTTCGGACGGCATGAGCGACATTCCCTACGGTCTTTCGATCGCCGTCATCACCTCCGGTGCGGCGGGCGAGGGCTTGTTCACCGGCTGCTGCTCCCTGCGCTGAGCGGGAGAAGAGCCGACTTCTGGCGGAAGGATGTCCTTCGCCGGAACGTTCCCGCGGCGGGGGCGGCCTCCGTTGCCATGCATCCTTCCACGCGCTGGAGCCGGAGAAGATTCAACCTTTCTCCTGGGCCGGGTGCAGCAGGCGGTTCATCACCCCGGCCGGAGTGATGCGACCGATCGGGGCGCCGTCGCGGATGACGGGCAGGCTGCCGGCGCCGGCGCTCATGCGTGCCATCACCTCCGCGAGCGGGGCATCGGGGGCGACGCCGGCGGCATCCGCGTCCGCCGGAACCTCATCCGGCGAAAGCGGTTCCATCACGTCGGCCGCCGTCAGCACGCCGAGCGGGTTCATGTGAGCGACGAAATCGGCGACATATTCGTTGACCGGGTGGGTGTAGATCTCGGCCGGGGTGCCGGTCTGCACGATCCGTCCGCCCTCCATGATGGCGATGCGATCGCCGAGGCGGAAGGCTTCGTCGAGGTCGTGGCTGACGAAGATGATCGTGCGCCGGAGCTTCTCCTGAAGTTCCAGCAGCTCGTCCTGAAGCCGCACCCGGATCAGCGGATCGAGGGCGGAGAAGGGCTCGTCCATCAGGAGGATCGGCGCTTCGGTGGCGAAGGCGCGGGCCAGTCCGACACGTTGCTGCATGCCGCCCGAAAGCTCCGCCACCTTGCGGTCGGCCCACTCCTCGAGGCCGACGAGGGCGAGCTGCGCCAGAACCCGCTCGTGCCGTTCGCGCTTCTCCACCCCGCCGATCTCGAGGCCGAGGCCGACATTCTCGGCCACCGTCCGCCAAGGCAGGAGGCCGAACTGCTGAAAGACCATGGCGACATGGTGGAGCCTGAGCCGGCGCAGCGTGGCGGCGTCGGCCCGCGTCACGTCCACATGGCGTTCCCCGTTCCATACCTGCACCCTGCCGCGGGTGACGGGGTTGAGACCGTTCACCGCCCGCAGAAGGGTGGACTTGCCCGAGCCCGACAGCCCCATGAGCACGACGATCTCGCCCAGCTTCACCTCGAGAGAGCAGTCATGCACCCCCAGCACCTGGCCGGTGCGGCGCTGGATCTCGTTCCGCTCGAGCCCCTGATCCATCAGCGGCAGGGCCTTCTCGGGCTCGGGGCCGAAGACGATCGACACCCTGTCGAAGATGACGGCCCGGTTCTCCCCGTTCATGGTGTTCCTTCTCCTCTCAGCCCTGCCGGCGCCGCAGCATCCGGTCGAGGAGGATGGCGACGACGACGATCACGAAACCCGATTCGAAGCCGAGCGCGGTGTTGACCGAATTGAGTGCCCGCACCACCGGCACGCCGAGCCCGTCGGCGCCGACGAGGGCGGCGATCACCACCATCGAGAGCGAGAGCATGATCGTCTGGTTGAGGCCGGTCATGATCTGCGGCATCGCCCAGGGCAGCTCGACCTTGGTCAGGAGCTGGAAGGGGGTGGCGCCGAAGGCGATGGCAGCCTCGCGCAGATGTTTCGGCGTCGAGGAAACGCCCAGATGCGTCAGGCGGATCGGTGCCGGCAGCACGAAGATCACCGTCGCGATCAGCCCCGGTACCATGC
>WFPA01000177.1 GCA_015487815.1 Albidovulum sp.
CCCATGGACTGGGCCAGCTCCTCGTGGATGCATGACTGGCGCATCAGCCGCGGATGCTCGGCCTTGATGATGACGGCGCCGTGGGTATAGACGCCGCGCGGCGCCTCGGGCGCGGAGGTGACATAGGCGGCGCAGAAGATCGAGCGCGGGGTCGAGAACATCTCGCGGATCACGCTGTCACCCAGAACCGGAAGCAGCTGGCGCACCAGGCGGGGACCGAGGGTTTTCTGCTCCCGTGCGCCGAGCACCAGCACGAGGAAATTCGGCCGCTCGCTCGGGGCCACGAGCCGGATCGGCACGCCGGTCAGCCGCGTGAGTCGCTGCGTGAATCGGCGGATCTCGGCCAGGTCATAGGCGCGCTCTCCGGGGGCGACCGACGGGCCGTGGATCACGGTCATGCGGATCGGCGACTGCCAGCGGCGCAGATAGCTGACATTTTCCTTCTGGAGGAAACGTCCGCCGCGAAACGTGTATTCGTCCTTGAGGGCGATGCGGATGAAATCCCGCACCAGCCGATCGACCGTGACCGGCGCCGAAATCACTTCGCGATCGGTCCGCATCAGCCCCTGGGCCAGAAGCCGTTTCTCGACTGCGGCGTAATAGCGCCTGAGTTCGGGGCTCTGGCCGTCGGCCGCGACGGGGGGGGCGGTCTGCGGCCCCGAGGGAGGGCGTCCCATCAGGCCGGCCTCGGAACAGGCGACGAGAAGACCGAAGGCGCCGAGGGCCGCAAGCTGAAGGAGGCGGCGGCTCATCGCCGGGCCCCGCTGCAAGTCCTGCCCCGGCAGCGAAGGTTTCGTGCCTGTCCGGGAAGGGAGACCGGGAATCCGTGGTCGATCGAAACGCGCAAGATCATCACCCATCAAATCCGTCATGCAAACTCCGGCGCCGCCCCGATGCCCAGGAGAAAGCATCTCTACGGGCTGCGCGGCTGCGCCATCTTATGCAGAGCAGCGAAGAAAGGGGAAGTCCCGGCCGGTGCGGATGATCGATAATGAGGCATCCCAGCGGATGCATGCAGCGAATCTCAGACGCTCTTCCCGGCCGGCCTTCCCCTGCGGCCCGACCGGGCCGGGCGGCGGATCTTGCGCGCCGGGGCGGGGTCGCGCTCGAGAAGCGCGCCGAGCTGGTCGCGCAGCACCCGCGGGCGGATCTCGGCCACCGCCCCCTTCGGCAGATCCCCGAGCTGGAACGGGCCGTAGGAGATGCGGATCAGCCGGTTGACCGGCAGACCGATGGCCTCGAAGGCGCGACGGATCTCGCGCTTGCGCCCTTCGCGCAGCCCTACCGTCAGCCAGGCGTTGCTGCCCTGCTGACGATCGAGGGTGACCTCCATCGGCTGGAAGCGTTCGCCCTCGATCTCGATGCCTTCCCTGAGCGGGGCCAGCATCGATTCGGTCGGCTTGCCGTGGACCCGCACGCGATACTTGCGCAGCCAGCCGGTGGCGGGCAGCTCGAGCCGGCGCTTGAGGGCGCCGTCATTGGTCAGAAGCAGGAGCCCTTCCGAATTGATGTCGAGTCGCCCCACCGTCAGAACCCGCGGCAGATCCTCGGGCAGATGATCGAAGATGGTTGGCCGGCCCTTCTCGTCATGCTCGCTGGTGACGAGCCCGGCCGGCTTGTGATAGCGCCACATGCGCACGGGTTCGATCTCGGGCAGGGGGACGTCGTCGATCTCGATGCGGTCGGCCGGGGTGACGTTGAGGGCCGGCGTATCGATCCGGCGGCCGTTGACCTTTACGCGCCCGGCGGCGATCATCCGCTCGGCCTCGCGGCGGGAGGCGACGCCGGCACGGGCGATGCGGCGGGCGATGCGTTCGCTGCCGGCCGGCGCCGCGGTGGCCGGGGCCGGGTCGGGTTTCGGACGCGGCGGGCGCTTGTCTCTTCTGGGCTTTCCGGTCATGCCCCTCACCTAGAGCAGCGGCCGGAAAAGGCAAGGGCAGGGGCGGAGCCTGGCGAATGGCCAAAGGCGAGGAGACGGGTTGGTGCGAACCGCAACTGGCGCAAGGGGCGGGATGAAGGGCGATTTCACGAGCTTCATGGAAGCCGCACTCGCAGAGGCGCGCAAGGCGGGGGCAGAGGGTGAAGTGCCTGTCGGCGCGGTGGTGGTCCATGAAGGGCGGATCGTCGGCCGGGGGCGCAACCGCACCCGCGCCGGGTCAGACCCGACCGCCCATGCCGAGATCGAGGCGATCCGCGCCGCGGCCCGCGCGCTCGGGCGCGAGCGGCTCGAAGGGTGCGACCTCTACGTGACGCTCGAGCCCTGCGCCATGTGTGCCGGCGCCCTCGCCCATGCCCGGATCCGTCGGCTCTACTATGGCGCGGCCGATCCCAAGTCGGGGGGGGTTGCCCACGGGGCGCGGGTCTTCAGCCATCCCCAGTGCCATCATGTGCCCGAAGTCTATGACGGCATCGCCGAGGCCCAGGCCGCCGCGCTTCTGCGCGATTTCTTCGCCGCCCGCCGGGGCGGTGGGGAAGAAGGCTGAGCGGCGGAAGGTCGGGGAAACGGAGAGCACCGGCGATCGCTTCGGGCCGACCAACGGAAAGGAGCCGCAAGCGGGGCAGGGGCGACAAATGCACCGCCCCGGCGCGGCGCAACCGTCCGGCCCTTCGCCGGCCGATGATGAAAAGCCCGACCGGGAGCCCGTGGCCGGCGACGGCGATGCGGCAGGCGAGGCAGGCCGGGGCCCGGCCCGCCACCGCGCGGCGCCCCCACGGGCCGAAACCGCGGCTGCCGAGCGCCGCCGCCCGCCATCTGGCCAGGGCCAGGCCGAGGACCTCTCACCAAACTCTCACCCGGCCGGTGCGATCTCGACCGTCTCCATCACCTCGGGCGTCAGCACCTCGACCCCGGGCAGGCCCGCCTTCAGAGACTCGGCCGATTGTTCGAGAATCGGGAAGGTGCGGTAATGGCAGGGGATGACGATATCGAAGTCGAAGAAACGCCGGGCGGCATAGGCGGCCCGCTCCATGTCCATGGTGAAATAGCCGCCGGCAGCGAGGATGCCGATATCGGGCTTGTGCAGATCGTTGAAGATCTCCATGTCGGCCATCACGTCGGTATCGCCCGAGAAATAGATCGTGTGGCCTTCGCCGGCGATCATGTAACCCGATTCGGTGCCGGTGTAGATCGGCCCGCCCGCGGCCGGCAGCGAGGAGGAGTGCACCGCGTTCACCATCGTCACCCGGGCCCGGCCAAGGGCGACGGTGCCGCCCTTGTTGAAACCGATGGCCTCGATTCCCTCCTTTTCGGCCCACCAGGTGACGAGATCATAGATGCCGACCACGGGGATGCCGAGCTCCCTGGCGATGGCCACCGCGTCGGCCGTATGGTCGAAATGGCCGTGGCTGACGAGCACATGGGTCGCCCCGGCGATGGCGACGTCGCGATACTTCTCCGGGAAGGAGGGGTTGTCGCTGAGCCACGGATCGACGAGCAGAGTGACATCCTCGATCTCGATGCGGAAACCGGCATGGCCGAGCCAGGTGATCTTCATCTTCGCCTCCCTTTGGCAGTTGACCGGGCCGTGCGCGCCGACGGCCTCTCCTTTTCCGAGATGGGAACGGTCGCCGGCGCTTGTCAATGGGAAGGGGCGGGGAAAGGATGAGGGTCGGGCGGGGATGGCCTCGCGGCATGACCAGAAGACGCCCGCCCTCCATCGGCGGCGAAAGCAGGGTCCCTTCGGCGGGCCGTGTGCCGCGCTGCGTGGCCGAACCGGGGGATGGGGCGTGCTCTGTCGCACAATGGCGAACCGTCCGCCGATGCGGGGGAGCACGTTTTCCCCGGCAGGCGCCATGCCGAGCGGCTTCCTCCGCGCCCGGGTCCGGTAGGGACATGTCGGCCGTGGTTCCCGCCGCGCCCTCTTCCCGCAGGCCGCCGGCGCCTGCCGGGACCGGGACATTCCCGGCTCCGGGGCCCCGATCAGGCGCCCGCGCACTCCGTGCCGTCTTCCCCGTCGATGAGCCGCGCGGGCGGACGGGGGCGGCAATCGACGGAGAGGGTAAAGATGTCGGGTCGTGCATAATGGCCGGCTGCATCGAACAGCCGCCTGGCCGGGGCGACCGCGTCAAGGTCGATCCTGGCGGTGAGAATGCCCTTTTCCTTGTGCATCGGCCCGGCGATCGGCTTGCCGAAGGGGCGGTAGATCACCCCGTCGCCAGCATTGATCCAGCCATTGCCCGCCGGCAGGATGCGCGCGCGATGGGGCATCTCGGCCGGAATGTCGGCCGCCTCGAGCGGGGTTGAAGCCCCGATCACCCATGCCCCGGCCTCGCGGGCGATGTGCTGCAGGGTGGCGAGCCAGCTGCGGCCCGTGTCCCATGTTGGTGCGAGCCAGATCTCGGGCCCCTGGGCGATCAGGGCGGCCCGGGCCAGCGGCATGTAGTTTTCCCAGCAGATCAGCCCGCCGATGCGCCCGGCCGCGGTTTCCACCACCTTGAGGCCGCGCCCGTCGCCCATGCCCCAGGCAAGACGCTCGGGCCCCGTGGGCATCAGCTTGCGATGGTTGTTGCGGATGGTGCCGTCGGCGTCGATCACGGCGAGGGAATTGTAGACGGTCGCGGCCGAGGCCGCGGGCTCGATCTCCTGATGGCCGATGGCGATGACCACCCCGAGGCGGCGCGCCGCCTCTCTCAGCGGTGCGAGGCCGTCGCGCGCGAGGTTGACGCAATTGGCCAGAAGGCGGGCGTGGAGCGCGGCGATCGCTTCGCTGTCGCGCCCCTCGGCGAGCTGCCACAGATGGAACGGGTAACCCGGCAGCCAGGCTTCGGGGAAGACCACGAGCCCCGCCCCGGCCTGCGCCGCCTGCTCGGCCAGTGCCATCGCCTTCTCGAGCGAGGCGGCCAGATCGAGCCAGACCGGCGGCTCCTGGATGACGGCGACGACGATCCTGCGTTCTGCCATTCCGCTTCCTCCCTTGCTGCGTGCCGGCCATGACCGCAGACTGGCCCGCAATCGCTGCCGGGGCAATCCCCGCTTCCCGGCACGCTCCGCCTTGCGGATCGGGCAGGGGGGCGGTAGATGGAGCCCGGCCCTGCCCCGCCGGGGCAGAACGAGACAGGGGATTGATGCCATGTCGATCGACAGGGAGACGGCGCGCAAGGTGGCGCATCTCGCGCGCATCGGCGTTGCCGAGGAGGCGCTCGATGATCTCGCCCGCGAGCTTTCGGCGGTGCTCGGATTCGTCGAGCAGCTGATGGAGGTCAATGTCGAGGGCGTGGAGCCGATGGTCTCCGTCACGCCGATGACGCTCAAGAAGCGCAGGGACGAGGTCACCGATGGCGGCTACCCCGACAAGATCCTCGCCAATGCGCCGCTGGCCCGCGAGGGCTTCTTCGTTGTTCCCAAGGTGGTGGAGTAAGGCATGGGCGAGCTGGCCGGTCTGACCGTTTCCGAGGCCCGGGCGCGGCTGCGCCGGGGCGAGATCACCGCGCGCGAGATCACCGAGGACTGCCTTGCCGAGATCGAGAAGGCAGCCCCGCTCGGCGCCTTCGTCGAGGTGACGGCCGAGAAGGCCCGGGCGATGGCCGAGGCGGCCGATGCGCGGCTGGCCTCCGAAGGGGAAGATGCCCCGTCGATGTGCGGTATTCCCGTCGGCATCAAGGATCTCTTCTGCGTCGAGGGGGTGCGCACCCAGGCGGCATCGAAGATCCTCGAAGGTTTCCGCCCGCCCTATGAAAGCACGGTGACGGCGAAGCTCTGGCAGGCGGGTGCCGTCATGCTCGGCAAGCTCAACATGGACGAGTTCGCCATGGGGTCGTCGAACGAGACCAGCTATTTCGGCCCCGCGGTCAACCCGTGGCGGGCCGAGGGCGATGCGCGGCCGCTCACCCCGGGCGGCTCCTCGGGCGGCTCTGCGTCGGCGGTGGCGGCCCGGCTGTGCCTTGCCGCGACCGGCACCGACACCGGCGGCTCGATCCGCCAGCCGGCCGCCTTCACCGGCATCGTCGGCCTCAAGCCCACCTATGGTCGCGTGTCGCGCTGGGGGATCGTCGCCTTCGCCTCCTCGCTCGATCAGGCCGGGCCGATGACGCGCTCGGTGCGCGATGCGGCGATCATGCTTCAGGCGATGGCCGGGGAGGATCCGAAGGATTCGACTTCCGCCCCCCATCCCGTGCCCGATTTCGAGGCCATGCTGACGGGCGACATCCGCGGCAGGCGCATCGGCATTCCGCGGGAATACCGCGTCGAAGGGATGCCGGCGGAGATCGAGGCGCTGTGGCAGGCCGGCATCGACATGCTGAAGGATGCCGGCGCCGAGATCGTCGACATTTCCCTGCCGCACACGAAATACGCCCTGCCGGCCTATTACGTCATCGCACCGGCCGAAGCCTCCTCCAATCTCGCCCGCTACGACGGGGTGCGCTACGGCTACCGGGCAAAGCTCGCGCCGGGGGATGGCATCGTCGAGATGTATGAAAAGACCCGTGCCGAGGGATTCGGCGACGAGGTCAAGCGGCGGGTGATGATCGGCACCTATGTGCTCTCGGCGGGCTATTACGATGCCTATTACAACCGCGCCCGCAAGGTCCGCACGCTCATCAGGCAAGATTTCGAACAGTCTTTCGCAAGCGGTATCGACGCGATCCTGACGCCGGCGACCCCGTCGGCGGCCTTCGCCCTCGGCGAGAAAGGCAAGGGCGATCCGGTCGAGATGTATCTCAACGACATCTTCACCGTGCCGGTCAACCTGGCCGGTCTGCCGGGGATCTCGGTGCCGGCAGGGCGTGACGAGAAGGGCCTCCCCCTCGGCCTGCAGCTCATCGGCCGGCCCTGGGAGGAAGGGGAGCTGATGAATGTCGCCCTGGCTCTCGAGGAGCGCGCCGGCTTCGATGCCGCTCCGACCCCGTGGTGGAAGGGCTGAAGGGTCTTCCCGCACACCGCTTGTGAAGAACCGCTGAAGGGCGCTTCCCTTGCGCAAGGCACCGGGCCGCGGCGGGGTATTTCGGGCCGCGCAGCCAGCGCGACGGGGCCCCGGCAGCCTGGCGGCGGCTCGGGTCGTTCGAAAAGCGGCCGCGGTGTCATCGGCCGCCGGCGCCTCCGGCGGATCGACAAGGCCTGCCCCGGCCGTCATGATGGGGCTGAAACGGGCCGCCCCAGGTGAGGGCGGGTGACGTGGCTCGCGAATGCCGGGAGGCACGATGGTCGAGGCGATCTGGCATCCTTCGCCCAATTTCGGCCCGCGGCGCGGCGGGGCGGGGGTGGAACTCGTCGTGCTGCACCATACGGCGATGGCCAGTGCCGAAGCCGCGCTCCGGCGACTGTGCGATCCGGATTCGGAAGTCTCGGCCCACTATCTCGTGGCCGAGGACGGCACGATCTGTCAGCTGGTGGACGAGGAGATGCGCGCCTGGCACGCCGGTGCCGGCAGCTGGGGCGGGGCAGGGGACGTGAATTCGCGCTCCATCGGCATCGAGTTGGCCAATCCCGGCCCGTTGCACAGCCTGCCGCCCTTTGCGGCCCGGCAGATGGATGCGCTCGAAGGGCTGCTTGCCGACATCCTCGCCCGTCACGACCTGCCGCCCGAGGCCGTCATCGCCCATTCCGACATGGCCCCGGGGCGCAAGAGCGACCCCGGGCCGGCCTTCGACTGGCGCCGCCTCGCCCGGGCCGGGCTTGCGATCTGGCCTGACGGCGTCGCACCCGATCAGCCGCCCGACATGGCCCGCTTCCGCGCCGCGGCGACGCGGTTCGGCTATCCGGCCGATGTGGACGATGCCGCGCTTCTTGCCGCCTTCCGTCTGCGCTTCCGCCCGGCGGCCAGGGGCCCGCTCGAGGCGCGCGACATGGCCCTTGTCGCCGATCTCGCCCGCCGCTGGCCGGCGCGTGGCGCAGCGGACGCAGGTTCCGCTTGACCCGCACCGCCGCGGTCCCCATATGAGCAGGGCGCGGATGGCCGGATGGCCGCGCCGCCTCCGGGCGGTGAGGAAAGTCCGGACTCCACGGAGCAACGGTGCCGGGTAACGCCCGGCCGGGGAGACCCGAGGGAAAGCGCCACAGAGAACAGACCGCCGAACGGGTGCCGAGGCACCGCGTGGCAAGGGTGAAACGGTGCGGCAAGAGCGCACCGCGGCCCCGGCAACGGGGTCGGCACGGCAAGCCCCACCGGGAGCAATGCCGAATAGGGATCTCGCGCCGCTCCGCGGCAGGGGGGCTCCGCCCCGAGAGATCCGGGTTGGCAGCACGAGCCTGTCGGCAACGGCAGGCCCAGATGAATGGCCATCGCGGGGAAACCCGCACAGAATCCGGCTTACAGGCCATCCGCGCGCCTGTCCTCTCCGGGACTTGACAAGCGCCGGGGAATGGCGCAAAGGGCCGCCACCGACGCAGACGGGACCGGGACTTGCGGGGAGACATCCCGCTTGTTCCACCGGTTGGGCAATGGTGCTCTCTCCCGTCGAGGCGAAACCGGAAAGGACAGAAGAATGGCGCTTCCAGAAGTCACGTTGCGCCAGCTGCTCGAAGCTGGCGTGCATTTCGGACACCAGACATCGCGCTGGAACCCGCTGATGGCTCCCTACATCTACGGGGAGCGCAACGGTATTCATATCATCGACCTCACGAAGACGCTGCCGATGCTGCAGCATGCGCTGCGGGTGATCCGCGATACCACCGCCAAGGGCGGACGGATCCTCTTCGTCGGCACCAAGCGGCAGGCGCGCGAACCGATCAGGAATGCGGCCGAACGTTCGGCGCAGTATTTCATGAACTATCGCTGGCTCGGCGGCACGCTGACCAACTGGCAGACGATCTCCCGCTCGATCGACAAGCTGCGCGAGATCGAGGCGCTGCTCGAGGAGGGGGCCGAGGGCCTCACCAAGAAGGAGCGGCTGCGGCTCGAGCGCAAGAAGGAGAAGCTCGAGATGACGCTGGGCGGCATCCGCGAGATGGGCGGTCTGCCCGACCTTCTGTTCGTGATCGATGTCACCCGCGAGGATCTTGCCGTGGCCGAGGCCAACAAGCTCGGCATCCCGGTGATGGCGATCGTCGATACCAACGCTTCGCCCAACGGCATCGACTACCTGATTCCGGGCAATGACGACGCGATCCGCGCCATCGAGCTCTATTGCGACCTTGCCGCGCGCGCCGCGATCGACGGCATGGCTGAGCAGCTCGGCCAGCAGGGAATCGATGTCGGTGCGCTCGAGGAGGCACCGGTCGAGGAAGCCCTGGCCGAGGAGGCTTCGAGCGAAGGGGAGGCGGCCGGAGAAGCCGAGGCGCCGGCGGCTGATGAAGCCGAGGCGGCGAAGCCGGCCGAGGGTTGAGCGCGCGCACGCCGGCCGGAAGGTTGTGAAGGAGGCGGGCAGGGGGCATGCTCCCGCCCGTTCTCACCGATGCAAGGGCGGGCCGGGCGGCAGATCTGGGCGCTCTCCCGAGCCGGCTGGTGTGCCGGCTCCGGTCACGTGCTCACGGATAGCCGCAACGGCAACACAAGGAACGAGAGGCCCGGCCCGGCCGGGATGACGGGCCGGCACAATTCAGGAGAAGAGCAATGGCTGTTACCGCAAGCATGGTGAAGGAACTGCGCGACAAGACCGGCGCAGGCATGATGGACGCCAAGAAGGCTCTGGTGGAGACCGGCGGCGACATGGAAGCTGCAATCGACTGGCTGCGCACCAAGGGGCTGGCCAAGGCCGCCAAGAAATCGGGCCGCACCGCTGCCGAAGGGCTCGTCGGTGTCGCCGTGGAGGGCGGCAAGGGCGTGGTGGTCGAGGTCAATTCCGAGACCGACTTCGTCGCCAAGAACGAGGAATTCCAGGACATGGTCCGCAAGATCACCGAGGCGGCCCTCTCGGCCGAGGATCTGGAGGATCTGAAGGGCAAGGAGGTCGACGGCATGACCGTCGCCGAGCTCCTGACCGAGAAGATCGCCAAGATCGGCGAGAACATGCAGCTGCGGCGCATGGCGAAGATCGAGGGGGATTCGGTGGCGTCCTATGTCCACGGCGCCGTGGCGCCGGGGCTCGGCCGCATCGGCGTGCTGGTGGCTCTCAAGGGCGAGGACAACGGCATCGGCAAGCAGATCGCCATGCATGTCGCCGCCACCTCACCCCAGGCGCTGTCGCCCGAAACTCTCGATCCGGCCGTGGTCGAGCGCGAGAAGCAGGTTCTGACCGAGCAGGCCCGCGAATCGGGCAAGCCCGAGCAGGTGATCGAGAAGATGATCACCGGGCGGATGAAGAAGTTCTTCGAGGAGGTCACCCTTCTCAACCAGAAATTCGTCATCAACCCCGACATCACCGTCGGCAAGGCGGCCGAAGAGGCCGGTGTCGAGATCCTCGCCTTCGAACGTTTCGCCGTCGGCGAAGGGATCGAGAAGAAGGAAGAGGACTTCGCCGCCGAAGTCGCCAAGATGCAGGGCTGACAGGCCGGCAATCTCAAAGATCCACAAATTCGGGCGGCAGCACAATGTGTTGCCGCCCGTTCTTAATGTTGAAATCCCGAAACGGATCAGCCGCATCATCCGCAACGGGCCTGGCTCGCGGCCGACTGCGCGCCGGGCAGGCAGGCGGGTGCGGAGGGTGAGCCGGGCCCGATCGCGCGAAGCACGTCTTTCCTCCGGCAAGGCGGGTCGGATGGGTGAGCGAACGGCGATGATGGGGCAGGGAGAGTGGATTTGCCGCCGGCTCGGGATGGGCGGTCACATCGTCATCCACGAAACCGGGGCGGCAAAGGGAAAGGACGCCCTTCGGGAGAAGAGCGCCCTTCAATCCTGTTCCAAGCCACCACTCAAGGAACGCTTCCTCTCTACCGCTGCGTGGCGGTCGGGCACAGTCAGGTTTCCCCTACCTTTTGCCACCATGGGCGACGCTTGCCGCAAGGGAAACAACCTGACGTGGCGTCAGGCGGACGGGGCGTCTGCTTCAGCCCTTGCGGTTGCGCCTGAGGGCGCTGTCGTCGCCGACGATGGTGCGCTCGAAATCGACGAAGATCTGGTTGAGCATGCCGGCCTTGAGGACGGCCTGAGCGGTGGTCTCGACCTTGAGATTCTCGCGCGCGAGCCGCAGATGCTTCTCGACCGTCGCCGGCGAGACGCCCAGGAGCGTGGCCACGTTCTGAACCGACTTGCCGTCGGCGATCCATTGCAGCACCTCACGCTGGCGCTGGGTCAGGTTGCACTCGGCCCCCTGGTGGGGCAGGTGGACGAGCTTGAGATGCATCGCGTTGTTGAGCACGAGGATTTCCTCGCCGTGCTGGGCCCAGATGGCATCGACATCGGCCTGGCTCAGCCCTTCGCGGGCGCACAGACCGATGCCACCCCGGGCGCGCATCGAGATTTCCTTGAAGCTGATCGAGTACCCCGCGACCACGCCGAAGCGCTTGTTGAGCTCGAGCACCTCATGGGCTCTCGGCGGGGCCATGCCCGCGGCGATGAGTTCCGGCACGCGCGACCAGCTGATGGCGCCTGTATTCTCCATCGTCCAGCGGACCATCGGCGCATGGGCGAACAGCCCCTTGCCGAAGAAGGTATCGACATAGGCCGGATCGTGGCTGGTGAGCACCAGCGCATCATCCCAGCTGTCGAAATCCTGACCGTAGGCAAGGCGGGTGGAGGCGTAGATCAACCGGTCGAAACCGTAGTGCAGCATGGCCTCCTTGTGCATTTCCCAGACCTGATCGATGGTCTGGGCGAGGAACAGCTCGGAGAGGCGGCGGATGACGTCGAAGCCGCCGGAGCCGGCATTCCTCGAGATCGGCACGGAAGAAAACGTCATGACGCAGGTCCTTTCGTGCCGGTTGCAGCCTGCCGCTGAAGAAGATCGACCGCGGCCTCGAGGGCGAGACGATAGCCGAGCGGTCCGAAGCCGGCGATCTGGCCGACGGCGACGCGGGCGATATAGGAACGGTGGCGGAATTCCTCGCGGGCGTGGATGTTCGACAGATGCACCTCGATCACCGGCAGATCGACAGAGGCCAGCGCGTCCATCAGCGCGATCGAGCTGTGGGTATAGGCGCCGGCGTTGATGATGATGGCGTCGTGCACACCGCGGGCGGCGTGAATGGCGTCGATCAGCGCGCCTTCGCCATTCGACTGGAAGAAGGCGAGGCTGGCGCCGCGCGCGGCGGCCAACTCCGTCAGATCAGCCTCGATGTCGGCCAGGGTCACATGGCCATAGACCTCTGGCTGGCGGCTGCCGAGGAGGTTGAGATTTGGCCCGTTAACCACAAGAATTGACAGCATGTTCAACCGCTCTCCGGGAGTTTGCGCAGCCGTTGGCAGGCCCTTTTTCGCGTAGCGGGGTCCGCATTCGCGGTCAGTATGGTTAACAAGCACGCAGTTTTTCAAGCATCCACGACGATTTTACCGAACTTTCCCGGCGTCATGTCTGGAAAAGCGAAACGTCCTGCGGGCGCCGGGGAGCGAATCCCTTCCGCCCACCGGCGCGGATAATGGTTAACATAATATATCTTATGCGAACTTTGGGTGTCCGCTTCCCGCAACATCCTTTCCGCAACATCCACTGGCGAATCTGCCTGGGGTCCTGCTCCCCGACCTTTCGTCACGGCCGCTTCGATCATCGGGCCGGCACAGGTTGCATCCCCTGTCGCCCTCTCCGGCAAATCGGACTGCGCCTCCCATCATCCGGCCGGCAGCGGCTCTTCCGGTGCGTTCCGGCGCTGCGGCACAGGGGCAAGATGGGCCTGCATGAGCGGCGATGCGATGGATCGGCACTGGAAATGCGCCGCGCGGGCGGCTAAGGGGCGGCAGGCAAGACGAGGAACCGATGAACACGCCCGACCGCATCACCCTGCCCCGCCCCGACGACTGGCATCTGCATCTGCGTGACGGCGCCATGCTCGCGGCTGTCGCGCCCGAGAGCGCCCGCCATTTCGGCCGCGCCCTCGTCATGCCCAACCTGGTGCCGCCGGTGACGACCGGCACCGAGGCCGCCGCCTACCGGGATCGGATCCGCGCCGCCCTGCCTCCGGGCAGCCGCTTCACGCCGCTGATGACGCTCTATCTCACCGAGCGCACCGACCCGGCCGACATACGCGCCGCCCATGCCGTCGGTCTCGCCCTTGCGGTCAAGCTCTACCCGGCCGGTGCCACCACCAACTCGGCCTCGGGGGTGCGCGATCTCGACCGAGTGACGGGCGTGCTCGAGACCATGGCCGAGATCGGCATGCCGCTGTGCATCCATGGCGAGGTGACCGATCCCGAGGTGGACATCTTCGACCGCGAGGCCGTCTTCATCGACCGGGTGCTCGAACCCCTGCGCCGCCGCCTGCCGCAGCTCAGGATCACCCTCGAACACGTCACCACGGCCGAGGGGGTAGCCTATGTGCGGGCAAGCGAAGCCAATCTCGCCGCCACGCTCACCGCCCATCATCTCGTCATCAACCGCAACCATATTCTCGCGGGCGGCATCCGTCCCCATTACTACTGCCTGCCGGTCGCCAAGCGGGAGCGGCACCGTCTGGCGCTCGTCGAGGCGGCGCTCTCGGGCGATCGGCGCTTCTTTCTCGGCACCGACAGCGCGCC
>WFPA01000178.1 GCA_015487815.1 Albidovulum sp.
AACCTGCCCCATATCGGCAAGGTGGTCTTCCGCAAGGAGACGGCACGGGCGGGCGGCGAGGAAGCGGCACCATGATCGAGCGGCTTCTTGTCCGCATGGCCCGCTGGGCCCATCGCCCCCCGTCCTGGCGGATGGTGAAATTCGTCCTCGGCCTCCTCGCCCTGCTTCTGGCCATCGCCGCGATCGAGAAATGGGTCGGCTGGCCCGACCGGCTGACCGCCGAGCGCATCCGCCCCGGCAAGATCGGCCGGCTGATCCGCGAGAAGGGCGTCACGACGGACGACATGCGGGGCGCCGCTCCGGCCGAGCGAGCTGCGGAGTGAATGCAGCCATGCCCTGCCTGCTCCAGGCGCCTGCCCACCGGGCGGGCGGCGTGCATGTGGTTTTCGCCTCCTCCTCTCGTGGTGTTCTTCACGGCAATGTGAGACGGCGCGCGCCTCATCCCGCTTCACCCGGTGACATCGCGCGATAGGATGACCGGTGTCCAACTCACAGGGCACACGATCGCGAACAGGAACGGAGGGAAGAAATGAGAAGGATCATCGCGACCGCACTTGTGGCTGCCGCGTTCGGCGCGGCGGGCAGCGCGCCGGTGCTGGGCCAGTCGCTCGAAGGGGCGGTGAAGGCCCGCAGGGCCGACATGCAGCTGCGCGTGCATTACCTCGCCCTTCTGGGCGGCATGGCCAAGGGGGCCATTCCCTATGACGCCGGCAAGGCGCAGGCGGCGGCCGACAGCCTCAAGACCATGCTGGCGCTCGACCGCTCGCGCATGTGGCCCAAGGGGTCGGACAGCTTCTCGATCGACGGCACCCGCGCCAAGCCCGAGATCTGGGACAACTTCCCCGATTTCGTCGCCAAGGCGAAGGCGAACGGGGCGGCGATCACGGAGCTGGCCGCGGTCGCGGGGCGGGGGCTCGACGCGCTGCGCCCGGCGGTCGGCAAGGTCGGACAGACCTGCTCGGCCTGCCACAAGCAGTATCGCGAACCGGAGCAGTAGGGGAGCACCGGCGGGGCACCGGCCCCGCCCTTTCCCTCGGCGCGGTCACGGCCGGACCGAGGAGCATCCGGGCAAGTGATGTCGCGACATGCCGGGCCCGTCATCGCCGGCCGTGCCCAACATTCGTTCGCAGAGAGCGCCCGCCGACCTCTCCCAGGGCCATGCGGACCGCTTGCAGCGGCTTGCCGCCCCTGCTCCCCGGAGCGACGAACAACCCGGCAAGCAGGAAGGTCGCACGAGCCTGCGGGATCTGCCGTCCGGGCCGCGCAGGCCAGGGGTGGAGAGGGTGGCCGCTTCGCACCGCGGGATGGCGGGCAGTCGCGGCGGTGGTTGACAGGCCGCGCCGGGACCGGCAGCAGGACGACACCCCCTGCCGGCATCCGGGGCGGGGCCTGCCTGTCAGGCTGGAGGCAGACATCGCCCGGACCGGTCCCTGCATCGAGGATGCCCTGCCCACGAGGACCCCATGCGACGCATCGCCCGACACCTCCTTCGCCGCCTGCCGAGCGTCCTGCTCGTGGCCGCGCTCCTGTTCTGGTATTTCACCCGGCCGGTGGCCCTGCCACCCGGGATCGCCGATCGGATCGACGCCGTGGCGGGCGACGCAGCCCGCGGGGAGCGGCTGTTCGCCATGGGCGGGTGCGCCGCCTGTCATGCCGCGCCCGGTGCCGAGGGGAAGGCGCGGCTGGAGCTTTCGGGCGGCAGACGATTCACGACGCCCTTCGGAACCTTTGTCGCTCCCAACATCTCGCCCGACCCCGTGGCCGGCATCGGCGCCTGGCGCGCATCGGACCTCGTCAACGCGATGAAGTTCGGCACCTCGCCCACGGGCACCCACTACTACCCGGCCTTTCCCTGGACCTCCTATACCCGCGTCGCGATCGACGACATGGCCGATCTTTTCGCTTATCTGAAGACCCTGCCGCCCGTCCCCGCCGCCGCCCCGGACCATGAAGTGCCCTTCCCCTTCTCCTGGCGGCGGCCGATCGGGCTGTGGAAGCGGCTCTTCGTGCGCGACGGCTGGGTGGTGCCGGACGAGGCGCTGTCCGAGGAAGGGCGGCGCGGCCGGGCCATCGTCGAGGGGCTCGGCCATTGCGGCGAATGCCACACGCCGCGCGGCCGCCTCGGCCAGCCGCTCTATGACCGCTGGCTGGCGGGCGCGCCGAACCCCACCGGCCGCGGCCGCATACCCAACATCACCCCCGCGGCGCTCAAATGGTCGAAGGCCGACATCGTCGCCTATCTCAGGACCGGCTTCACCCCCGATTTCGACACGGTCGGCGGCGACATGG
Organism: Albidovulum sp.; assembly: GCA_015487815.1. Classification (GTDB taxonomy): domain Bacteria; phylum Pseudomonadota; class Alphaproteobacteria; order Rhodobacterales; family Rhodobacteraceae; genus WFPA01. Next base: position 2,290 of record WFPA01000178.1, read on the forward strand.
CCGAGGTGGTGGAGAACCTCTCGAAACTGCCCGAGACCGATCTCGCGGCGATCGCCGCCTATCTCAAGGAAATCCCGCCGATCCCCGACGCACCGCGGGCGCGATAGGCACAGGGGAGGCGCAGGGAAGGCACAGGCATGGCTGGCCGGCGCCCCACCCGGCCGGAGGCGGATGCCGTCACACCCGTCGCGCGGCCGCAGCCCTGCCGCACCCCGCCACCCGGGCCGGAAGGTGGCAGCGGGAACGCCGATTCGCCGCCGCCGCGGAAGGGCACGACACCACCGGCAGTTGCCGACAGCCCCATGCCGTCGGCATCTCCCCGGCACCGCAGCAGCGTTGGAGGACATCGCGGGAGCGGACCGCTCCGACGGTCACTCGAAGCTGTAGCCGAAGCGGGCGATGTCCGCTGCTGCAAGCCGCGCGAGGTGATCGACATCCGCCGCCCGGTAAAGCCGGCGCCAGTCGGCGGGGCGGGCCGAGCGATTGACCACCGGCAGGGTCGGCAGGCGCATCCCCAGCATCTCTCCGAGAAGGGCGGCATCGGCCGCAAGGCGTTCATGACGCAGGAAGAGATCGCACCGCTCCTCCCCCGCCGCCGTCGTCACATAGGCCGCGGCCGGCCAGGCGGCGAAGGGCCCGGCAATCGCCGGATGGCGGATAAAGTCGGGGAAGGGAAGCGTTCTCGCGAGACGGACGGCCTCGTGATCGAATGCCTGCTCCCTGAGCCAGAACCAGTAGCTCGCCATCCGCTCCCATGGATTGCGGACGATAGTGAAGACCCGCATCCGGGCGAATTCATCCGGGGGAAGAAGCCCGTCGATGTCTGCGAGGGAGGCGTGTTTCCACAGCCGTCCCTGCGCCTTCGGAGCCAGCGCCTGCACCCGGCGGCGGCGCCGCTTCGCCTTCGGCGTGTCGCCGATGAGGATGTCGTCCTTCATCGCCCGCGCCTCGAGCGCCAGCGCCAGCGCCGTGCCCCCGGTCTTGGGGATGTGGACGAAGATGTAGCGGCGGCCCGGCGAGATGATCATGGCGCGAGCCTAACCGCTCGCCCCGCCCCTGTCACCGCCACGCACGACGAGGATGCCGGCCGCCACGATCATCGCCATGCCGAGAAGCGCCGGCGCATCGGGCGGCGGGTCGCCGAAGAGAAGGCCGAAGAGCGCCGAGAGCGGCAGCATGGCGTATTCGAGCGGGGCCACCAGCGCCGTCGGCGCCGCGAGATAGGCCCGCGTCAGGAGGATCATGGCGAAGATGGCGACAACGCCATGCACGAAGGTGACAAGGAGGATCTCACCGCTCACCGGCACCCAGCCGCGCAGCGCGAAGCCGGCCTGCCCCGCCGGTGCCCCGATGTCGAGCGCCGCGATCAGGCCGAGGCCCGCGAGCCCGAGCAGGGCAAGGGCGATGAAGAAGCCCGCCAGCAGCACCTCGACCCCTTCGCGGGCGCAGCGATGGCGCGCAAGGAGGTTGGCAAGACCGTAGAACATGCCGCCCGCCACCGGCAGAAGCGCCATGAGCCCCCCTTCTCCGCCGGGCCGGAGAGCGATCAGCACGCCGGCAAAGCCGATGACAGCCGCGACGGCCCGCAGCGCGTCGATCCGCTCGAAGCCGAACAGGCGACCGAAGAGAAGCACGAAGAGCGGCGCGGTGTAGAAGCCGGCGACCACCATCGGCACCGTCATCACCCCGAGCGCGGCGAAATAGAGTGCCAGCGCCAGCGCGAGGAGAAACGAGCGCAGCGCGACCCAGAAGAAGGAGCGCGGCCGCGTCGGCCGGCCGGTCAGCCGGGCGAGAAGCAGCACCAGAGGCACGGTGAACAGCGCCCTGAGCGCCATGAACTGCCAGACGCCGAAGGCCCCCGATCGGGCGCGGAGGAAATTGTCTCCGAGCGCGAGGGCCGCCATGGCCAGGATCACCAGCAACACAACCCGCATCATGCCCGCCGCTCCCCCGATCGCACCTGCGAACGCCCCCTCGTGCCCGTCTTGCACCTCGTCCCGAATCGGGCTTTTTCAGAAACGGGGGCGAACGGCAAGCCGGTCCTCGCCCCGCATTGGTCGCGGCAAGCGCAAGGGAGGACGAAATGGGGTGGATGAAGGATGAAACCGGGCTCGGAAAACGCAAGGCCAACCATGCCCCGCTGACGCCGCTGACCTTCCTCGAGCGGGCCGAGAAGATCTGGCCCGAGCGCGAGGCGCTCATCTATGGGCAAGAGCGCTTCAGCTATGCCGACTATGTCGGCCGCATCCGCCGGCTCGTCTCGGCTCTTGCAGGGCGCGGCGTGGCGCCGGGCGATGTGGTCTCGACGCTCCTGCCCAACATTCCCGCCCATTTCGAGGCCACTTGGGGCGTGCCCGGCGCCGGGGCGGTGCTCAACACCATCAACACCCGTCTCGATGTCGACACGGTGGCCTACATCTTCAGCCATGGCGAATCAAAGCTGGTGCTGGCCGATACCCAGTTCGTGCCGCTGGCCGAGGCAGCGAAGAAGCTGATGGCCGCCGAGGGCATGGGAGAGGGGCCCGAGATCATCGAGGTGGTGGACGAGGCCGCCGGTTTTGCGCCCACCGGCCGGCACACCACCTATGAGGACTTCCTCGCGGGCGGCGACCCGGCCGCGCCCTTCGTCATGCCCGAGGATGAATGGGAAAGCCTTGCCCTCAACTACACCTCCGGCACCACCGGCCGGCCGAAGGGCGTGGTCTATTCGCACCGGGGCGCCCATCTCATCGCGCTTGGCACCGCCGCCGCCTGGCCGCTCGGGCACTGGCCGCGGCTTCTGCAGATCGTGCCGCTGTTTCACTGCAACGGCTGGGGCCATGCCTGGGCCGTCACCGTCAACGGCGGCACGGCCATCGGCATCCGCGAGATCCGGGCCGGGGCGATCTATGACGCCATCGCCGATCACAAGGTGACCCATTTCGGCGGAGCGCCGATCGTGCTGCAGACCATCATCAACGCCAAGGACGAGGAGCGGCGCCCCTTCGACCACATCGTCGAGGTCTTCACCGCCGGGGCGCCGCCGCCGGCCGCGGTGCTGGCTGCAATCGAGCCGCTCGGCTTCAATGTCACCCAGGTCTACGGGCTCACCGAAACCTACGGCCATGTGGTCGAATGCGTGTGGAAGGAGGAGCTGTGGGGTGATCTGCCCCAGGAGGAGCGTGCCGAGATCAAGGCACGCACCGGCGTGGCCATGCCGATGATCGAGGCGGTGACCGTGCTCGACCCGAAGACCCTGGAGGAGGTGCCGGCCGACGGCCATTCCCTCGGCGAGGTGATGATGCGGGGCAACACGGTGATGAAGGGTTATTACAAGAACCCGGAGGCCACCGAGGAGGCCTTCGCCGGCGGCTGGTTCCATTCGGGCGATGTCGCCTTCCGTCACCCGGACGGTTACATCAAGATCACCGACCGCTCGAAGGACATCATCATCTCGGGGGGCGAGAACATCTCCTCGATCGAGGTCGAAGGGGTGCTCATGAAGCATCCGGCGGTGCTGCTGGCCGCGGTGGTCGCGAAGCCCGACGAGAAATGGGGCGAGGTGCCCTGCGCCTTCGTCGAGCTCAAGGAGGGGCAGACGGCGACCGAGGAGGAGCTGATCGCCTTCTGCCGCCAGCGTCTCGCCGGCTTCAAGACGCCGAAGAAGGTGGTGTTCCGCGAATTGCCCAAGACCTCGACCGGCAAGATCCAGAAATTCGTGCTGCGCGAGGCGGCGAAGACGCTGTGAGGCGGGCAGACCGCCCCTTCCCTGATCCGACCGGAAAGCGGGAGACATGCCCCGGGGGCAATTCCCCGGGGCATGAAAACGGTGCATCCTGGCCGAAGCCAGGGCGGAGGATACGACCGCCACTCGTTACCCGACCAACAGAAACGCTCCGCCCGACACCACTCATTGTTTCCTGATACAAACATCCCTAACGTGTGTTTGGTGCGGCGATAGGGCACAATTGGGGCAATTCCGGGTTCATATCGGCAATATCGGCAATAATCCTTCGCAACATGTGCGAAAATGGAGGAAGATCACCGCTCGTTGCATCACGGGGGCGGACATGAGAGGCAGCAGGGACAAGGCATGGGGACCGACGCCTGAAACTCCGGCAAGCCATGGAATGATCCCGATCCGATGACAACGGCGCTCGAGAAATTCGAAATGCTCGAATGCACCGGGCTCTGGCGCCCGGCGGGCGAGGGACAACGGCGCGAGGTGCTGGTGCGGCTCGGTGACGAGAGCCTCATTCTCGCCGACATGGCCGACACGCCCCTCGTTCACTGGGCGCTGGCCGATGTGGCCCGGCTGAACCCACCGGGGACGGTGCCGGCCATCTACGGCCCACGGGGATTCGAGACCGAGACGCTCGAGATCGACGAGCCGCTGATGATCGCCGCGATCGAGGAGCTTCAGCGGCGCCTCGTCCGTGCCCGGCGACGACGCGGACGGCTGCGGCGGCTGCTCGCGGCGCTCCTCGTGCTGGCGGTGCCGGCCGCCGGACTGGTCTTCGGCCCGCCGCTCCTCGTCGATCAGGCCGCGCGCATCGTCCCCGGCGTGAGCAAGCGGCAGACCGGCGAAGCCATGCTGCGGGTGATCGCGGCGCGGCTCGCTCCTCCCTGCGACGGTGCCGAGAGCCGCCCGGTGCTCGCCACCCTCGCCCGCGCGCTCGATGCGGCCGAGGAGGCCGACAGGGCACTGACGGAGGAAACGGGAACGACGAGCGAGGCTCCGCCGCCCCTCCGGGTCGAGGTGATGCCCGATCTGCCGGTGGCGGCGCTGGCGCTGCCGGGCCGGATCGTCCTTGTCCATCGCCGGCTCGTCGAGGAGGCGGACGGCCCCGAGCCCCTCCTTGCCGCCATTGCCGCGGCCGAGGCGGCGGCCCGCCCCTCTCCCTTCCACCGGCTGCTCGAGGCGGCGGGTCCGCTGGCCACGCTGCGCCTCTTCATCGACGGGCATCTGCCATCGGAGACGATCCGCGCCCATGCCCTCGATCTGCTCGCTGCCGGGGACAGGGACCGACAGCCTCCCCCGGCCGGCCACGCTCCGCCTCCCCCGCCTTCCGTCCCGATCGACGATCGCGCATGGCTCATCCTGCAGAACATCTGCCGCGAATGACCCGTCCGCCGGGGACTCGACCCCGCGCCGCGATCACCTATGATTGAAGACAGGGGACCGACAGACCATCTGCCGGAGCGGAGGGGATGATGAGCAAACAGAACGGCAAGGCGGGCAAGGCACGGGCATCGGAGGCCGAGACAACCGCACCGGCGCAGGAGCCGCAGGCGGGCCGGCGCGTCGAGGTGCGGATCGGGACCGGGGGGCCGGCGCCCTCATCCGCCGCGAAGGAGGCAACCCCCGCCAGAGAAGCGCCGTCCGGCGTCGCTCCCCCGCAAGCCGCCGCCGAGGGGCCGGCAGAGGGGACGGCCCTGCCGTCGCTCGATCCGCGGCTTCAGGCCAACATAGAGCGGATCGAGGCCCTGACCCGGCGGCTGGTCGAGGCGCTCGCGGGCAAGCGCTTCATCCGCCCCGGACTCCAGGCTCCGGGGCCCGGCTTCACGACAAAGGCCGCGCTGGCGCTCTGGGCCGAAATGTTCACCCGACCCGAGAAGGTGCTGGAAACACAGATGAGCTACTGGGGCGAGACGCTGCGCAACTGGGCCGCCTTTCAGGAGGCGCTTCTCGAGGGTGAGGACCGCATGCCGTCGAACGAGGGCGCGCGCGACCGGCGCTTCGCCAATCCGCTGTGGGAAACCCATCCCTGGTTTCGCCTCGTGCGCGACCAGTATCTGGCCAATGCGAAGCTGATCGAGGCGGCGGTGGATGCCGCCGAGGGGCTCGACGCGGCCGAGCGCCAGCGTCTGCGTTTCTTCGCCCGACAGATCGTCGAGCTGATGAGTCCGACCAACTTCCTCGCCACCAACCCGGACGCTCTCGAACGCGCTCTTGCGACCGACGGCGAATCGCTGATCGAGGGGCTCGAGAACCTCGTGCGCGATCTCGAGCGCAACCGGGGCGAGCTGGTGGTCTCGCTCGCCGACCCGGAGGCCTTCGAGGTCGGCCGCGATCTGGCCACGACCCCCGGCGGCGTCGTCTGGCGCAACCGCATGTTCGAGCTCATCCAGTACGCCCCGACCACCGAGAAGGTGCACCGCACGCCGCTTCTCGTCTTCCCGCCCTGGATCAACAAGTACTACATCCTCGATCTGCGGCCCCAGAACAGCTTCGTGAAATGGGCGGTCGATCAGGGCTTCACCGTCTTCATGGTCTCCTGGGTGAACCCGGATTCCTCCTATCGCGATGTCGGCCTCGACACCTATGTGGAGGAAGGCTTCCTCGCGGCCATGCGCGAGGTGCGGGCGATCACCGGCGAGGACCGGATCAACCTCGTCGGCTACTGCATCGCCGGCACGACGCTTTCGGCGACCCTGGCCTGGATGGCCGCGGAGAAGCGCGACTGGGTGCGCTCGGCCAGCTTCTTCACCACGCTGACCGATTTCACCGAACCAGGCGAGGTCGGGGTGTTCCTCGAGGACGATTTCCTCGACGCCCTCGACCGGGAGGTGGAAGAGAAGGGCTGTCTCGACAGGTTCTTCATGCAGCGGACCTTCTCCTTCCTGCGGCCGCGCGATCTGGTCTACGGGCCGGCGGTGCGGGCCTATCTGCTCGGCGAGAAGCCGCCGGCCTTCGATCTGCTCTACTGGAACGGCGATTCGACCAACCTGCCGGCGCGCATGGCCCACGAGTATCTGCGCGAATGGTGCGTGGCCAACAGGCTTGCCCGCGGCGAATACGAGCTTCTGGGCCGGCGGATCTCGCTCGGCGACGTGAAGGTGCCGCTCTGCTCGGTCGCCTGCGAGGCCGACCACATCGCCCCGTGGAAAAGCGTCTTCCGCGGCTTCAACCTCTTCGGCTCGCGCACGCGGCGCTTCATCCTGTCCGAGAGCGGCCATGTCGCGGGCATCGTCAACCCGCCCGGGCGGAAGAAATACGGTCACTGGCTCAACGACGGCGCCCCCTTGCGCGATCCTGACGAATGGCGCGCCGGCGCGCAGCGCCACGAAGGCAGCTGGTGGCCCGAATGGGGCCGCTGGCTCGCGCGCCGCTCCGGCGCGAAGATCCCGGCCCGCCCGCTCGGCGGACCCGACCATCCTGTGCTCGAACCCGCCCCGGGCCGCTATGTGCGCATGAGCCCCGATTGCGGCTGAACGGCGGCGACCGCAGCACGGGCGAATCAGCCGCAAGCCATGAACGGTCTTCTCCGCTCGACAGGCCACGGGGCCGGTCCTGCCGGCGCGCAATGGCCTTCAAACCGCCCGTGACGGTGGCCCGGCGGTAGTTTTTTGCTGCAATGCAGAAAATTCCCCTTGAAATGCTGCGCCGCAGCATATATTGAGAAGGGCAAGGATAGCGCTGTGCCGGGCCGGAGCCCGGAAGCGCCTTGCGCCCCGGCACGGGGGGCGCTCCCGAAAGAGCGGGATCCACGAATTTCAGACGCGCAGGAGACAGAGCGATGTTCGACATCAAGGACATGACCAGATTCATGAATGAGGCTTACGGCAAGTTCGCGGCCTTCGAGCCGGCGGCCGGCAAGGAATTCTTCCGCACTTTCGGCGAGATCAACGAGCGGTTCGCCCGGATCGGCCTCAAGGCCGCCGAGGAGACGGTGGACGTGACGGCGAAATGGGCCAGGGACAACATCCGCCTGGCCGGCAAGCTCGCCACCGTGCCCGAGAAGCCGGTCGAGTATGTCAAGCTCGTCAACGAGGTGATCTCCGGAGAGGTGGACATCGCCTCCGAGAATGTCGCCCTTCTGGCCGAACAGGCCCGCAAGGCGCAGATGGAAGCCGTCGAGGTGATGCTCGAGGCCGGCAAGGCGATGCGCGAGGAGGCCGTCAAGGCCACCGAGAAGGCCGCGGCCGAGGTGACCGAGGTCGCCAACAAGGCGACCCGCGCCACGAAGCCGGCCAAGGCCGCCACGAAGGCCGCCTGAGCCTCGCGGCCGCAGGTCCCGCCGCGAGGCGGACAAGAAGAACACCAGTTCCTCCCTGTTGGTGTGGGGCGAGCCTCGGCTCGCCCCTTTTCTTTTTCGCTGCGCGCGCTAAGCTGCGGCTGCATCCATCGGGAGGACCAGCATGACCGGAACGGGCACAAGGCGCGGGGAAGACGCAGGAGAAGGCAGGCCGCCGCTCCTCATCAAGCGCTATGCCTCGCGGCGGCTCTACAACACGGAAACCTCCGATTACGTCACCCTCGAGGACATCGCCCGCATCATCCGCGAGGGGCGCGAGGTGCAGATCGTCGATCTCAAGAGCGGCGAGGACGTCACCCGGCAATATCTCCTGCAGATCATCGCCGAGCACGAATCGCGCGGCGAGAACGTGCTGCCGATCTCGGTGCTGACCGATCTCGTTCGCGCCTACACCTCGCAGATGCAGAGCGTGATGCCGGATTTTCTCGCCCAGAGCCTCGAGATGCTGCGTCAGAGCCAGGAGCAGCTTATGAAGACCATGGCCGGCGGCGCGACCAACCCCTTCACCGCTCCGCTGGCGGCGCCCCTGGCCATGATGAGCGAATTGCAGCGCAAGCAGCAGGAATTCCTCGCCGGCATGATGGGGCTGGGCGGGAAGGAGCGGGGTGCCGCTGACGAGGCCCCTGCCCCGGAAGCCGAGGCGACGCGCAAGGACGGCGAGTCCAGCGCCGAGGAACTCGCCGAGATCCGCCGGCAGCTCGCCGAACTCAAGGACAAGCTCTCGAAGCTGGAATAGGCGCCGGCCGGCCGCGCTCGGAAGCAGGGCGGAGAAAGCCGGGCCCGACCGTGCCCTTGCGCGGCAGGATGCTCCCTTCCCTCTCCTGCCCACACAGCCGCCCGCGCTGGGCAATCACGCATGCCATGCCTGCACGGAGTTGCACGGAAAGGATCCGTGGCCGGACAGAGCTGGATCACCCGCAGCCGCGAACCGACCCGTCGGCAGCGGAACACCCTGCCCGCAAGCGGTCATGAGCGCGCTGTTCTTTCACCAGTGCGGCATTCGCTTCCGCCCGGGCGAGCAAAGGCCTCTCCCCCAGCCGTCTCCCAGCCCTGCGCGGGCAGCGTCGTCTCATGCGAGGAGACGGACATTTCGCCAGCGCCGGCTTTCGAGCCCCTTGCCGGAGCAGGCCGGAAATGCGTGCGGAAGCGCCCCGGGTGCCCCCGGCGGGAGACGGCTGCGCCGGTTCCCGTCTCGGGGGCGGTGCCGGCTCCATGTTCCTTCTTCGGGCGCGGCGAGGGATCCCCGTTTCCGCCACCGGCGCCATCACCTCAACCAGGTTCGGATTTCTCCTCGTCTTCCCGGACTCTTCCCGGGCCCTTCCCGGGAACGGGCCGATCACCCGGCCTTCATCCGCTCTCGCGGGGCGGTGGCGAAGAATTACGCCTGACAGGTTCAGCCGTCTTTCCCTTCGCCCTCACCCGTCTTTCCGCCGCCTTTTCCTTCCGCCTCCTTGCCCAGACCGCTGTGCGTGAAGCGGGTGCGGTAGATTCCCTCGGGCAGATCGAGCGCGGCGGCCAGGTCGCGCATCTGCGTCAGGCTGAGGGTGATCTTGCACATCGCGTCACGTCGAGGATCATACTGTTCGATGGTGGCGCAATCGGTGAAGATGGTGATGACGACATCCTCCTCGAGCGGCTGGCGACCTTCGTCGAGAAGGGTGATGACGGTGGCGTCGAAATCGTGTTCGATGGTGAACATGGCGCTTCTCCCCCTGCCACCGACAGAATGGCCCGCCCCCGCCCCGGCGGCAAGCCCCGGCGGGAGGAACGGCGGAAAGGAAGAGGCGTGAGGGAAAGGGCTGACGATGGCACCCACGGCAGGACTTCTGCGCAAGGAGCTGGCGCGACGCACAGGCTGCAACAGCGAAACCATACGCTATTACGAGCGGATCGGCCTGCTCGACGCACCACCGCGGGCAGCCAACGGCTACCGCGTCTATGACGGGCGCCATCTGCGGCAGCTGCGTTTCATCATGCGGGCCCGGGCCCTCGGCTTCACCCTCGGGGAGATCCGCGAGCTGCTCTCGCTGCGCGAGAGGGGCCGGCCCTGCCGCGAGGTCGCCGACATCACCCGCCGCCATCTCGAGGCCGTCCGCGGCAAGATCCGCGATCTCCAGCGGATCGCGAACCGCCTCGCCGACACGCTCGGCCGCTGCGAGGCGGCGCAGGAGAGCGGGGAGGCCGAAGCCTGCGCCATTCTCGAGGCTCTCGAGACCGGAGCAGCAGCGCCGCTGGAAACGGGCGCGGAGTGCAAGGGGCGCTGACCGCAAGCCCTTCCCCGCCCGCGGCGGGCAGACACCTTCCCGACATTGCGGGCCGGCTCCGCGGGCGGAAAAGCGGGCGCGTCGCACGAACCGCATCGCGGCACCGGGGTCCGCCCCTTCGGCCCGAGCGCAGAAGGCATGGCCGCGAAAGGATGCGCGAAGGGCGCGGAGAAGGTGGGCCGCGAGCGACAGCCGACCGTTTCCGGGAAGACGGCCCGGACCGCACGGCACCGCCCGGAGCAGCGCGCGACCGCCGGCCGGTCCTTGGCCGTCTGGTGCATTGTGATGGGGCGCAACCCCGTCTAGAGAGAAGGACGGCCCGACCGGGCCATGGGCGAAGCAGGTCGGAAGGGAGAAGATGAGCGTTCGGGAACAGCTGCGCTGGTGGGGCATCATCGCCGCGCTCTTCGTGCTGGCGCTGTGGCTGCTGGGAAATGTGCTGCTGCCTTTCGTGATGGGCGGTGCGATCGCCTATTTCCTCGATCCCCTGGCCGACCGGCTCGAGGCCCGCGGGCTTGGCCGCACCCTCTCGGTCGTGCTCGTGACACTCTTCAGCTTTGTCGTCATTCTTCTTCTCGTCCTGATGGTGGCGCCGCTTCTCGTCGGCCAGCTCATGGCGCTGATCGAAGTGCTGCCCGGCCTCGTTGCCCGATTGCAGGCCTTCCTTCACGAGCAACTGCCGACGCTGATGAAGGAAGTGCCGTTCATCACCACCACGCTGAACGGCGTCGGTGCCTCCGTCACCTCGGGCGGCACGGCCCTTCTGGCGCGGCTCCTGTCCTCGGCAATGACGGTGATCGACTTCTTCGTCTTCCTCGTGGTGGTGCCCGTCGTCGCCTTCTACATGCTGCTCGACTGGGACCGCATGACCGCCACCATCGACCGGCTGCTGCCGCGCCAGCACGCACCGACCATCCGCCGCCTCGCCCGCGAGATCGACCAGGTGCTGGCCTCCTTCGTGCGCGGCCAGCTTTCGGTCTGCGCCATTCTCGGCACGTATTACGCCGTGCTTCTCGCCCTTCTCGGGCTCGACTACGGCATCGCCGTCGGCGCGATCGCCGGGCTCATAACCTTCATCCCCTATATCGGTGCGACCGTGGGAGGACTCCTGGCCGTCGGCCTTGCACTCAACCAGTTCTGGGGCGAGTGGGCGATGGTGGCGGCAGTGGTGGCGGTGTTCGTCTCGGGCCAGTTCCTCGAAGGCAACGTGCTGACGCCGAAGCTCGTCGGCCGCTCGGTCGGGCTGCATCCGGTCTGGCTGCTCTTCGCCCTGTCGGCCTTCGGGCGCTTCTTCGGCTTTCTCGGCATGCTGGTGGCGGTGCCGGTGGCGGCGATCCTCAAGGTGCTGGTCGCCTTCCTCATCGAGCAGTATCGCTCGGGTCGGCTCTATCTCGGCGAGGCGGCGCCGCCAGAGGAGGATGCGGCACCGGCGACCCGCGAGGACGAGGCGGGCTGAAGGGCGAGCGCCCGGGCCGGCTGCCCCCGGCAACGGAGGTCAGCCGCCCGCCCCGCAC
>WFPA01000179.1 GCA_015487815.1 Albidovulum sp.
CAACCGCCGCGTCGAGATCGTCATCCGCCCGCGGCAGGGCTGAGGCCGCACCCGGGCGCGAAAGATCTGAAGGACGCTCCCTTTCAACGGGGAGCGTTCCTTTCATCCTTGGACCCGCTTGCGGCCAACCGCTGGTGCTACATCGCCGCCTCGAACAGGGCGCGGGTATTCTCAGGCGTCATCTCCACCGGGTTGCCGCCGCAGGAGGGGTCGGCGAGCGCCGCTTCGGTCAGTGCGTCGAGATCTTCCGCCTTCACCCCGAGCGCGGCGAGCCCCTCGGGAATGCCGAGCGCGGCGTTGAGGGCGCGCACATGGGCGAGGAAGCCTTCTAAGCCGCCCGCGATGCCGAGATAGGCGGCAGCGCGCGCGATCCGGTCCTCGATGGCGGGGCGGTTGAATTCGAGCACAGCGGGCATCACCACCGCGTTTGTGGTGCCGTGATGGGTGCCGTAGCGGGCACCCACCGGATGGGACAGGGCATGGATGGCACCAAGGCCCTTCTGGAAGGCCACCGCCCCCATCATCGCCGCACTCATCATGTGGCCGCGGGCCTCGAGATCCTCCGGGTTCTCCATCACCTTCGGCAGGTTCTCGAGCACGAGCCGCATGCCTTCGAGAGCGATCCCCTGGCTCATCGGATGGTAATGGGGAGAGGAGTAGGCCTCGAGATTGTGGGCGAAGGCGTCCATGCCGGTGCCGGCGGTGATGGCGGGCGGCATGCCCACGGTCAGCGCCGGATCGGCGATCACCACCTTCGGCAGCATGTCGGGGTGGAAGATGATCTTCTTGGTATGATCGCGGGTGTTGGTCAGAACGCCTGCGCGGCCCACTTCGGAGCCGGTGCCGGCGGTGGTCGGCACGGCGACGACGGGGGCGATGCCGGCCCTGTCGGCCCGGGTCCACCAGTCGTCGACATCCTCGAAATCCCACACCGGCCGGCTCTGCCCCGACATGAAGGCGACGAGCTTGCCGAGATCGAGCGCCGAGCCGCCGCCGAAGGCGATCACACCGTCATGCCCGCCTTCGCGGAAGGCGGCGAGCCCCGCTTCGAGATTGGCCTCGTTCGGATTCGGGTCCACCTCCGAGAAGACGGCATGGGGAATGCCTGCCTTTTCGAGCACCTCCCGCGCTTCGGCGGTGATCGGCAGGGCGGCAAGGGCACGGTCGGTGACGAGGAGCGGGCGTGTGATGCCGGCCTCGGCAAGGGCCTCGGGCAGTTCCTTCAGCCGGCCGGCGCCGAAGCGGATCGCGGTCGGGTAGGACCAGTTGGCATGTGGCGTGGTGGTCATGGCAGCCCCCGTTGGCAAGGTATGACGTGCAGTGTGTACGGATCAGGAGAGACGTTTCTTCAGATGGAAGGACTTGGGGCGGGTGACGGCCTCATAGCCGAGGATCGAGAGCGAGGCGCCGCGGCCCGTATCCTTGCAGCCGGTCCAGCATAGGCCCGGGTCGAGATAGTCGCAGCGGTTCATGTAGATGGTGCCGGTCTCGATCTGCCGGCCGAGGCGGGCGGCGCGTTCCGCATCGTGCGTCCAGAGCGAGGCGGTGAGGCCATAGGGGCTGTCGTTCATCAGCCGCACGGCCTCCTCGTCGGATGACACCTTCATGATGCCGACCACCGGGCCGAAGCTTTCCTCGCGCATCACCCGCATCTCGTGATTGACATCGACGAGGATCTGCGGCGCGAGATAGGTGCCGCCATCATCTTCGGGAAAGCGTGCCGGGTCGATCAGCGGCTTTGCGCCCATGCGGATCGCCTCCTCGATCTGGGCCCGCACCGTGCGGGCGACCTTGAGCGAGGCGACCGGTCCGATGGTGGTCTCGGGGTCGAGCGGGTTGCCGAGCTTCTGGGCATGGACCCATGCCACCGCCTTCTCGATGAAGGGCGCATAGAGGCCCTCGGTGACGTAGATGCGCTCGATGCCGCAGCAGCACTGGCCTGAATTGTACATCGCCCCGTCCATGAGCGAGTCGACAGCCGCGTCGAGATCGGCGTCCTCCATCACATAGCCCGGATCCTTGCCCCCGAGCTCGAGCCCGAGCGGGGTGAAGGTGCCGGCCGCCGCCTTCTCGATGGTCCTGCCGGCCGCGACCGATCCGGTGAAGTTGACGAAGTCGAAATGGCGCGTCGCGATCAGCTTCTCCGTGGTCGCGTGATCGAGGAAGAGATTGCGAAAGACGGTCTCGGGCACGCCGCCGCCATGAAGCGCCTCGGCGAGCCGTTCGCCGGCCAGAAGCGTCTGCGAGGCGTGCTTGAGGATGACGGCGTTGCCGGCGATCAGAGCCGGCACGATGGTGTTGATGGCGGTGAGATAGGGGTAGTTCCACGGCGCGATCACGAAGACCACGCCGCGCGGTTCCTTCTCGATCCGTCGCTCGAAGGCCTCGCTCTCCTCGACGACGATCGGCGCCAGCCCCTCCTCGGCGATCGAGGCCATGTAGGCGCTGCGCTCCCATACGCCGCCATATTCGCCGCCGTAGCGCACGGGCCGGCCCATCATCCAGGCGAGTTCCTCGGTGACGCGGTCGTTCATCTCGCCGAGGATCTCGATGCCGCGCATCACCTTCCGCCGTCGCTCTTCGAGTGGCAGCGCAGCCCATTCCTTCTGTGCTGTGCGGGCTTCCCCGATCGCCGCGGAAGCCTCCTCGAAAGGCATGGCAGGGCGTTCGGCATAGACCTCCCCGTTCACGGGGGAGACGCAGCGGATCATGGTCGTCATGGCGTTTTCCTCAGTGTTCCGGTCCACGATGCGGACCACGGGTTCACCTCCCCGACGGGCGGGGCCGGGTTATGGGCCCGGTGGCAACGGGTCTGTCAGGCGCGCTCGAAGAGGCGTTGCACCTCCCAGTCGGTCACCACCCGGTCGAGCTCCTCGACCTCCCAGCGGGCGGCGCGGACATAGTGGTCGATCACCTCGTCGCCGAAGGCGGCGCGCAGCATGGCCGAGCCTTCGAGAAGGTCGGCGGCCTCGCGCAGGGTCTTCGGCACCTCGCGCACACCGGCGGCCTGATAGGCGTCGCCACGGAATTCCTCCTCGAGCGGCAGTTCGCGTTCGATGCCGTCGAGACCGGCGGCCAGCATGGCGGCCAAGGCCAGATAGGGGTTGAGATCGGCCCCGCCGATCCGGCACTCGATGCGGATCGCCTTCGTGTTCTCGCCGCAGATGCGGAAGCCGGCGGTGCGGTTGTCGATCGACCAGACGGCCTTGGTGGGCGCGAACATGCCCTCGGTGAAGCGCTTGTAGGAATTGACGAAGGGGGCGAGGAAGGCGGTGATCTCCCGCGCATGTTCGAGCAGCCCCTGGAGGTAATGGCGCATCAGCGCCGACATGCCGTGAGGCTGGCTCTCGTCGAAGAAGGCAGGGGCGCCCTCATCGGTCCAGAGCGACTGGTGGACATGTGAGGAGGAACCGGCGCGGCGGTGGTCGTACTTGGCCATGAAGGTGACGGCCCGACCGTGCTGCCAGGCGATCTCCTTCACCCCTTCCTTGACGAGCACATGGTTGTCGGCGGCGTCGAGCGCGTCGGAATAGCGGACGTTGATCTCCTCCTGCCCGGCCTCGGCCTCGCCCTTGGTGTTCTCGACCGGGATGCCCGCGCCGAAGAGCCCGCCCCGGATCGCGCGCATCACCCCTTCCTCGCGGAAGGTCTGGAAGATGTGGTAATCCTCGTTGTAGGGGCTGATCGGCGTCATGCGCTGCCAGTTGCGCCGGCGCAGCTTCTCGTAGCTTTCCTCGAACAGGAAGAATTCGAGCTCGGTGGCCGAGAAGGCGACAAGCCCCTCCCGGCGCAGCCGGGCGACCATCTTCTTCAGCATCGCCCGCGGCGAGTGGGGGATTTCCTCGTGGGTGTGATGGTCGAGCACGTCGCACAGCACGAGCGCGGTTCCCTCGGCCCAGGGGATCCGCCGCAAGGTGGCGAGGTCGGGCTTCATCACATAATCGCCGTAACCGGCTTCCCAGCTCGTGGAGCGATAGCCGGGGACGGTGAACATCTCCATGTCGGTTGCGAGGAGATAGTTGCAGCAATGAGTCTCCTCGCTGGCATGTTCGAGGAAGTTCGCCACATGGAAGCGCTTGCCCATCAGACGTCCCTGCATGTCGATGATGCAGGCGACGACGGTGTCGATCTCGCCGCGTCCGGCAGCGGCTCTCAGATCCTCGAGAGTGAGATTTCCCGGCATGGTCTCCTCGGCATGTTCGGCGGGGAGCACGCCCCGCGAGGTGAAGGGAGGGAGCCGCGGCTCCCTCCCGATCTTGCATCAGACGCAGCGATAGGGCGAGCCCGCTTTCTGCATGGCGGCGTTGTATTCCTTGAATATGTCCACCACCTTGCGCTTGACGGGGCTTTCGGCCGCGATTTCTTCCCAGAACTCGCGCGCCGCAGCTTCCACCTTGCCCCATTCCTCGTCGGGGATCGTGGTGAGCTTGAGCTTGTCGCCATAGACCCGGAGCTTGGCCTCTCCGGCCCAGTACCACCACAGCCGGTAATAGTGGGAGGCGTCGAAGCAGACCTGCATCAGGTCCTTGAGCCGGTCAGGCAGCTCGTTCCAGCGATCCATGTTGGCGAAGAAGTGGCCGATCCACGCCCCCGAGATGTTGTTGGTGAGGAAGTACTCGGTCACGTTGGCCCAGCCGACGGTGTAGTCCTCGGTGATGCCCGACCATGCGATGCCGTCGAGCTCGCCGGTCTGCAACGCCACCTCGACATCCTCCCAGGGCAGCGTCACCGGCACCACGCCGAAGCGGGCGAGGAAGCGGCCGGCGGTCGGGAAGGTGAAGACCCTGAGCCCCTTGAGATCGTCGAGAGTGCGGATCGGCTTCTTGGTGGCGAAGTTGCACGGATCCCACGATCCCGCGGAGATGTGCTTCACGCCGACCTTCGCGTATTCCTCCTCCCAGATCTGCTTGAGGCCCCATTTGGGATCGTTGAAGAGAGTGGGCACGTCGAGCGAGTAGCGCGTGGCGAAGGGGAAGTAGCCGCCGAAGACAGCAACTTCGGTGGGCGAGGCCATCGAGTCGTCGTCGGACTGGACCGCGTCGATCGTGCCGCGCTGCATGGCGCGGAAGAGCTCGCCCGTCGGCACCAGCTGATCGGCGAAGAAGAGGTCGATCTGCATCTCGTCACCGGCAAGGCGGTTGAAGAGCTCCACCTGCGGCTTGATGACGTGCTCGGCCAGTGCCGGGCCGGCATATGTCTGCAGCCGCCAGCGGATCTTCGGGCCGGCATGGACGGCAGGTGCGGCCAGCGCCGCAGTGCCGAGAGCGGCTGTGGTGGCCAGGAACTTGCGTCGTGTCGTCGTCATTTTTCTACCTCCTTGAATGGCTCGTTTCCTCTCTTGCATTGTGCCGCCTTGTTGCCGGCGGCTTGAATTCAGCGATTGTAGATCGTGTGAGGCAGCCACAGGGCGATGTCGGGGAAGACCATCACCAGCACGAGGGCGATGATCATGATGCCGACGAAGGGAATGATCGAACGGTAGATGTCGTGAATGGTGATCTCGGGCGGTGCCATCGCCCGCATGAGGAACAGGTTGTAGCCGAAGGGCGGCGTCATATAGGCGATCTGGCAGGTGATGGTGTAGAGTACGCCATACCAGATGAGATCGAAGCCGAGAGCCTTCACCAGCGGAATATAGAGCGGCGCGACGATCACCAGCATGGCGGTGTCGTCGAGGAAGGTGCCGAGCAGGAGATAGCTCAGCTGCATGAGAATGAGGATTTCCCAGGGGCTGAGCTGCAGACGTTCGGTGAAGAGCGTCTCGAGCGCGCGCACCGCGCCGAGTCCGTCGAACACGGCACCAAAGCCGAGAGCCGCGAGGATGATCCACATGAACATGCTGGTGACGCCGAGGGTCTCGCGCAGAGATGTCTCGAACACCTGCCAGGTCATCCGCCCCTTGAAGACCGCGGCCAGAAAGGCGGCCAGCGCCCCGATCACCGAGCTTTCGACGAGCGATGTCCAGCCCTTGATGAAGGGCACCATCATCACGAGGAAGATCACCACCGGCAGGATGCCGCCGCGCAGGAGGGCGAGCTTCTCCTTCATGGGGATCGCGGCCAGCTCCTCGCGCGAGAGCGGCGGGCCGAGGCGCGGATTCAGCCGGCAGCGCAGCCAGATGTAGATGATGAAGAGACCGGCCATCATCAGCCCGGGAAAGACGCCGGCGAGCCACAGCTGCGAGACGGGCTGACGGGCGATGATGGCATAGAGCACCAGCACCACCGAGGGCGGCACGAGGATGCCGAGGGAGGAACCGGCCTGGATCACCCCCGTCACCATCAGCTTGTCGTAGTTGCGCCTGAGGAGCTCGGGCAGGGCGATGGTCGCGCCAATGGCCATGCCGGCGACCGAGAGGCCGTTCATCGCCGCGATCATCACCATCAGCCCGATGGTGCCCATCGCAAGCCCGCCGGGCACCGGGCCGAACCAGACATGGAACATGCGGTAGAGATCATCCGCAAGCCGGCTCTCGGAAAGGACGTAGCCCATGAAGATGAACATCGGCAGTGTCAGGAGCGGATACCATTTCATCAGCTTCATCGCCGCCGAAAAGGGAATGTCGGCCCCACCGGGCCCCCACAGCAGCAACGCCGCCGCAGCCGCCACGAAGCCGATGGCGCCGAAGACCCGCTGACCGGTCATCAGCATCAGCATCATGGTGGCGAACATGGTGATGGCGATCATTTCATAGGACATCGCCGAGCGCCTCCTCGCAGGGGATGCCGCTCCTGATCGGGCGGCCCATGAGCTTGCCGAGATCCTTGAAGAAGATGGCGAAGGACTGAAGCAGCATCAGGAACAGGCCGACATCCATCACGATCTTGATGGGCGCCATGTAGGGACGCCAGGACGAATAGCTGCGTTCACCGTATTCGAGGGCGTAGATCGTCGAGGTGATGCCCCCGTAAAGGAGCACGCCGAGATAGAAGATCATCGCGAAGATCGAGAAGGTGTCGACGAGGGTCCGCTTGCGCTCCGACCAGCCCGAATAGAGCAGGTCCATTCGCACGTTCGAGCCGAGCTGGAGCGAATACGGACCGCCGAGCATGTAGTAGGCCACGAGCGAGAACTGGGCCATCTCGAGTGTCCAGATCGAGGGAATGACCAGGACCTTCGAGATCGAGGACCACAGGAGGATCCCCATCATCACGAAGAGGAAATACATCATCACCCGGCCGAGGCGGTAGTTCAGCCATTCGACTGCCCGCACATAGGCCTCGATCCAGCGCCACATGCCGCTCATCCTCCCATTGCTCTGGTTTCGGGATCCTTCCCCTTCCCGGGCCCCTTCTCCGGCCGCCATGCGGCAATCGCCTCGCCCAGGGCGGCGGCAAGGGCGCTGCCGATGCGCTCCGCGTCCGCCTCGCTGGCAACGAGATCGTTGCGGATCTCGATCATCACGTTCTCGAGTCCGTAGGGCAGGGCATGGAGCCTGAGGGTGTGGGTCACGCCGTCGGCGGCGCTGTAGGGGCGGTTGAGGTCGATTCGCAGCGGCAGATGAACCGGAAGCCGACCCGCCAGCCGCCGCGCCAGCGTGCTGTCCGCGTCGTGGATGAGACCGATTTCCTCCTCCCGCGGCCTGCCGTTGAAGATCGGCGTGAAGCTGTGGATGGTGACGATGGCGGGGTGTTCGCCCCGAGCGAGCGCCTCGGCGATCAGCCGCCGGAGCGTGGCATGGAAGGGCAGGTAGATGTCGCGCACCCTCCTGAGCCGCTCGCTTGCGGGCAGGTCGGCATTGCCCGGAACCTCGTGCCGCTCGCTGCGCGCGGGCATGGCGTCCGGCGCGTCGGGCGGGCGGTTGAGATCATAGACGAGGCGCGAAAGCCCGCCATGAACGAGCGGTGCGCCGAGCTCGCGGGCCACCTGCCGGGCCACGTTCAGCGCCCCCGGATCCCAGACGACATGGCTCAGCCGGCTTGCGGGCGCGAGGCCGAGGTCGGCGAGAGGGTCGGGGATCGCCGGCGAGGCGTGTTCGCACACGACGATGGCCGGCGCCCCGCGGCTGCGTTCCTCCCCTTCGACATGCACGGATTGCTGCTGCACCCTGCCTTGCCCCCCTTCTCCTCGCCCCCTGTCGCTTGCCCTCGGCGAGACGCCCTCCCGAGCTGCCATCGGGCCAAGGGTCTCGAGGCAAGGATCGAAGCCGGCGGGCGATTCTGTCAAGATTTTTTCGAGAAATATTTTTCATGCGGATGGAATTGGTTATCATCTGCACAGGCGGGCGCTGGCAGGAGAGGGAACGACCGGCCGGGCCTGCGCGGCAGGGCGTGCCTGGTGATCGAAGAAAAAGGGCTCGTCCGGGGATGTGTCGTCAGGAATGGTTGCCGCGCGCGATCAGGCCGCCTAAGGCCGGAGCGGGTAGTCGTCGGAGGGCGTCGCGGGAGAGATGGATGGCTGAAGACGGAAAGGATGTCGAACCGACCGGGGATGCTGTGCCCGGAGGCGGGCCCTCGCTCAGACACCGGCTCGAGAAGGAAGGCGGGC
>WFPA01000180.1 GCA_015487815.1 Albidovulum sp.
GAAGAAAAAACCGCGCGTCCCCTCTTCACATTTGCCGAGTCACTCGCTAAATGACCCCTCGCCAGCCAGACGTGCGGTCGTGGCGGAACTGGTAGACGCGCAGCGTTGAGGTCGCTGTGGGGTAAAACCCGTGGAGGTTCGAGTCCTCTCGACCGCACCAGCTGGCTCTCTCCCATTCCACTCTCCCCATACGGTGGACGACATCGGCAGCCCACGGGCGGGAAACACCCCTCCCGTGCCGGGCGACCGGGCCCGCTCCCGCCGCCGGACCGGTGCATCACCCAGCGGCTGATTCTCGCCTTGCGCGCTTGCGGGCTGTCGCATGTGGTGCGCCCGGTTGAGAAAGGGCGTCGCCCGTGCCTCATTTTGGGTCGGTGCGAGGCGGTCGGCAGATGGTATGGCGGTGCGGCTTGCACCGCGGCCGCCAATGATGTTTGTTTGAGAAAAATTCAGCCCCCGCAAAGGGGTGCAACAGGGAGAGGGTGCCGTGGGGACTGACGACGCATTCGTCGTGTTCGATCGTGTGCAGAAGAGTTATGACGGACGCACGCTGGTCGTTAAGGATCTCAACATTTCCATCGGTCGCGGCGAGTTCCTCACCATGCTCGGCCCGTCCGGCTCGGGGAAGACCACCTGTCTGATGATGCTCGCCGGCTTCGAGGTGCCGACCCATGGCGAGATCCGGCTCGACGGTCAGCCGATCAACGACATTCCGCCTCACAAGCGCGGCATCGGCATGGTGTTCCAGAACTATGCCCTCTTTCCGCACATGACCGTGGCCGAGAACCTGTCCTTTCCTCTCGAGGTGCGGGGGATCGGCAAGGAGGAGCGCGAGAGCAAGGTGCGCCGTGCACTCGAGATGGTGCAGATGGAGGAGTTCACCAACCGCCTGCCGGGCCAGCTGTCGGGGGGGCAGCAGCAGCGCATAGCCCTGGCCCGCGCCCTCGTCTTCGAGCCCGAGCTCGTGCTGATGGACGAGCCGCTGGGCGCGCTCGACAAGCAGTTGCGCGAGCACATGCAGTACGAGATCAAGCACCTCCATGAGCGGCTCGGCATCACGGTGGTCTATGTCACCCATGACCAGTCCGAGGCTCTCACCATGTCGGACCGGATCGCCGTCTTCAACGACGGGGTGATCCAGCAGCTGTCCACCCCAGAAGACCTTTACGAGCGGCCCGAGAACAGCTTCGTCGCCCAGTTCATCGGCGAGAACAACAAGCTCGAGGGCGAAGTGGTCGCGCTCGAGGGTGATGTCGCAACCGTGCGGCTGGCCGACGGGGCGCTCACGAAGGCGCTGGCCGTGCGGGTGGAGGGGCCGGGCAGCCCGACGCTCCTGTCGCTCCGGCCCGAGCGTGTGCAGCTCGGCGAGAGCGGCGGCGAGAACCGGGCCGAGGCGGAGATGCTCGAGCTGATCTATCTCGGCGATCACATCCGTTGCCGGGCCCGCGTGCATGGCAATGACGACTTCATCATCAAGGTGCCCAACAATTCGGGCCATCCGCCCATTGCCGTGGGGCAAACCATGCCCGTCAGCTGGGCGGTAGAGGATTGCCGCGCCCTCGATCCGTTGTGACGGGGCGGGCAATGGCGCACCGCTGCCGGCGGTGCGCAGGCAGGTGACGCCCCGTCTTCGGGCGCGGGTGTCGGCAGGACAGGGAGAAACCCGTCAGGTGCACTGCAACAGGAAACTGCACAGGAGAGGAAGATGAAGAAACTGCTGATGACAGGGGCGGCCATTCTCGGCCTTGCCACCGCCGCCTTCGCGGGGAACGACCGCGAAATCGTGGTGATGAGCTGGGGCGGCGCCTACACCAAGAGCCAGGTCGAAGCCTATGGCAAGCCCTTCACCGAAAAGACCGGGATCAAGGTCATCTGGGTCGATGCCGACAACCCGGCCACGCCGATCAAGGCGCAGGTCGAGGCCGGCAACGTCTCCGTGGATGTGGCCGATGTCGAACGTTCCGACGCCGTGCGTCTGTGTGACGAGGGGCTTCTCGAGGAACTTCCGATCAATGAACTGCCGCCGGCCCCCGATGGCACCCCGGCCAAGGACGACTTCATCGGCGATTCCCTGACCGAATGCGCCGTGCCCAACATCGTCTGGTCCACGGTCGTGGCCTATGACACCACCAAGTTCAAGGAAGCCCCGAAAAGCATCGCCGACTTCTTCGATCTCGAGAAGTTCCCCGGCAAGCGCGGCCTGCGCAAGAGCGCCAAGGCCAATCTCGAAATGGCGCTGATGGCCGATGGCGTGCCGGCCGACAAGGTCTATGAGGTGCTGTCCACCCCCGAAGGGGTCGATCGGGCCTTCAGGAAGCTCGACACCATCAAGGATCAGATCGTCTGGTGGGAAGCCGGGGCGCAGCCGCCGCAGCTTCTGGCCGATGGCGAGGTGTCGATGACCACTGCCTACAACGGCCGGATCTTCAATGCCATGGTGGCGGAGAACAAGCCCTTCGCCATTCTCTGGGACGGCCAGATCATGGACTTCGACATGTTCGTCATGCCGAAGGGAGCGCCCCACAAGGCCGATGCCTGGGAGTTCATCAAGTTCGCGACCGACACCCAGCGGCTGGCCGATCAGGCGAAATACATCTCCTATGGTCCGGCGCGGAAGTCCTCGGCCCCGCTCGTCGGCAAGTACAAGGACGGCAAGACCGACATGCAGCCGCACATGCCGACCGCACCGGAGAACCTGAAGAACGCGCTTGTCAACGATTTCGAGTTCTGGGCCGATCATGACACGGAGCTGAACGAGCGCTTCAACGCCTGGCTCGCCCAGTAAGAGCCGCAGCCGCCCTGCGCGGCAGACGCATCGTCCGGCGCGGCACGACCGCGCCGGACACCTCCCGCCGGCAGGCGTTTCGCCCATGCCCTGCATGGGGATCCGGGAAGGACCGGGAAGGAAACGTCTTCCTGCGGGTGGAACCCATGCGAGACCGGCCCGGAAGAACCGCCGTTCCCGCGGCGGGTGCGGGTTGGGGCCGGGCCCCGATGACAGGCAGGAGAGAGACGCTATGAGCCAGGTGCCAGCCGATCCCCATGCGGCCGTCGTCGCCACCGCCGGCGGCGTCGAGGACGGGCCGATCCTGACGGTGGACGGTCAGCCGCTCGACGAGGCCCTTGCCCGTGCCGGACGACGGGCGCGCTGGCGGGCATTCCTCCTGGTGATGCCGCTGCTCGTCTTCGTCATCATCACCTTCATCACCCCGATCGGCCAGATGCTCCATCGGGCGATCTACAACCCGACCTTTTCTCAGAACATGCCGCGGATCAGCGCCTGGCTGAAGGCCCACCCGGACGAACCGCCGACCGAGGAGGCCTATGCGCTGCTGATCGAGGATCTGAAGGAAGCCAGGAAGAACAAGACCATCGGCGCCGTGGCGACCAGGATCAACTACGACGTGCCGGGCACGCGCTCGCTCTTCACCTCGACGGCCCGCAAGGCGAAGCGCCTCAAGCCGCCCTACATGGAAGCGATGCTCAAGGTGAACCGCAAGTGGGGCGATCCGCGGATCTGGACGGCGATGCGCCAGGCCGCCCATGCCTACACGATCGACTTCCTTCTCAACGCCCTCGACTTCACCCGCGACGCCAAGGGAGACATCGTGCGGGTGGACCCCGAGCGGCAGATCTACGGCAAGCTCTTCCTGCGAACGCTTGTGCTCTCGCTCGTCATCACCGGGTTGACGCTGGTGCTGGGCTTTCCCATCGCCCATCTTCTGGCCAGTCTTCCGCTCAAGTATTCCAACCTGCTGATGATCTTCGTGCTCCTGCCCTTCTGGACCTCGCTGCTCGTGCGGACGACAAGCTGGATCGTGCTGTTGCAGACGAACGGCGTCATCAACGACATCCTCGTCTGGCTCGGTCTCATCCGCGAGGATCAGCGGTTGCAGATGATCTTCAACCAGACCGGCACGGTCATCGCCATGACCCACATCCTGCTGCCCTTCATGGTGCTGCCGCTCTATTCGGTGATGCGGACGATCGACCCGAGCTATGTGCGCGCCGCGCGCTCCCTCGGCGCCACCTCCTGGACGGCCTTCCGCCGCATATACCTGCCGCAGACCGTGCCCGGCATCGGGGCCGGGGCGCTTCTCGTCTTCATTCTCGCGGTGGGCTACTACATCACGCCGGCCCTCGTGGGTGGTTCCTCGGGCCAGCTGATTTCCAACATGATCGCCTTCCACATGCAGAAATCGCTCAACTGGTCGCTGGCCGCGGCGCTGGCCTCGCTGCTTCTCGGCGGGGTGCTGATCCTCTACTGGCTCTACGACAAGCTCGTCGGCATCGACAATCTCAAGCTCGGCTGAGGAGGCAAGAATGGCCCTTCCCCCCTATGCATCCCCGCTCGAGCGGCTGTGGCACCGGGTCTATCTCGTGATCTGCGCGGCGATCTTCCTCTTCCTCATCGCGCCGATCCTCATCATCATTCCGCTGTCCTTCAACGCCGAGCCCTATTTCACCTTCACCGACAAGATGCTGAGCCTCGACCCGGCCGGCTTCTCGCTGCGCTGGTACAAGACCCTGCTCACCTTCGGCATGATCAACCCAGACAATCCCGACACATGGGCCTGGTGGCGCGACGTGTGGGAGAACGCCAAATGGGTGCAGGCGGCGAAGAACTCGATCATCATCGGCGTCTTCGCCACACTCCTGGCCACCGTGCTCGGCACCGTGGCCGCGCTCGGCCTGTCGCGGCCCGAAATGCCGTATCGCAGGCTGATCATGGCGGTCCTGATCTCGCCGATGATCGTGCCGATCATCATCGTCGCCACCGGGCTGTTCTTCTTCTATTCGATGACGGGGCTGGCCGGATCCTATCTCGGCATCATCCTCGCCCATGCCACGCTCGGCATTCCCTTCGTCATCATCACCGTGACCGCAACCCTCGTCGGTTTCGACCACTCGCTGACGCGGGCGGCGGCCTCGCTCGGCGCCTCGCCAACCACAACCTTCTTCAAGGTGCAGATGCCGCTCATCATGCCCGGGGTGATCTCGGGGGCGCTCTTCGCCTTCGTCACTTCCTTCGACGAGGTGGTGGTGGTGCTCTTTGTCGCCGCCTACGACCAGCAGACGATCCCGCGGCAGATGTGGAACGGCATCCGCGAGCAGATCAGCCCGGCCATTCTCGCGGTGGCGACGATTCTCGTGGCGATCTCGATCCTGCTCCTGACGACGATCGAGCTTCTGCGCCGGCGCAACGAGCGGCTGCGGGGTATTCAGGGATAGCCTCCGCCGGGGCTGCGTCGGCCAGGTCGGCATCGACGGGTGCCGACCGCCGCCTTCAGCCGCCAGCGAGAAGATGCAGCCAGAAGCTGGCGGTCAGGATCGACAGCAGCGTGCCAACGAGCACGGCGCTGGCCGCGACCCGCTGGCCGGTGCCGTTCATCGACGCGAAGAGATAGGCGTTGACCCCGGGGGCCATCGCTGCCGTCACCACGGCCGCCTCGCTCATCGGAAAGGGCAGGGCGAAGGCCCACCGTCCCATGGCCCAGGCGATGGTCGGGTGGAGAAAGAGCGAGAGCACCACCACCCAGGCGATCAGCCGCAGATCGCCCTCGGGCCGGTAGGCCACGAGAATGCCGCCGAGGGCAAAGAGGGCCGCCGGCAATGCACCGCGCACGAGGAGGAGGAGGGCATCGTCGATCACCTTCGGCAGCGCCAGTCCCGAAAGGTTGAACAGGAAGCCGAGGAAGAGGGCGACGAGCAGGGGGTTGTGGGCCAGGGTGGAGGCGAGGGTGCGGAGGGAGCGCCAGATTCCGCCGCCGCGGCTGCGCCGGGCGAAGGCCATCGCTACCGAACCCACGAGATAGCAGAAGGGGGCGTGGAAGGCGATGATGGCGAAGATGGGTGCCAGCGCATCTTCGCCATAGGCGCGCTCCATGATTGGCAGCCCCAGCAACACCGAATTGGGGAACATCGCCGCAAAGCCGACGGCCACGGCATTGTCCGCCGGCCGGCGGAAGAGCAGCATCGCTCCCGCCATGCCGACGAGAAACACCGTGAGCGAGCCGGTGTAGTATGAGACGAGCAGACGCCAGTCGAGGACCTTGCCCGGGTCGATCTGGGCGACGGTGCGAAAGAGCAGCGCCGGAATGGCGAAGCCCTGGGCGAATTTCATCACCGCTTCTGCCGCACCGGCCGGGAAACGGCGGCTGACAACTGCCAGCCATCCCATCGCGATGACGAGGAAGACCGGCAGGACGATGCCGGCAAGGGTGGTCATCGGGACCCCGATTTGGCCGGAGTGCCGGTCGCGGACGCGACGCCGCCTCCGTCCTCGAGCGGGAATTCCAGCACCATGCCGTCATGGGCCGGGGTGACGTGAGGCGGTGTTGCCGCATCGGTGGCGGCGTAATCCATGTCCACATGCATGTTGGTCAGCACCGCCCGCACCGGGTTGGCCCGGGCGATCCATTCGAGGGCGAGATCGAGATGGGCATGGGTCGGGTGCGGGGTGGGGCGCAGCGCGTCGAGGATCCAGCAATCGAGTCCCTCGAGCAGCGGCCAGCTGTCCTCGGGGATGGCGGAGACGTCAGGCATGTAGGCGACGTTGGCGACCCGAAAGCCCAGCGCGCCGATCCGGCCGTGCCGGACTGGAATCGGGGTGAAGACAAGCGGCCCGCCCGCCCCGTCGATCGTCACCTCCCCGTCGATCTGGTTGAGCTCGAGGATAGGCGGATAGGGGCTGCCCGCAGGCTGCACGAAGACATAGCCGAAGCGGTCGAGCAGGGCTTCGGATGTGGCGGCATCGGCCCAGACCGGCAGGCGGGCGCCGCGGTTCATCACCACCATTCTCAGATCGTCGATCCCATGCACATGGTCGGCGTGGGAATGGGTCCAGAGCACCGCGTCGAGCACCCCGACACCGGCATCGAGCAACTGGCTGCGCATGTCGGGGGTGGTGTCGATCAGAACCCGTGTCGCCTCTCCGTCATTCGTGGCGTCGGCGAACCGCTCGACGAGAAGCGAGCAGCGGCGGCGGCGGTTGCGCGGGTTCTCCGGGTCGCACGCGCCCCAGATGTTGCCGATCCGCGGGACGCCCCCCGAGGAGCCGCAGCCCAGAATGGTGAGCCTGACCCGCCCCATGTCAGACGCTCTTTGCGACTTGCCGCATGGCAGCATCGGCCGGGAGCGGCGCGGCGGCGCGACTGAACAACCGCTCGAAATTTGCGCTCGTCGCCCGGGCGAAGGTGGCGTAGTCCACCCCCTTGATCTCGGCGCCCATGCGCGCGGTATGGGCGGTGAAGGCGGGCTCGTTGCGTTTGCCGCGATGGGGCACGGGGGCGAGATAGGGTGCGTCCGTCTCGACCAGGATGCGATCGAGCGGCACGTCGCGGAAGATTTCGCGCAGTTCCTCGGACTTCCTGAAGGTCACGATGCCCGACATGGAAAGGTAGAAGCCGAGATCGAGAGCCGTTTCTGCCAGTGCCCGGCCCGAGGAGAAGC
>WFPA01000181.1 GCA_015487815.1 Albidovulum sp.
CCGCTTCTCGACCGTATCTTCGCCGATCTGCCGGCCCGGGGGGCGCCGCTGCCGCAGCGCACGACGCCGAAGGTCGGCGGTGCGGTGATCAGCCGGTCCTTCCCCTCGCCGCAATCGGTCATCCTCTTCGCCCAGAGGGGAATCGATCGCACCGACCCGGATTTCTTCGCCGCTCATGTGCTCAACCAGATCCTCGGTGGCGGTTTCAATGCCCGCCTCATGCAGGAGCTGCGCGAGAAGCGCGGTCTCACTTACGGCATCGGCACCTGGCTCGCAGATCTCGGACCGGCGGAATACTGGGGCGGAGAGACCCGCACCGTCAACGCCACCGCGGGGCAGGTCGTCGCGCTCATCCGCAAGATCTGGGCAGACATGGCCGCGGGCAACATCACCGAGGCGGAGTTGCAGGCCGCGAAACGCTACATGACGGGGTCCTACCCCCTGCGCTTCGACAGCAACGGCCGCATCGCCGCCATTCTCGCGGGCATGCAGATTGCCGGGTTCCCGCGCGACTATCCCAATTTCCGCAATGCGCGGATAGAGGCTGTCACCCTCGCAGACCTGAAACGGGTGGCGCGGCGGCTGATGACCCCGGAAAGTCTCGAATTCGTCGTCGTCGGTCGGCCCGAGGGGCTCTGAGCCTTTCCGGTCCGCCCTCTGGCCGCAAGCTTGTCATCGCCCGAATGCATTGGCCGAATCCGCCGGACCATGCTAGAAGTTGGGGGATGAACCAGATGGACGGCAAGATACGGGGGCAGGCATCGCGCCGACCGATTCGCACGCTCGACGAGGCAGCGATCAACCGCATCGCGGCGGGTGAGGTGGTGGAGCGGCCCGCCTCGGCCGTCAAGGAGCTGGTCGAAAACGCGCTCGATGCCGGAGCGCGGCGGATCGAGATCGACATTTCCCGCGGCGGCAAGAGCCTCATTCGCGTGCGCGACGACGGCTGCGGCATTCCGGCGGAGGAGCTGCCCCTGGCCGTCTCCCGGCACGCCACATCGAAGATCGACGGGTCCGATCTCGTCCATATCGAGAGTTTCGGCTTTCGAGGCGAGGCGCTGCCGTCGCTCGGGGCAGTGGGAAGGCTCAGGATCGTCTCGCGGCCGCCGGAGGCCCCGGAGGGGGCGATGATCACCGTTGAAGGCGGGCGTGTGGGTGCGGTGCGGCCCGCTCCGGCGCGGCCGGGGACGGTGGTCGAGCTCAGGGACATCTTCTTCGCCACGCCGGCGCGGCTCAAGTTCATGCGCTCCGACCGTGCGGAGATGCAGGCGGTGGTCGATGTGGTGCGACGGCTGGCACTGGCCGAGCCCCATGTCGGCTTCGTGCTGCGCGATCCGGGGGAGGACGGCGGCAGGATGCGCGAGCTGTTCCGCGCCGACCCGGAGAGCGGCGATCTCTTCGCGGCGCTGGCTGCGCGGGTGCGGCGGGTTCTGGGGAAGGAGTTTGCCGACAATGCCGTGCCGATCGAGGCCGAGCGCGCGGGGATCGGCCTCAGGGGGCATGCGGCGCTGCCGGTCTATTCGCGCGGTGCGGCCAGCCAGCAATATTTCTTCGTCAACGGTCGGCCGGTGCGCGACCGGTTGCTTCACGGGGCGTTGAGGGCGGCCTATGCCGATCTTCTGCCCAGAGACAGGCACCCTGCGGCGGTGCTCGGCATCACCTGCCCGCCCGAGATGGTCGATGTGAACGTGCACCCCGCCAAGGCCGAGGTGCGCTTTCGCGAGCCCGGCATCGTCCGCGGGCTGATCGTCTCTGCCATCCGTCATGCCCTGGCGGCGGAAGGGGTGCGCAATGTCACCACCATGACCAGCGCCGCCCTCGGTGCCTTCCGCCCTGAAGGGGATGCGCGGTCCAGTCTTCCCCGGGGGTTCGCCGAGGGGGCTTCGGCCGGGGCGCGGCAAGCGGCCCGGCAGTGGCAGGCACCGCTCGATGTCGCGCTGGAGACCCCCTCGGCCCGCGCCGAAGTGCCTGACGCGGAAGAGGATGGCGCCCTCCTCGATCATCCTCTCGGGGCGGCCCGGGCGCAGATCCACGAGAACTACATCATTGCCCAGACCCGAGAGGGCATGGTGATCGTCGATCAGCATGCGGCCCATGAGCGTCTGGTCTACGAGAAGCTGAAGGCCCAGATGGCCGCCAGCGGCATTGCCCGCCAGGCGCTGCTCGTGCCCGAGATCGTCCGTCTCGAAGCCGACGAGATGGCCCGGCTTCTCGATGCGGCCGAAGAGCTGGCGCGTCTCGGCCTCGTGATCGAGCCCTTCGGACCCGGCGCCGTCGCCGTGCGCGAGACCCCGGCGCTTCTGGGCGAGGTGGATGCCGCGGCGCTTCTGGGCGACATTCTCGACGCGCTGAACGAAGGGTGCGGGGCCGGGCTTCTCGAGGACCGGCTTCACGCCGTGCTCTCGAGCATGGCCTGTCATGGCTCGGTGCGTTCGGGCCGGCGCTTGACGGTGGCCGAGATGAACGCGCTCCTGCGTGAGATGGAGGCGACACCTTCCTCGGGGCAATGCAACCACGGCCGCCCCACTTTCGTTTCGATCTCGCTCGAGGACATCGAGCGGCTGTTCGGGCGGAAGTGACACGAGCGACCCGCAGTAGGCGCAGGAAAGGGCAGGAGAGACAATGGACTGGCAGGCGATACCGGAGAAGATGCGAGACTGGAGCGTGACGCATCCGGCGCTGGCCGCGATCCTGGCCGCTGTCGTGCTTGTCAGCGCGGCGCTGCTTCTCTTCCGCCGCCGCAACCGCGCGGAAAAGACCACGGATGCGATTGCCGATGCCCTTGCCATGCTGGCCGAGGAGACACGGCGCCTGTCGGAGGCGCAGCAGCGTCTCGAAGGCGGTCTGCACCATGTTTCCGAATTGCAGACCCAAAGCCAGGCGCGGATGGTCGAGGCCATGGAGCGCCGGCTGGAGGCCGTGCAGAAGGCGGTCGGGGAGACGCTTCAGGGAACGGCCCAGCGCACGGCCCGGTCGCTCGGCGAGTTGCAGCAGCGACTCGAGACCATCGACCGGGCTCAGGCCAAGATCGAGAAACTGTCGGGCGACGTGCTTTCCCTGCAGGACATCCTGTCGAACAAGCAAGCCCGTGGCGCATTCGGCGAGATCCAGCTGCAGGATATCGTGACCAAGGCGCTGCCCCCCGACAGCTACCGGTTTCAGGCGACGCTCTCGAACGGCCGCCGCCCCGACTGTCTCGTCCATCTGCCCAACCCGCCCGGGCCGATCGTGATCGACGCCAAGTTTCCGCTCGAAGCCTATGAGCAGTTGCGGGCCGCGACCAGCGAGGCCGAGGCCCGACAGGCGGCGCGGGCCTTCCGCGAGGCGGTCCGCAAGCACATCGCGAAGATCCGCGACAGCTACATCATCGAGGGGGAGACGGCCGATGGCGCCATCATGTTCCTTCCCTCCGAAGCCGTCTATGCCGAGCTGCACGCGAATTTCGGCGATGTGGTGCGCGAGGGCTTCGAGGCCCGGGTGTGGATCGTCTCGCCCACGACCTGCATGGCCACCCTCAACACCATGCGCGCCATCCTGAAGGATGCACGGATGCGGGAGCAGGCGCATCTGATCCGGCGCGAGCTGGGTTTGCTCAACAAGGATGTCGAACGGCTGGGGAAGCGGGTGGAGAGCCTCGACCGGCATTTCTCGCTGGCGGCGAAGGATATCGACGATATACGCATTTCGGCCCAGAAGGCGGGGAAACGGGCCCATGCGCTGGAGCGGTTCGAGTTCGAGGAGCCGCCGGTGCTGGAGGTGGCGACGCCGGAACGGGGCGGCGCAGATGGTCCTGCTCCCGAGCCGAATGCGAACCGTGCGCCGATACGCGGCCCGGTTCCCGTCAAGGGCACGCCATCTGGGCGTTTCGGACGGCCCCCGGAAGATGACGTCGCGGAAGGGGCGTGATCCGGCGCCGCGCCAGGTCATTGAATGACTGCCTGACCGTGAAAACAGTGCTCCTGCGGCACG
>WFPA01000182.1 GCA_015487815.1 Albidovulum sp.
CGGCCAGCACCTCCTCGAGCGTCACGTCGCGCGCTGCCAGCATGACGAGGAGGTGGTAGAGCACGTCGGCCGCTTCGGCCGCGAGACGCTCCCTGTTGCCCTTCACCGCCTCGATGATCGCCTCGACGGCTTCCTCGCCGAACTTCTCGGCACATTTTTCCGGCCCGCGGGCGAGAAGCCGTGCGGTCCAGCTGGTTTCGGGGTCGGCTCCCCTGCGGGTGCGGATGGTGGCGGCGAGCCGGGCCAGCGTGTCGAGATCACTCATGCCCCCGACTTCGCCCCCGGGCGCTTGCCTGTCAAGGGGCACCGGGGCTTCGACCGCCGCCGATTCCGTCCTTCGACCCGGCGGCATGTGCTATATTCGCGCAAGGTATCTCCCCGGGAGGAAGAACAATGCCAAGGCTCCTGTCGCACCGTGCCGCCCTTGCCCCGCTCCTCACCCTCGCGGCCCTGGCGCTGCCCGCGGGGGTGCTTGTCCCCGGTGGCCCCTACCGGGACGACCGCTCCAGCCCCGAGGCGGTCATCCTCTCGCTCTACGATGCCGTCAACCGGCAGGACTGGCCGCGCGCCTGGAGCTATTACGCGGAGGGCAGCCGCCCCGACTATCGCCGCTTCGCCGCCGGCTATGGCGATACCGAAGAGGTCAGCGTGAAGACCGGCATGCCGACCTGGGAAGGGGCGGTGGGCAGCACCTGGTGGCTGGTGCCGACTGTGATCGAGGCGCGCGGCTCCGACGGCACGGTGACGGTCTATGTCGGCTGCTACGTTCTGCAGCAGTCGAATCCCCATTTGCGCGACACGCCCCCCTACGACCCGATCGCCATCGTCCGCGGCCGGCTGCGCCCGGTCGATCAGCCCTTCGGGATGGCAACGGGCGATTGCAGCGGCATGTGAGGCGCCATGTGGCGGAGACGGGGGCGGGGGCATCGGTATTCCGACCCGTTGTTCTGATCCCCGGCCGGCACGGGCCGGGAAGGCCCGGCGCTCCCCCGGAGCATGATGCGCCATGCCGGAATCATGCAGACATCCCGTCACGTCTCGCCGTTCCGCCCGGCGGACAGGCCTGGCGGTGCCCTCGGGGCAAGTGCGCGGCGCGTCTGCCGGGTCCTCCCGAAATCATCCTGCTCGAGTGTCCTGCCCCCGATCCGACGCAAACCCTACCGGCACTGGCGAGGCAGGTCCGGCGGCGATCAGTCGAGCCGCATCGGCAGGCCCGCGGCGGCCATGTGCTCCTTGGCCTCGCGGATGGTGTAGTGACCGAAATGGAAGATCGAGGCGGCGAGCACGGCGCTTGCGTGGCCCTCGCGCACTCCCTCCACCAGGTGGTCGAGCGTGCCGACGCCGCCCGAAGCGATCACCGGAATGCGCACCGCATCGGCAATGGCACGGGTGAGCGGCAGGTTGTAGCCCTGACGGGTGCCGTCGCGGTCCATCGAGGTGAGGAGGATCTCGCCGGCGCCGCGCCGCTCCATCTCGCGGGCGAAGGCCACCGCGTCGATGCCGGTCGGCCGGCGGCCGCCATGGGTGAAGATCTCCCAGCGCCCGTCTTCCACCGTCTTGGCGTCGATGGCGACGACGATGCACTGGTTGCCGAACTTCTCCGCCGCACGGGAGACGATCTCCGGGTTGGCCACGGCGGCCGAATTGAAGCTCACCTTGTCGGCCCCGGCGAGAAGCAGCCGGCGCACATCCTCGAGCGTGCGCACGCCGCCGCCCACCGTCAGCGGCATGAAGCACTGCTCGGCGGTGCGGCGGACCGTGTCGAGCATGATGCCGCGGTTCTCGTGGGTGGCGTTGATGTCGAGGAAGGTGAGCTCGTCTGCCCCGGCGGCGTCATAGGCCCGGGCCGCCTCGACCGGATCGCCGGCATCGACGAGATCGACGAAATTGACCCCCTTGACGACCCGGCCCTCGGCCACGTCGAGGCAGGGAATGACGCGGATCTTGAGCATCTGGCTTCCTCTTTCGCTTGCCTCGGGGCGGCGCCTCTCCGAGATAGGCCGATGGGGCGGGGAAGGCAATCGCCGGCCGCGCGTCGTCGGGGCCGGGGATGGACGTCGGCTGAAAGGGGCGGGAAAATCCGGCCGGGACGCGTCCCGGCGAGCGAACAGGCCGCGCCGGCAGGGCGTGCCTGTCTCGAGCGCCCTTTCCTGTCGCCCGTGCAGCCGGTGAGCCGGTGGCCCGAGGCCCTGTCGGCTTCGGCCGGGAAAGGATCGGAGCATGGCGGTGGGGTGGCCGGTGCGGGGGCGACCGGCTCTTTCAGCTTCCGTCGAAGCGGTTCAGGCCGCCCGGATCGGAAGCGGTCCCCCATCCATTTCTTCCCGCATTTCTTCCTGCATGAAGAGCCGTCATTCTGCACGGAGAGCCGCCTTCGAGGTCGGTGAGGCCGGTGCATGGCGGCAGTGCCGGGGGCTGTGCTCCCTGTTCCGAAACCGGGGCGATCTTCGGCCGGCCGCGCCGGCGGCGGTCAACCTTGCTTGCGCCGATCCGGGCATCCCCGCCCGCACGGCGCCTCCTCGGTGATGGGAAGCCGGCATGACCGGGGAGGCGTGCAGCGCGGTTGCGAGTGATGCGCCTGAGCGCGGCAAGGCCAGTTCGGTTGTTCGGATCGGGAAGTGTGCGCGTTCAGCACTGCCACGACCCGAGCCGGACGGGACGTCTGCCGGCTCACGCCTCGAGCAGCTTCAGCGCTTCGGCGAGGTCGATGCGTCCGTCATAGAGCGCCCGGCCCGAGATCACGCCCTCGAGCGGCGCGCCGCAATCGCGCAGGGCCACGAGGTCGTCGAGCGAGGACACCCCGCCCGAGGCAATCACCGGGATCGACACGGCGCGGGCCAGCGCGGCGGTGGCGGCGACATTGGGGCCGACGAGGGCGCCGTCACGGTCGATGTCCGTATAGATGATCGCGGCGACCCCGGCATCCTCGAAGCGGCGGGCAAGCTCGGTGGCGTCGATGTCGGTTTCCTCGGCCCAGCCGCGGGTGGCGACCTTGCCGCCGCGCGCATCGATGCCGACGGCGATGCGTCCGGGGAAGGTGCGGGCGGCCGCGCGCACAAGATCGGGGTTCTCGACGGCGGCGGTGCCGAGGATCACCCGGTGCACGCCACGGTCGAGCCAGCCCTCGATGGTGGCCATGTCGCGGATGCCGCCCCCGAGCTGCACCGGCACGTCCACCGCGTCGAGGATCGCTTCCACCGCCGCGGCATTGACGGGTCGGCCGGCGAAGGCGCCGTTGAGATCGACGAGATGCAACCGCCGGCAGCCTGCATCGACGAATTCGCGCGCCTGATCGGCGGGGCTGTCGGAAAATACCGTCGCCCTGTCCATCTCGCCCTTGTAGAGGCGCACGCACTGGCCGTCCTTGAGATCGATCGCGGGATAAAGATGCATCGCCGGTTCCCTGAAGCAGTCCGGGGCTGCGGGCCCACCCCGTTCGCGTCCGCAGATAGCGCAGGGGAGGAGGAAAGGGAAGAAAGGACGAAGCGCCCCCGTCGATGCAGCGGCGGGGAGCGGACGGGCCGGTGATGCGAAACCGCATTGCGGGCGCGCCCTCGTGCCCATGGAAACCCTGCAGGGACGACCCGGCCCGATGGCAGGGCCGATTCCTGATGGAGGGGCAGCACGGGCAGCCGCCGCCGGACTGCAACCGTGTCCCGCTCCTCATGCGCGCGGTCCGACCGCATCGGAAAGGCGGCGCGTCGATGCTGTCGTCTTTCTCATGCGCGTGAGGCCCGCCGGCTTTTCGGGGAGTGCGCCAGGCGAAAAGATCGAACGGAAAGACACCGTCGCGTTTGCGTCTTTCCGTGGCATGTCCGCTTGACGGGGCCAGGTGGCGGCAGCTCCGCGCCTTGCGGTATCCTGTTCGAGGCGTTTCGGGGCACCCGTCGGCGGTGCATGCCCCGCCCGATTGTCAGTGCGGGGCGAAAGGTGTAGGAGGCCGGGCAGGAGGGGCCGGATCCGTTCCTTCGGGAACGGGGCTTCGCGATCCACTTCCCGCATGAGGCATGAGCGATGGCGGCAGAGGGCGAAACCAGGGCGCAGCCGAGGGCGGCGCGGGACACGGTGGCAGACGGCGCGCGCGAGGACGCGGCGCCGGCCCGGGAGCGCAAGGTCTTCATCCGCACCTGGGGCTGCCAGATGAACGTCTATGACAGCGAGCGGATGCTGGGTGCGCTCGCCGCCCGGGGCTATGCGCCGACCGAGCGACCGGAGGAAGCCGATCTCATCCTTCTCAATACCTGCCACATCCGCGAGAAGGCGGCCGAGAAGGTCTATTCCGAGCTCGGGCGGCTCAAGCCTCTCAAGGCGGCCAACCCCGGCCTCAGGATCGGTGTCGCCGGCTGCGTCGCCCAGGCCGAGGGCGAGGAGATCGTGCGCCGTCAGCCGGCGGTCGATGTGGTCGTCGGGCCGCAGACCTATCACCGCCTGCCCGAACTGCTGAAGCGGGCGGAGGCGGGGGAAAAGGTGGTCGAGACCGAGTTTCCCGCCGAGGACAAGTTCGACCATCTGCCCGCGGGCGCGCCGATGGCGCGGCGCTTCTCGGCCTTTCTCACCGTGCAGGAAGGATGCGACAAGTTCTGTGCCTTCTGCGTCGTGCCCTATACCCGCGGCGCCGAGGTGTCGCGACCGGCGGAAAAGGTGCTGGCCGAGGCGCGGCGGCTGGTGGCGGAGGGGGTGCGCGAGATCACTCTCCTTGGCCAGAACGTCAACGCCTATCACGGCGAGGGTCCCGACGGGCGCGACTGGTCGCTGGCGCGACTGGTGCTGGCGCTGGCCGAGTTGGAGGGGCTCGAACGCATCCGCTACACCACCTCGCACCCGAACGACATGAGCGACGATCTCATCGCCGCCCATCGCGATTGCGACCGGCTCATGCCCTATCTCCATCTGCCGGTGCAGTCCGGATCGGACCGGATCCTCAAGGCGATGAACCGCCGCCATACCGCCGAGGACTATCTGCGACTCGTCGAGCGCATCCGCGCGGCGCGGCCCGACATGCTGATGTCGGGCGATTTCATCGTCGGCTTCCCCGGCGAGACGGAAGCCGATTTTGAGGCGACGATGGATCTGGTGCGCAAGGTGGGATACGGTCAGGCCTTCTCCTTCAGGTATTCGCCCCGCCCCGGCACGCCGGCCGCCGGGCGCGAGCAGGTGCCCGAGGCGGTCAAGGCCGAGCGGCTGGCGCGTCTGCAGGCCCTCCTGACCGAGCAGCAGCGCAAGGCCCAGGACGCGATGGTCGGGCAGCGGGTAAGGGTGCTCTTCGAGAAGCCCGGCAGGCTGGCTGGCCAGCTCGTCGGTCGCTCGGAATATCTCCACGCCGTCCATGTCGAGGCGCCGGCCGCGCTGATGGGGAAGATCGCCGAGGTCGAGATCGTCCGCAGCGAATCCCATTCCCTTGCCGGACGCCTCGTCGCCTGAGGGGGCGACGATCCTCGGCAACGGGCCGATCGTTGCTTCATGCGAAAGAGTTTCCCCCAAATCTGGGGGATTGTCTCCCGCTCATTGCCAGATATGGCGTTTTTTGTTTTGTAATATGGCCGGAAACGGGTAAATTAGTTGCAAATGCGCCATTCCTGGCGGGGGAGCATGGGAAGGCCGGCATGCATTCGGGTTTGCACCTGCGAGCGAACGGGGCGGCCGGATTTCATTGAAGAGATGCGATTGGTATCGCCAACAGGAGGTATGGGGGCGAGATGGGACAACGATTTCTGACATGGGTGGCCATCGTCCTGGCCGGTCTGCTTCTGGGCGGCACGGCCATGGCGGGGAACGCGCCCAAGCCCACCGGCAAGGTGATCTGGGGCCTGTGGGTTGATCGCGACGGCTGCATGCACTGGTGGGCCGATGGCGGGTTCGAAGGCTACATGATCGACCGGGTCGATCCGAAGACCGGCCGTCCGGTCTGTCTGAAGAAGAACACCTGTCTTGTCGAGAACACCGATGTTCTCTTCGAGACCGACAGCGCCCGGCTGAAGGCCTCGCAGCGTCGCCGGCTCGAGGAATTCTTCCGCAAGGCCGGCGCCTTCGGCTACGCCATCTACGGGCATACCGACAGCCGTGCCTCGGACGAATACAACATGCGTCTGTCGCAGCGGCGCGCCGAGGCGGTGGCCCGGGTGGCCCGGTCGGTCGGTGCCGTTGTCGAACGGGTGAAGGGATTTGGCGAGCGAAGACCGGTCGCGCCCAACACGACTCCCGAGGGCATGCGGCGGAACCGCCGTGTGGAGGTGGTCTGCTATCAGTGGTGAGCAACATGAAAACATATCTATTGCGAATCTCCTTTTTCCTGGTGGCGGCGTTCCTCTCGGGATGCATCGAGGAAACGGTGAAATACACCGGCGATCCGAACACCGTGATCGCCACCAATTACGACACCCGGGACGACACGGTTTCGATCGCCAATGGAGAGGGGGCGATCGTCTATGATCCTGACGGCTGCCAGGCCTGGATGCTGGATGACGGTGTCGAGGGCTATGCCGGCCGGCGCTTCGACCCGAAATCGGGCCTGCCGGTCTGCAACAAGCACTTCCCGCCGGGAACCGTGATCGGCGATTACCAG
The DNA here is from genome assembly GCA_015487815.1 of Albidovulum sp. Lineage (GTDB taxonomy): Bacteria > Pseudomonadota > Alphaproteobacteria > Rhodobacterales > Rhodobacteraceae > WFPA01. The sequence continues at coordinate 6,560 of WFPA01000182.1, forward strand.
ACCGCGACCCCCGGCATCCAGGATTACGTGCCGCCGCTACGGTGATGGTCCCTGCGGGCGGGGGCGGCCCCCTTCCTGCAGGCCGGGTTTGCGCAGGCCGACCGGAAAGGGCGCATCATCCGCTCGCCGGAAGGTGATGGCGTCAGCCTGTTCCCGCCCTTGCAAGGGGGCGGGCGCATTCCCAGATGACGAAAAGGGATCGTCCTCCCTTTCATGGTGGCGGGGCGGAGAGGCGGTCGCGAACGGCAGCACGCCGCGCATCGCGGGGCCGTGGACTTGCCTTGAGCGCCCGGGCAGGAGAAGATCCGCCTGAAGTCGGTGCCACGCTCCGCATGATTCCCCGTTTGATACGCAGTCACGAAGGACCAAGGCAGGACAACGACATTGCTGAACAAGGCCGGCAGCCGAAACAGGCAGCCTGACGACGCCAGGACCGAGCATCTCGAATTTCCCGACAATCGGTTGCTGATCGATCTGTGTGGCGGGTTCGACAGCCATCTCGCGCGGATCGAATCCACCCTCGGCATCCATGTGGTGCGGCGGGGCAACAGTCTCGTGCTGCACGGGCCGCGCGAAGGGGTCGAGATCGCGGCCGAGACGCTCGGGCGGCTCTATGAGCGGCTGGAGGAAGGCCGCCCGGTGGGCGAGAGCGAGGTAGAGGCGGCGCTGCGGCTCGTGACGGGGCCCGAAGCGGTGCGCTTTCATGCGGTCGATCTCGCGCCGCCTGCCCCTGCGGCAGAGGCCGGGGCGGTGGAGTTGCGCACCCGCAAGAAGGTGATCGAACCCCGCACCCCGGCCCAGAAGGACTATATCGTCAGGCTCCTTTCCCACGAGCTGGTCTTCGGTATCGGCCCGGCCGGCACCGGCAAGACCTATCTTGCCGTTGCCGCCGCCGTCGCCCTGTTCAACGAGGGTCTCGTTGACCGCATCATCCTCTCGCGGCCGGCGGTGGAGGCGGGCGAGCGGCTCGGGTTCCTGCCCGGCGACATGAAGGAGAAGGTCGATCCCTACATGCAGCCGCTCTATGACGCGCTGCACGACTTCATTCCTGCCCGGCAGCTCGGTCGGCTGATGGAGGAGAAGCGCATCGAGATCGCGCCCCTCGCATTCATGCGCGGCAGGACGCTGTCGGACGCCTTCGTCGTCCTCGACGAGGCCCAGAATGCATCGGCGATGCAGATGAAGATGCTGCTCACCCGTCTCGGTCGCGGTTCGCGCATGGCGATCACCGGCGATCCGTCGCAGATCGACCTGCCGCGGGGCGTGCCGTCGGGGCTGGTGGCGGCGGAGCGCATCCTGGAGGGGGTCGAAGGGGTGGCCTTCACCCGCTTCACGGGCAAGGATGTCGTCCGTCACCCGCTCGTCGCCCGCATCATCGAGGCCTGGGAGCGCGACGCCGCCGCCCGGCGACCGGGAAATGGCCGGCAGGTGGAGGCTGCTTCGGAAACGGGGCGGAAGGCATCGGCCGGAGCGGGGGAGGCCGGCGATGACTGACCTGCATCCCCATCCCGCCACCGCCCCGTCCGGGGACAAGGCGGACCCGGAGGGGGCGGGGCGGCCGTCGGCCGCAGGCGGCGCCGGGACGGGCAGGGGACGTTCGGCCGCCGGGCCCTCCGGCGAAGCATCCGCTCCGGGCAGGGCCGTCCGCGCGTCCTCTTCCGGCGATCCCGGAAGAGGGGATGGCAGCGCGGGCGACGGGTCCCCGCAACCGCCACCGCCACCGACCGCCGATCCCGTCGAGGAGGACGAGATTGTCGCCGGGCCGGTGGTGATCGTGATCGACGATCCGGCCTGGAGAGAGACCGATCTGCCCGTCCTTGCCCGCGAGGCCGCCGAAGCGGCGCTCGCGGCACTCGCTCTGCCAGCCGATGCCGTCACCTTCAATCTGCTGGCCACCAGCGACGCGGCCATCCGCGTGCTCAACGCCCGCTTCCGCGGCAAGGACCGTCCGACCAACGTGCTGTCCTGGCCCGCGGTCGATCGTGCACCGTCCTGTCCGGGCGGGAAGCCATGCCTGCCCGGGGCGGACGAGCTGCCGCCGGTCGGGGGCGGGGCGGGCGAGCCGCTCTTTCTCGGCGATCTGGCCATCGCGCGGGAAACCGTGCTGCGGGAGGCGATGGAGGCGGGCAGACCCGTGGCCGACCATCTGCGGCATCTCGTCATCCATGGTCTTCTTCACCTTCTCGGCTATGACCACGAAACGGAGGCCGATGCCGAACGGATGGAGAGGCTGGAGCGATCCATCCTCGCCGGCCTCGCCATACCGGACCCTTATGCCGCTTTCCCGGCCGAGACAGCCGCACAGGAGAGCGGAGAGGGCGGCCGATGAACCGGAACGTGCCTCCTCCCGCCGTCCGGGCGGCACGCCGTCCGCTTGCGGTGCAGGCAGAAACCATTGAGCGATGAAGACACCCGAAACCATGTCAGGAAATTCAGCATCGGCCGCGAGTGCCTCTGCGCGCTCTCCCGTGCAAACGCCCGTTCCGGCCGCCGGCGGTGAAGGGCGCGACCCGCATCCGGCTGCCGCCGGAGAGGAGGAGTCTGCCAGTCCGTGGCCCGTCTCCTCTTCCGGCAATCTCGCCGACGCTCCCGCCAGAGGCGGTTTCTGGCGCCGCCTTCTCGCCCTTCTCGGCCTCGCGTCGGCCCCGGCCGGGCATGGCCAGGGAGGGGAGCGGCCGGCCGAGCCGACCCTTGCCGGCCTTCTCAGGGTGCCCGTGGGGGAGATCGCCATTCCCCGCGCCGAGATCGTCGCCGTCGAGGACGATCTCTGTCTCGAGGATCTGGTTGATGTGTTTCGCCGCACCAAGTTCTCGCGTCTGCCGGTCTATCACGGTTCGCTCGACGAGCCCTGCGGCCTGGTCCATCTCAAGGATCTCGCTCTCGAATACGGCTTCACCCGCGTGCGCAAGCCCTTCGCGCTCAAGCATCTTCTGCGGCCGCTGATCTATGTGCCACCCTCGATGCCGGTCGGCACGCTTCTGCAGAAGATGAAGACCGAACGCACCCACATGGCCCTCGTGATCGACGAATATGGTGGGGTGGACGGGCTCGTCACCCTCGAGGATCTTGTCGAGACGGTGATCGGCGAGATCGAGGACGAGCACGACATCGCCGAGGAAGCGCCCTGGTGTCGCGAGGGGGAACGCAGCTGGCTCGTCGATGCCACCGCCGAGCTGGACGATTTCCGCGAGAGCACCGGGCTCGATCTCGAGACCGAGGAGAGCCGGGCCGAGGATGTCGATACCTTCGGCGGGCTGGTCTTCGTGCTGGCGGGAAGGGTGCCGGCCCGCGGCGAGGTGATCCGCCATCCGGCGGGGCACGAGTTCGAGATCGTCGATGCCGATCCGCGGCGGATCCGCAAGCTCAGGCTGCGCCTTGCCGGCCCGGCGGCCGCGGCCGCGCCGGTCTGAGCTCTCGGCGCGGTGCTGGCGCAATCGTGAGCGCAAAGGGACAGGAAAGCCCTTTTCCTGTCGATGGCTCTGGCGCAATTCTCACCCGGAGCGCCGCTCGCGCTGCACTCCGGGAAGGGCGGCATGGGCCGCACCCTTCGCGCGGGACACCGTCGCGGTAGGAACCTTTCCGGGGTGGTGCCGGTGCGACAGTCTTCCGAACGTCCCGCCGCTCTCTCCGGGCAGCACTCCGGGAGAAAGGTTTTCACGGCAAAGGACGGCAGGGGGGTCGACAGGATGAGGGCCGGATGACGGGCAGGGTGCATGAGGGGCAGGGCAGGGGGGCGTGGCACGCCCGGCCGCAACAGTGGCGATCGGCCGCCCTTGCCTTCGGCGGCGGTGTTGCGGCGGGGCTGGCGCAGGCGCCGCTTCATGCTCCGCTTCTCCTTCTGGCCGGGCTTCTTGCGCTGCTCTTCGCTCTTGCCCGCGCACGAGCAGGACACGAGGCGGCACTTCTCGCCTTCCTTGCCGGTTTCGGTCATTTCCTTGCCGCCCTCGAATGGATCCGCATTCCCTTCACCTTCGAGCCCGGTCTTGGTGTGCTGGCCGGCCCGCTGGGCGTGCTCGCCTGGGTTGCCATGGCGGCGGGGCTGGGGCTCTTCTGGGCGGTGCCGGTCGGGCTCTTGTGGCGGTTCCTGCCGCGGCCAGGGCCGGTGGCGCTGGCGGCGGCGCTCGCACTCGGGGAATTTCTCCGCGGCCATGTTCTCGGTGGTTTTCCCTGGGCGCTGCCGGCCTATGCGCTGACGGAGACGCCCTTCGCCCAGCTCGCCGCGCTCATCGGCCCCTACGGGCTGACGGCGGTGCTTCTGATTTTCGCGGCGGCCCTTCTGCGGCTGCGTCTTCGCGGCGGCGGGCTGGCCTTCGCGGCGGCGCAGGCTGCCCTTCTCGTGGCTGCTTGGCTCTGGGGTGCCGATCGGGCGGCGCGGATCGGGGCGGGTGCGCCGCCGGGGCCGGTCATCCGTCTCGTCCAGCCGGCTGCGCCGCAGGACGAGAAATGGGACCCCTTGCGCGTGCCGGTCTTTCTGGAGCGGATGCTGAAGGCGACCGCCGCGCCGCCTGCGGCCGGGGCGGCGCCTGCCCTCGTCATCTGGCCCGAAACCGCCATCGCTCCGCTTCTCGGACGGTCCGGGGCGATACTCGAGGCGATGACGGCCGCTCTGCCGCAGGGAGCGGAGCTTGTCTTCGGAGTGCGACGGCGGGAAGGTCGGCGACTCTACAACACGATGGCGGTGATGGGAGCCGATGGATCCATCCGTGCCCTTTACGACAAGCGCCGGCTCGTGCCCTTCGGTGAATATGTGCCGTTCGGCGATCTTCTCGGCGTCTTCGGTATCCGAGGCCTTGCCGCCGAGGACGGAGCCGGCTTCTCGCCCGGGGCGCGGACCGGTCCGCTTCGTCTTGCCGTCGGCTCCGCGGTGCCGCTCATCTGCTACGAGGCGATCTTCCCTTCCGAGGTGCGGCGCCATGCCGGCCGCGCCCGCTTCGTTCTCCAGATCACCAACGATGCCTGGTTCGGCACCCGGTCGGGCCCGTTCCAGCATCTCGACCAGATCCGGTTCCGTGCCATCGAGAGCGGGCTGCCGGTGGTGCGGGTGGCCAATACCGGCGTCTCCGCCGTGATCGACGCCGCCGGCCGCCTGCGGGCCGGGCTGCCGCTCGGTAGAAACGGTTTTCTCGACGCGGCCCTGCCGGCGGCCCTTGTCCCGCCGCCCTATGCAAGGGTTGGTGACTGGCCGGTTCCGCTCCTGCTTCTCGCATTGCCTGTCGTCATCGCTTTCCGGCGGCGGCGGCAGGCTATAGCGCCACAGGGGAAATCCCGTTGACCTTGGGGCCAAGGGCCGTTAACTCCCTATCCCACTGGCCGCCACAACGGCTTCCTGGCGTGGCGGCGTCATGCAACGGAGCGCTATCCCCCATGTCCCGCAAGGATTACCTGTTTACCTCGGAGTCGGTCTCGGAAGGCCACCCCGACAAGGTCTGCGACCGCATTTCCGATGCCGTGCTCGACGCCTTTCTCGCCGAGGACCCCCATGCCCGCGTCGCCTGCGAAACCTTCGCCACCACCGACCGGGTGGTGATCGGCGGCGAGGTGCGCGGTCCCCATTCGGTGATGGAGCGGGTCGAGGAGATCGCCCGCGAATGCGTGCGCGACATCGGTTACGAGCAGCCCGGTTTCCACTGGCAGACCATGGAGGTGCAGAACTATCTGCACGAGCAGTCGAGCGACATCGCCCAGGGCGTCGATGCCGCAGCCGATGCCGGCGGCGCCATGGAAGGGGCGGGCGATCAGGGGATCATGTTCGGCTATGCCGTCAACGAGACCCCGGAGCTGATGCCGGCTCCGATCCTTTACGCCCATGCGATCCTGCGCCGGCTGGCGGAGGCCCGCAAGTCGGGTGAGGCGCCGATGCTCGGCCCCGACGCCAAGAGCCAGCTTACCATCCGCTACGAGGGTGGCCGGCCGGTGGGTGTCGAGACCATCGTCGTCTCCACACAGCATCTTGACGAGGGCCTGACCTCCGACGACATCCGCGAGATCATCGCCCCCTTCGTCGCCGAGGTGCTGCCCGAGGGCTGGCTGAGCGAGGCGACCCGCTGGTGGGTCAACCCGACGGGCAAGTTCGTCATCGGTGGCCCCGACGGCGATGCCGGGCTCACGGGGCGCAAGATCATCGTCGATACCTATGGCGGCGCCGCGCCCCATGGAGGCGGTGCCTTCTCGGGCAAGGATCCGACCAAGGTCGATCGCTCCGCGGCCTATGCTGCCCGCTATCTCGCCAAGAACGTTGTCGCCTCGGGGCTGGCCGATCGCTGCACCATCCAGCTGAGCTACGCCATCGGTGTCGCCCGGCCGCTCTCGATCTATGTCGATACCCACGGCACGGGCAGGGTGCCGGAAGCCGAGATCGAGAAGGCGCTGGGCAAGGTGATGGATCTCACGCCGCGCGGCATTCGCGAGCATCTCGGCCTTGCCCGCCCGATCTATCAGCGCACTGCCGCCTATGGCCATTTCGGCCGGGCTCCCGATGCCGAGGGCGGTTTCTCCTGGGAGAAGACCGACCTTGCCGACGCCATTGCCCGCGAGGTCGGCTGAGGCAGCGACCGCGAGAGATAGTGCGGAAGGGAGGGGCGCCCCCCAGGGAGCGCTTCTGTCCGGGGAGGGCGAACGGAACGGGCGACCGGCATGTCCCGCGGCTGCCGGGTCTGGACAGGGCGACCCCTTCCGTGAAATAGAGGCGTCACTTCACGGAGGAGCGCATGAGCGAGGCGGATGCCCGGAGGAAGCGGCTTCCGGCGGGCGCCGACACGAGCCGCGCAGCAGAAGGGGGGGCTGCGGGCGCACCGGTTTCGGCGTCCCCGGAAACAGGCGAGGGAAATGACGCGCCTGGAGACATGGCGCCTGCCGAAGGAGAGGTGGCGCCGCTCCGCCCGCGGCGCAATTTCTACGGCCGCCGCATGGGCAAGCGGCTCAGGCCGAGCCAGAAGCGCTATCTCGCCGATCTCGCCCGTCTCGCGCCCGCGGGTGTCGGCTTCGAGGACAATCCCGAGCGTCGTCTGGTCGACCCGGCCGGCTGGTTCGGCGACAGCCGCCCGGTCTGGCTCGAGATCGGCTTCGGCGGCGGCGAGCACATGGTTCACCAGGCGGTGCAAAACCCCGGTGTCGGCATCGTCGGCTGTGAGCCATTCATCAACGGGGTCGCCATGCTGATCGGCAAGATCCGCGCCGCGGGGGTGGAGAATGTCCGGGTCTGGCCCGGCGATGTGCGCGATCTTTTCGACGTGCTGCCCGATGCCTCGATCGACCGGGCCTTCCTGCTCTATCCCGACCCGTGGCCCAAGCGGCGGCATCACAAGCGCCGCTTCGTCAACCCCGAATTCCTCGATCCGCTGGCGCGGGTGCTGAAGACGGGGGCGATCTTCCGCGTCGCCACCGACATCGGCGACTATGTGCGCCAGACGCTCGAGGAGGTGTGGATCCGGCGCAGGGATTTCGACTGGCTTGCCGAAGGGCCCGAGGACTGGCGCAACCCCTGGCCCGACTGGATTCCCACCCGCTACGAACAGAAGGCCCTGCGCGAAGGGCGCAGGCCCCATTACCTCACCTTCAAGCGGCGCGCAAAGCCGGGAGGACCCACCGGATGACACATGACGCGGGCAGTCCCGTTTCCCGCACCATCGGCCGGAGCGGCTCCCTTCGGGGCACGGCCCATGTGCCGGGCGACAAGTCGATCTCCCACCGGGCGCTGATCCTCGGCGCGCTTTCGGTCGGCGAGACGCGCATCAGCGGCCTTCTCGAGGGTGACGACGTGCGCGACACCGCCCGGGCCATGGCCGCCTTCGGCGCCCGCGTCGAGCGGCTCGGTGCCGGCGAATGGCGGGTGACGGGGGTGGGCGTCGGCGGCTTCGCCGAGCCCGAGGACGTGATCGACTTCGGCAATTCGGGCACCGGTGTGCGCCTTGTCATGGGGGCGATGGCGACCACGCCGATCACCGCCACCTTCACCGGCGACGCCTCGCTGCGCCGCCGGCCGATGGGGCGGGTGACGCGGCCGCTGGCGCTCTTCGGCGCCCGGTCCTTCGGCCGCGAGGGCGGACGGCTGCCGATGACGGTGGTGGGCGCGGCCGAGCCGGTACCGGTACGCTATCGCCTGCCGGTGGCCTCGGCGCAGGTGAAGTCGGCGGTGCTGCTGGCCGGGCTCAATGCGCCGGGCGAGACGGTGGTGATCGAGCCGGTGCCGACGCGCGATCACACCGAGCGCATGCTGGCGGGCTTCGGGGCCGACATCACCATCGAGGAGAGCGCCGAGGGGCGGGTAATCCGCCTTGCCGGCCATCCCGAACTCGCGGGGCAGCGTCTCACCGTGCCGCGCGATCCCTCCTCCGCCGCCTTCCCGGTGGCCGCGGCGCTGATGGTGCCGGGCTCGGAGATCGTCGTGCCCGGCGTCGGCATCAACCCGACCCGCGCCGGTCTGTTCGAGACCTTGCGCGAGATGGGCGCCGACATCCGTCTCGAGAACATGCGCGAGGAGGGGGGCGAGCCGGTGGCCGACATCCGCGTGCGCCACACCGGCACGCTGCGGGGCATCGAGGTGCCGCCCGAACGTGCGCCGGCGATGATCGACGAATACCCGATTCTCGCCGCTCTTGCCGCCTTTGCCGAAGGAGACACGGTGATGCGCGGCATCGGCGAGCTGCGGGTGAAGGAATCGGACCGGATCGACGCCATGGCCCGCGGCCTCGAGGCGGTGGGCGTGCCGGTGGAGGAGGGCGAGGACGTCCTCGTCGTCCACGGTCGGGGCCCCGAGGGGGTGCGCGGCGGCGGGACCATCGAGAGCCGGCTCGATCACCGCATCGCCATGAGCTTCGCCTGCCTCGCCATGGCCGCCCGCGACCCGGTGACGATCGACGACGTGCGCCCCGTCACCACCTCCTTCCCCGGCTTCTTCGAGCTGATGGTCTCGCTCGCGGGCGGCGCGGCGGAGGAGGCGGAACAGGCGCGCCCCTTGCCTTGATGCCGGTCTTCATGGCATGGCCCGCCGCAGGAGAGCCGGCATGAGGAGGGCAACATGAACCGGAAGGAGCTGCGGAGCGGAGCCGCCGGCCCCGGTGTCGATGCCTGCGCCATGGCGCGGACGCTGCTGCTGGCAGCTGCCATCGTCTATGTCGCGATGATCTCCGCTTCCTTCCTGCTGGCGCCTCCCGGCGCGCCGGCTCCGCTCGACATTCACGTCACCGGCTACGGGCCGGAAGAGTTCGCGGCCTATTTCAAGACTCTCGACCGGCCGGCAGTGCTTCACGCCACCGGCCCCTTCCGCTGGCTCGACTATCTCTTCCCGCCGCTCCTGGCGCTGGGGCTGCTGGCGCTCTTCCGCTGCCTCGCCCGCGCCGGCTGGCCCGCCCGGCTCGGGCAGATCGTCGCGGTGATCTATCTCGTGGCCGATCTCGGCGAGAATGTCCTTCTCGACCGGATGATCCGTGGCTGGCCGAGCCTGCCCGATACGGGGCTGATCGTGCTGGCGGGGAGCTTCACACGGCTGAAATTCGCCGCTCTTGCGGTAGCGGTGATCCTTCTCGTCGTGATCATGCGCCGTCGCCGGGGTGCGGCCGGAGGAAAGGGTGCATGAGCAGCGCGGAAAATCGCGTCTTCACGGTGGCAATCGACGGGCCGGCGGCCTCGGGCAAGGGCACCATCGCCCGGGCGCTCGCGGAGCGGTTCGGCCTCGCTCATCTCGACACGGGCCTTCTCTATCGCGCCGTGGCCGCACGGGTGCTCGAAGGGGCCGACCCGGTGGCGGCGGCCGAGGGGCTGACCGAAGCCGACCTCGCCCGGCCCGACCTCAGGGCCGAGGCAGTGGGGCGCAAGGCCTCGGAAGTGGCGGCCATTCCGGCGGTGCGGGAGGCTCTTCTCGATTTCCAGCGCCGTTTTGCCCGCCGCGAAGGGGGGGCCGTGCTCGACGGGCGTGACATCGGCACCGTCATCTGCCCCGAGGCCGAAGTGAAGCTGTTCGTCACCGCCGAGGACGAAATCCGCGCCCGCCGCCGCCACCGGGAGCTTGTCGCCCGCGGCGAGGATGTGCCCTTCGAGGAGGTGCTGGCCGATCTGCGCGCCCGCGACGCCCGCGACGCGGCCCGGGCCACCGCGCCCTTGCGGCCGGCGCCCGATGCGCTCTTGCTCGACACGAGCAAACTCTCTATAGAGGCGGCCGTCGAAGCGGCGGCAAGACATGTCGAGGCGAAGATCGGGCAGGGTCGGGACTGAACCGGCCCTGATCGTTTTCGCCCGTTGCCTTCCACCGGGGCCGAAGGGGGACGCCCGAGGCCCGCGACCTGGAAACCGCAAGACCGGCGGAGACAACCGCCTGGCCGGAATAGACGATGGCAAAGGAAGTGAACTGAATGTCTGAAACCGATCTCAAGGAGGAGTTCGAAGCCCTCCTCAACGAAAGCTTCGAATATGACGTTCCCAAGGAAGGGACCGTCGTCAAGGGCAAGGTCATCGCGATCGAGAAGGATCACGCGGTGATCGACATCGGCTACAAGATGGAAGGCCGGGTGCCCCTCAAGGAATTCGCCGCTCCGGGCGAGGAGCCCGAGCTCAAGGTCGGCGACGAGGTCGAGGTCTATCTCGAGCGCGTCGAGAACGCCCGGGGCGAGGCCGTGCTCTCGCGCGACAAGGCCCGTCGCGAAGAGGCATGGGACCGGCTCGAGAAGGCCTACGAGAAGGGCGAACGCGTCGAGGGCGCGATCTTCGGCCGGGTCAAGGGCGGCTTCACCGTCGATCTGGGCGGTGCCGTGGCCTTCCTGCCGGGCAGCCAGGTCGATGTGCGTCCGGTGCGTGACGCCTCGGCGCTCATGGGCATCAAGCAGCCCTTCCAGATCCTCAAGATGGACCGCCGCCGCGGCAACATCGTCGTCTCGCGCCGTGCGATTCTCGAGGAGAGCCGCGCCGCCGAGCGGGCAGAACTCATCGCCCGGCTCAAGGAGGGCGACGTGGTCGAGGGCGTGGTCAAGAACATCACCGATTACGGTGCGTTCGTCGATCTCGGCGGGCTCGACGGCCTGTTGCACGTCACCGACATGGCGTGGCGCCGGGTCAACCACCCGTCCGAAATCGTCAATATCGGCGACACGATCAAGGTCCAGATCATCAAGATCAATCCGCAGACCCATCGCGTCTCCCTCGGTCTCAAGCAGCTGCAGGAAGATCCGTGGGAGAAGGTCACCGAAAAGTATCAGGTCGGCACCATCCACAAGGGCCGCGTGACCAACATCACCGACTACGGCGCCTTCGTCGAGCTCGAGCCGGGGATCGAGGGCCTGGTGCATGTCTCGGAAATGAGCTGGACCAAGAAGAACGTCCATCCGGGCAAGATCGTTTCCACCTCCCAGGAAGTGGACGTGAAGATCCTCGACATCGACCCGGTGAAGCGGCGCATCTCGCTTGGCCTCAAGCAGGTGCAGAAGAATCCGTGGGAAGAGTTCGCCGAGAAGTTTCCGCCGGGTACCGAGGTCGAGGGCGAGGTCAAGAACATCACCGAGTTCGGCCTCTTCATCGGCCTGCCGGGCGAGATCGACGGCATGGTCCACCTGTCGGACATCTCCTGGAACGAGCGTGGCGAGGAAGCCATCAAGAAGTTCAAGAAGGGTGATGTCGTTCGCGCCGTGGTCACCGAGGTCGATCCTGCGCGCGAGCGGATCTCGCTGTCGATCAAGGCGCTCGAGGGCGATCCGTTCTCCGACGCCGTCAAGGGGCTCAAGCGCGGCGATGTCGTGACCGTGACCGTGACCGCGGTCGAGGAGGGCGGCATCGAGGTCGAATACAACGGCATCAAGTCGTTCATCCGCCGCTCCGATCTTTCGCGCGACCGCTCCGAGCAGCGCCCCGAGCGCTTCCAGGTCGGTGACAAGGTCGATGCCGCGGTCACCAATATCGACCGCGCCAATCGCCGCCTGGGCCTCTCGATCAAGGCCCGCGAGATCGCCGAGGAGAAGGAAGCCGTCGAACAGTATGGCTCTTCCGCCTCGGGGGCCTCGCTCGGCGAGATCCTCGGCGCCGTCCTCAAGGACAAGCTCGGCGACGAGACCGAAGAGAACAAGGAGTGAGGGTTTGGCCCTTGCCGAACGGGAGGGGCGGCTTCGGCCGCCCCTTTTGCCTGCCGGGGCACGGACGATTCGACGCCGTTCGCTTGGGTGCCTTCCCGTGGCGGTCCGCTGCGGCCGGTTGTCCCGAATCGGGGAAAAGACGCGCAAATTCCGGCATGGCCCTTCTTGGGGCTTTTCCGACGGGCGAAATTGCGGCACAGTTTTCCCGAAAGCCGGGATGCGCGAAGAGGTTGACATGATCCGTTCCGAACTCATCCAGATCATCGCCGACGAGAACCCCCATCTCTACCAGAAGGACGTCGAGCGGCTGGTGAACACCATCTTCGAGGAGATCGTCACCGCCCTCGCCAACGGCCAGCGCGTCGAGCTGCGCGGCTTCGGCGCCTTCTCGGTCAAGAAGCGCGACGGCCGCATCGGCCGCAATCCGCGCACGGGCGAGCCGGTGGAGGTGCCGCCCAAGCATGTGCCCTTCTTCAAGGCCGGCAAGCAGCTGCGGGAGCGGCTCAACCGCGCCGGCTGATCGGCCCGTACCGGGTTCTGCGCCGCTCTTTCGACAAATCTCGTCAGGGATGAATCATGCGCTTCGTCCGCCTAGCCTTTCTCGTCATCCTCACCGTGCTCCTCGTCACGTTTGCCCTGGCCAATCGCACGCCGGTGGTGGTCTCGCTGCTGCCCGGGAGCCTCGAACAGGTCTTCGGGCTCAGCCTGCGCTGGCAGATGCCGCTTTTCGTGGTGGTGTTTCTCGGCATCATCGTCGGTCTTCTGATCGGTTTCCTGTGGGAATGGATGCGTGAATACCGCTACCGGGCCGAGGCCGCCCGCAAGCGCCGCGAGGCCGAGCGGCTCGCCCGCGAACTCGAGGCGCGCAAGGCCGAGGAGCGCAAGCAGCATGACGTGCTGGCGCTGATCGAGTAGGGCGATGGGAGTGCGCCTTTTCACCGATCCACGAGCGGCCAGAAGTCCGGGCAGGGTGCAGGTCAAGATCTGCGGTCTGACCCGCCCCGAAGACGTGGCCGCCGCGGCGGCGGCCGGTGCGCGCTATCTCGGCTTCGTGCATTTTCCGCGCTCGCCGCGCCATGTTTCTCTCGAGGCGGCCCGGCGGCTGATGCTCGACGTGCCGCCCGGCATCGCCCGGGTGATCCTGCTGGTCGATCCCGACGACGAGCTTCTCGATCGCGTCGCCGCCTTCCTGCCGGCCGACATCGTCCAGCTTCACGGTCGCGAGAGCCCGGCGCGCGTGGCCGCGATCCGCCGCCGCCTCGGCCTGCCGGTGATGAAGGCGGTCGGCCTGCGCGGCGAGGCCGATCTTGGCGCCATCGCGGCCCATGAGGTGGCGGCCGACATGATCCTGGTCGATGCCAAGGCTCCCGAGGGCGCGGCGATGCCGGGCGGCCATGGCGTGCCCTTCGACTGGCGGCTGATCGCCGGGCGGCGCTGGAAGAAGCCGTGGATGCTCGCCGGCGGTCTCACCCCGGCCAATGTCGCCGAGGCGGTGCGGCTGACGGACGCGCGACTTGTCGATGTATCGTCAGGGGTGGAATCCGCGCCGGGAATCAAGGACAAGGAACGCATGGCCGCCTTCGTTGCGGCGGC
>WFPA01000183.1 GCA_015487815.1 Albidovulum sp.
CGCCCTTCGGTTATGCGCTGTTCTACCTGCGCGGCGTGGCCCCGCCCGAGATCCCGATGGCCGACATCTTCAGGGCGGCTCTGCCCTTCCTCGGGCTTCAGCTCGTTGGCCTCATCATCACCATGCTCTGGCCCGAGATCGTGCTCTGGCTGCCAAGACTGGTCTATGGCTGAAGCGGCCGGGCGCCTTTCCTGCCAGGCTCACCATCAGCTCACGAAGGCCCTCCCGCTGCGGAGGGCCTTTCCCTTGGAGAGGGCAGGGCCGTGCCTTGTCGCGCCGCGGATGCGGTTTTCACGGCAAGCTCACGGTCCTGCCGGTCCTTGCGGTATCGCTGCCGAGGAAGACGCCCCATCGGGGAAACGCGCGACCAAGCCAGAGCGCGGGCGTGTCGGGCATGGACAACCGGGCCGTTTCCGGCCTGCCCGGGCTTGTTCCGGTCTGTGGTGGGAAGGGCGGAAAATGGAGCGGGCGATGGGATTCGAACCCACGACCCCAACCTTGGCAAGGTTGTGCTCTACCCCTGAGCTACGCCCGCATCCGTTCCGTCTGCGAGGGCGGATATAGGGAATTGCCGCGCGAGGCTCAAGGGGGAAAATGCGTCCGCGGGGCAAAAAATCCGCCTTCGGAAACGGCCCTCCTGCAAGGCGGGTCCGCCCCTTGCGGACACTCCGGCAGACGCCTGTTCCGCTATTCGCAGACACTCTCGCCGCGCTTGCGACGGTTGCGCTGGCGCAGAAGGTTGAGCGTCTCGACGAAGCCCGCGAACAGCATGGCGGCATAGATGAAGCCGCGCTCGATGTGGAACTGCAGACCGTCGGCGACAAGCGCCACGCCGATCATCACCAGGAAGGCGAGGGCAAGCATCTTGGTCGAGGGGTGGGCGTTGATGAAATCCGCGATCGGGGCCGCCGCCGCCATCATCACCAGCACCGAAACCACCACCGCCGCCACCATGACGGCGAGATGATCGGCGATACCGACGGCCGTGATCACGCTGTCGATCGAGAACACCATGTCGAGCAGCATGATCTGGAATACCACCCCGGCCATGGTAGCGCCGGCCCGGCCGCCGGGGGCGGGACGTTCGCCCTCGACCTCGGCGAAGATCTCGTTCGACGCCTTCCACAGCAGGAAGACCCCGCCGACGAAGAGGACGATGTCGCGCCAGCTCATGGCGATGTCGCCGACGGGCAGCGCGATGACCGGTTCGGTCAGCCCCATCAGCCAGGAGATCGAGAACAGCAGCCCGACCCTGAGCACCAGCGCCCCCAGGAGCCCGAGGATCCGCGCCCGCGGCCGCTCTTTCTCGGGCAGGGTGTTGGCGACGATCGAGATGAAGATGATGTTGTCCACCCCGAGAATGATCTCGAGCACGGTCAGGGTGAGAAAGGAGGCCCAGATGGCCGGATCGGCGAGAAGGTCGAGCATGGGTCCCTCGATGATGGTGGTTTCGGGGAGTGTCGGGGATGCGCGGGACGTTGTCGAGCCCGCAATGGCGGTGTCCCGCCGAAGGGGCTCAATCCGCAGGCGGCAACATCTCGTGATGGATGACGGGCTGCGCCTGGTCCGCGGCCGGAAGGAGCACGACGGCATAGCCCGCGGGCAGGCGCGGATCATGGGCCGGGCCGCCGGCCGGCGGGTGGAAGGGCAGCTGCATGGTGGTGCTGGCGAGCGTGGTGAAGGGAAGGCCGGCGGCGCTGCCTGCCGTCACCCGGTGCACATGGCCGAAGAACAGCTGGTCGATCCGGTCGCGATGCGGGGCGAGAGTGGCGAGGAAGGCGTCGGCATCGACAAGGCCGATGGCATCGATCTCCGCAATGCCGATGGCCACCGCCGGATGATGGACAAAGACCAGCACCCGCGCCCCGGCCCGCTCCGCCTCCTCGAGCCCGGCGGAGAGAAAGGACAGCCGCTCGGATCCGAGCCGCCCGGCATGGCGGCGGGGCAGGCGGGCCGGATCCTCGAGGCTGTCGAGCAGGATCAGACGGTGGCGACCGAGGGGAAAGGCGGTCTGGACGAAGCCGGCCCCGTCCACCGGTGCTTCGGGAAACACGGTGCGGAAGGCGGTGCGGTCGTCGTGGTTGCCGAGCAGGAAGTGCACCGGCCAGGGCAGATCCTGCAGGAGAGCTGCAAGGCGGCGATAGTCGGCTTCGGTCCCGTCATGGACGAGATCGCCGAGAAGCACGAGGGCCGCCGCATCCGGGTGGTGCCGGCGGGCATGGGTCAGCGCATGTGCGAGTCTCGATGCCGGGTCGATGCCGTGAAGCGGCCGGTGGGCCCGCAGATGCACGTCGGCCATCACCAGCAGCTTGAGCGGCAGGGCGGGTTCGTCGGTCATGGCCTGTCCTCCGGGAGTGAGTGCCGATCCCAGCCCTTAGCGGCCGGCGGCCGGAGCGGCAAGCGGAGCGGGGAAGCGCGGTGCCTGTGCGGCCATCGGTCCGGGCGCGGGGGAAGCGGCGGTGCCGGGACTGGTTCTGCGAGCGAGAAATGCCATGGGCCCGGGCGCGGAGAGGGCCGGGTTGCAGGCCTTGCCGCGCCTGTCCGGGAGGGGCAAGGACAGCATGGGTGCGGCCGGGTGCGTGCGTTCCGGGCCTCGGCGCAGCGGAGAAGACGGCGCAGCCTTTCGCGGCGCTGCCGGGTTCGCGTGGGAGGACGGGCAGGCTCCGCATCACCCAGGATCGCGCCCGCCCCTTGGCAGCGCGAGAATCCACGGCTGCCCCGCCTGTCGCGTGAATCACGCGGCAGAGCTTCTGTCCGCACCCTCCTCCGCCCCCCATCCGCCTGCCTCGGATCAGGGCGCCTTCCTTCCGGCAGGGAAGGCGCCCTTTCCTGGTCTGCGGGCCGATCCTGCCATCCTGAACAGCTCCGGGACCGGCCCATTTCCCGCCTGCCGCAAGGCGCGAGGCGGCGCATGCGCTGATCACGGCGCCACATTCCCGGAGGCGGATGGCCCCGTTCCGAGGGGCTGCACGAGGCATGTCCGGGGGTGGTCCCCGGGAGGGGGCAGCCCGTGTTCCGGGAAATGGCGGGAGCGACCCGTCATTGCCTCGCGGGACGGGGCGCGGCCGCGGAACCGGCAGTCGATGCCCTGCCGCCCCGCCTCGTCAATTCCTCGCCCGTCAGGCAGCCGGAGGCTCCTCGTGCTTCTCCGCCTTTGCCCCGGCCGTTTCCTCCGCCGGAGCGAAGGCGATCAGGAGATCCTTCGCCTCGACCTGATCGCCGGGCCTGACCAGCACCTCGCGGATGACGGCGTCGCGCTCGGCATGGAGTGCGGTTTCCATCTTCATCGCCTCGATGGTGAGCAGCAGATCGCCGGCGCGGACCTTCTGCCCCGGCTTCACGGCGACCGAGGCCACCACTCCCGGCATCGGAGCGCCGAGCTCGTCGGGGTTGCCGTCGCTTGCCTTGGGCCGCTCGGGGATCGCGGCCTTGATGCGCCGGTCGGCGATACGGACCATGCGCGGCTGGCCGTTGAGCTCGAAGAACACCTTGACCTGGCCGGTCTCGTCGGGTTCGCCCACGGCCTGCAGGCGGATGACGAGGGTCTTGCCCGGGTCGATCTCGGCCTCGATCTCCTCGCCCGGCTCGAGCCCGTAGAAGAAGGCGCGGGTCGGCAGTGTGCGCACCGGGCCGATGGTGGCGTGGCGCTCCATGTATTTGCGGAACACGGAAGGATACATCAGGTAACCGGCGAGATCCTCGTCGTCGATCTCGACGCCACCCAGGGCCTCGGAGATCTCGCGGCGCTTCTCCTCGAGATCGACCGGCTCGGCGAGAAGACCCGGTCGCACGGTGATCGGCTCCTCGCCCTTGAGCACCTTCTTCTGGAGCGCCTCGGGCCAGCCGCCCGGGGGCTGGCCGAGATTGCCCCGCATCATGTCCACCACCGAGTCGGGGAAGGCGACCTCGGTTTCGGGGTCGAGCACCTCCTCGACGGTGAGTCCCTGTGCCACCATCATCAGCGCCATGTCGCCCACCACCTTCGAGGAGGGGGTGACCTTGACGATGTCGCCGAACATGCGGTTGACCTCGGCATACATGCGGGCGATCTCGGGCCAGCGTTCCTCGAGCCCCAGCGCCCGGGCCTGGGCCTTGAGATTGGTGAACTGGCCGCCCGGCATCTCGTGAAGCCACACTTCCGAGGTCGGTGCCCTCAACCCCGCTTCGAAGGCGGCGTATTCGCTGCGGACCCCTTCCCAGTAGCGGGAGATCTCGCGCACGGCGTCGATGTCGAGCCCGGTGTCGCGCTCGGTATGGCGCAGCGCCTCGACGATCGAGCCCAGGGGCGGTTGCGAAGTGCCGCCCGAGAAGGCGTCGATGGCCGCATCGGCGATATCCACCCCGGCATCGGCCGCAGCCAGCACCGTCGCGGCAGAGACCCCCGAAGTGTCGTGTGTGTGGAAATGGACCGGCAGGCCGACCTCCTCCTTGAGTGCCCGGATCAGCACCCGGGCCGCCGCCGGCTTGAGAAGCCCGGCCATGTCCTTGAGGCCGATGATGTGGGCACCGGCATCCCTCAGCTCCTTCGCCATGCCGACATAGTATTTCAGATCATACTTGGCCCGGTCCGGGTCGAGAATGTCGCCGGTGTAGCAGATCGTGCCCTCGAGCACCTTGCCGGTCTCGAGCACGGCGTCCATCGCCACGCGCATGTTCTCGACCCAGTTGAGGCTGTCGAAGACGCGGAACACGTCCACCCCCGTCTCCGCCGCCTGCCGGACGAAGAAGCGCACGACATTGTCGGGGTAGTTGGTGTAGCCGACGGCGTTCGCCCCCCTCAGCAGCATCTGGATGAGGAGGTTGGGCATTGCCCGTCTGAGATCGCGCAGCCGCTGCCAGGGGCATTCATCGAGGAAGCGATAGGCGACATCGAAGGTCGCGCCCCCCCAGGCCTCGACCGAAAAGAGACCGGGCAGGTGGGCGGCATAGGCCGGGGCGATCTCGATCATGTCGCGCGAGCGCATGCGCGTGGCGAGAAGCGACTGATGGCCGTCGCGCATGGCGGTGTCGGTGAGAAGCAGCCGCTTCTCGCCGGCGATCCAGCGCACCAGCCCTTCGGGCCCTTCCTCCTCGAGGATCTGCCGGGTGCCGCGCGGTGGCGGGTTTGTCCGCGGCCGAACCGGTTTCGGCGGGCGGGCATGGGCCGGCGGCCGCGGTCGGCCTTCGGTGTCGGGATGCCCGTTGACGATGATGTCGGCGAGATAGTTGAGGAGCTTCGAGGCCCGGTCACGCCGCTCGGGAAAGTCGAAGAGATCGGGCGTTTCGTCGATGAAGCGGGTGGTATAGTCATTCGCCCGGAAACGCGGATGACGCAGGAGATTCTCGAGGAAGGGAATGTTGGTGGCCACGCCGCGGATGCGGAACTCGCGCAGCGCCCGGTCCATCCGTGCGATTGCCCGTTCCGGCGTCGGTGCCCAGGCGGTGACCTTTTCGAGGAGGCTGTCATAATAGCGGGTGATGACGGCGCCCGAATAGGCGGTGCCGCCGTCGAGGCGGATCCCCATCCCTGTCGCGCCGCGATAGGCGGTGATGCGGCCGTAATCGGGGATGAAGTTGTTGCGCGGATCCTCGGTGGTGATGCGGCATTGCAGGGCGTGGCCGTTGAGTGTCACCTGCTCCTGGGAAGGAACGCCGGTGGCCTCGGCCAGCGTCTTGCCCTCGGCGATCAGGATCTGTGCCTGCACGATGTCGATGCCGGTGACCTCCTCGGTCACGGTATGCTCGACCTGGATGCGCGGGTTGACCTCGATGAAATGGAACTGCCCGGTGTCCATGTCCTGGAGGAACTCGACGGTGCCGGCGTTCTCGTAGCCGACATGGCGGGCGATCCTGAGGGCGAGATCGGCCAGCTCGGCGCGCTGCGCGTCGCTCAGATAGGGGGCGGGCGCGCGCTCGACCACCTTCTGGTTGCGCCGCTGGATCGAGCAGTCGCGTTCGAAGAGGTGATAGACGCTGCCGTGCCGGTCGCCGAGGATCTGCACCTCGACATGACGGGCGCGCTCGATCATCTTCTCGAGATAGCCTTCTCCCGATCCGAAGGCGGCCTCGGCCTCGCGCCGGCCCTCTAGAATGGCGGGTTCGAGCTCCTCGGGGCTGCGGATCGGCCGCATGCCGCGCCCGCCGCCGCCCCAGGAAGCCTTGAGCATCAGCGGATAGCCGATCTCCTCGGCCATGCGCCGTATTTCGTCCATGTCTTCGGGCAGGATGTCGGTCGCCGGCACCACGGGCACGCCGGCCTCGATCGCCACCTGCCGCGCCGAGGCCTTGTCGCCGAGCTTGCGCATCACCTCGGCCGAAGGACCGATGAAGGCGATGCCGGCCGCGGTGCAGGCATCGACGAAATCGGGGTTTTCGGAGAGCAGCCCGTAGCCCGGGTGGATCGCGTCGGCGCCTGCCGCCTTCGCCACGCGGATCATCTCGTCGATCGAGAGATAGGCGCCGACCGGGCCGAGCCCTTCACCGATCTTGTAGGCCTCGTCGGCCTTGAAGCGATGGAGCGACAGCTTGTCTTCCTCGGCATAGACGGCAACGGTGCGCTTGCCGAGTTCGTTCGCCGCCCGCATGACGCGGATGGCAATCTCGCCGCGATTGGCCACGAGAATCTTGGAAAATTCGCTCATCGGGCAAGGTCCCTGTCTTCTGGCGCGGCTTGCGCGCGGGCTGTCCGGTTGCCCTTCCCCTAGACGATCGGCGGCCGGGCGGCAATCGGCCCCTTGGTCGCGCGGGGCAGGTGCGGGCCGCTGGATGGCGTTCGCTCTTTTGCTGCGAAGGATGCAAGGGAGTGAACACAGAGCGAACACAGGCTTCATTTCCGCCGCCGTCTGCCCTAAAGGGAGGACATGAGCATCGACGACGCAGGACAGGGCCGCCCGCGGGCGGCAGACGAGGGCGGAACGCGGTCCGGTCTGGCCAAAGGGAGGGCGGCGGCCACGTCCGTGCCCGGACCGGCAAATGATGGCGCATCTGCTCCGGGCACGGAGAGGCGGGCAGATGAGGCGAGATCCCCGCTCGGAGCGCAGGCGATGGCGCGCATCGGGGCGGTGCCGGGCGGCGCGGAGCCGCCCTGGCTCGCCGGGCTCAACCCGGCCCAGCATGCGGCGGTCGAGACCACCGAGGGGCCGCTTCTCGTCCTCGCCGGTGCCGGCACCGGCAAGACACGGGCGCTGACCGCCCGCATCGCCCATATCCTCGCCACTGGTCGCGCCCGCCCCCATGAGATTCTGGCCGTGACCTTCACCAACAAGGCCGCCCGCGAGATGAAGGCCCGCGTCGCCGCCCATCTCGGGCAGGCGGTCGAGGGCATGCCCTGGCTCGGCACCTTCCATTCGATCGGTGTGAAGTTCCTGCGCCGGCATGCGGAGATGGTCGGCCTCAGATCGAACTTCACCATTCTCGACACCGACGACCAGCTGCGTCTCCTCAAGCAGCTCATCACCGCCGAGGGGATCGACGAGAAGCGGCTGCCGGCGCGGCAGATGGCCCATCTCATCGATCGCTGGAAGAACCGGGCGCTCACCCCCGAGAAGCTGCCCGCTTCCGAGGAGGGCGCGTTCGGCGGCTTCGGACGGCGTATCTACGCAGCCTATCAGGAGCGGCTCGCCACGCTCAACGCCGTCGATTTCGGCGATCTTCTGGTGCATGTCGTCACCATCCTGCAATCGGATGCCGATCTGCTCGAGCGCTACCGGCGGCTGTTCCGCTACATCCTCGTGGACGAGTATCAGGACACCAACGTCGCCCAGTATCTGTGGCTGCGGCTCCTGGCGGGCGAGGGCGGCAACATCTGCTGCGTGGGCGACGACGACCAGTCGATCTATGGCTGGCGCGGTGCCGAGGTCGGCAACATATTGCGGTTCGAGAAGGACTTTCCCGGCGCCCGGATCATCCGCCTCGAGGAAAACTACCGCTCGAGCGAACACATTCTCGCCGCGGCCGACGGGGTGATCGCCGCCAACCGCCAGCGGCTCGGCAAGACCCTCTGGACCGCGAAGAAGGGCGGCGAGAAGGTGCGGCTCATCGGCCATTGGGACGGGGAAGAGGAGGCGCGCTGGATCGGCGAGGAAATCGAGGATCTCCAGCGCGGCACCCGCGGGCTGAGGCCCTACGGGCTCGACGAGATCGCCATTCTCGTGCGGGCGGCCCACCAGATGCGGGCCTTCGAGGAGCGCTTCGTGCAGATCGGTCTGCCCTACCGGGTGATCGGTGGGCCGCGCTTCTACGAGCGGCGCGAGATCCGCGACGCGCTGGCCTATTTCCGCGTCACCCTCAGCCCGAGCGACGATCTCGCCTTCGAGCGCATCGTCAACGTGCCGCGGCGCGGTCTGGGCGAGAAGGCGATGCAGACGCTGCACCGCCGCGCCCGTGAAGAGAACATTCCGCTGCTCGCGGCCGCGCGCGCCCTCGTCGGCGAGGGGGCGTTCTCGGCACGGGGGCGCAAGGCGCTGAAGGAACTCGTCGAGGGTTTCGATCGCTGGCGGGCCATGGCTGCCGACCCGCAGGTCGATCATGTCGCGCTGGCGGGCACCATTCTCGACGAATCGGGCTACACCGCCATGTGGCAGGCCGAGAAGACCCCCGAGGCCGAGGGTCGGCTCGAGAACCTCAAGGAGCTCATGAAGGCGCTGGAGGAGTTCGCCTCGCTCGGGGATTTCCTCGAACATGTCGCCCTGGTGAGCGAGGGGGAGGAGGCCGAGGAGGGCGAGAAGGTGTCGATCATGACGCTGCACGCCGCCAAGGGTCTCGAATTTCCGGTGGTGTTCCT
Organism: Albidovulum sp.; assembly: GCA_015487815.1. GTDB lineage: Bacteria > Pseudomonadota > Alphaproteobacteria > Rhodobacterales > Rhodobacteraceae > WFPA01. The sequence continues at coordinate 8,762 of WFPA01000183.1, forward strand.
GCCGGGCTGGGAGGACGGGCTGTTTCCCAACCAGCGGGCGCTCGACGAGAACGGCACCGCCGCACTCGAGGAGGAGCGGCGACTGGCCTATGTCGGCATCACCCGCGCCGAGGAGCTTTGCACCATCAGCTTCGCCGCCAACCGCCGGGTCTTCGGCCAGTGGCAATCGGCGCTGCCCTCGCGCTTCATCGAGGACCTGCCCCCCGATCATGTCGAGGTGCTGACGCCGCCCGGGCTCGGCGGTGTGCCGGGCGGGGGACGGCCGGGCCGGGCCGGCGCGGCGGCCGGGACGGCACGCGGTGCGATCGGAGATCTCGAGCGCCGCGCGGCCGAAAGCATCGGCCGCTACGAATCGCCCGGCTGGAAACGGATGCAGCGCCGGGGCGTGGCCGCGGGCGGGCGCGCACGCCGGCCGGTGACGATCGATGTGGCACCCGTCTCGCCACCGGTCGGCACCCGGGTCTTCCATCAGAAGTTCGGTTACGGTCGGGTGGTCGCGGCCGAGGGCGACCGGCTCCGGGTCGATTTCGAGATCTCGGGCGAGAAGCGGGTGATGGCATCCTATCTCGAATGGTCCGGCGGCGCCGCCGACAGCGACGACATCCCCTTCTGAGAGCGTGCCGCTGCAGGCACCACCGCCGTGGCGGGGCGGATGTTGGCACAGAAGCCGATGCGAGCCATGCGCTTTCGGAATGGCTGCGTGGAGAATCGCCTCGCGGGTGCAGAAAAAGAGAAAGGCGGCGTGGGGAGGACACGCCGCCTTTCAGGTGCAGAAAACCTCGGGAGGAAAGGTTTCCTGTCAGGGAGGAGGAAAGGGAGAAAACGAAAGGTTCAGTTCCTGACGCCGTAAACCGCCTCATGGGCCACCGAGGTGATCATGGAGCGATTGAGCCCCAGATCGGCCAGTTCGCGATCCGAAAGACCGGCCAGCTCGGCCTTTGTGCGACGGAAAAGCCGCCATTTGCGCCAGCTTTCACCGATATTGCCCAGCTTCCGGGCAAGGGTCTCGCGCAGGCCGCCTTCCGGCAGGTGCAGATGAAGATCGCTGACGAATGCCATTTCCCTTCTCCGTCGCTTGTGCAGCGCCGCACGTTCGGGGAGGTTCGATCGAGCCGTGCCTTGCCGCTTCCATTGGCTTGCTGACGTTGGCGTCAACCTGACGTCCGCGGCCCATATGCGCTTTCTGCGCTGCGGCGACAATCCCGTTTCCCCACAAGCCCGTTATGCGTGTTGTGCATGGCTCCGGGCCTGCCGTTGTGCCAGGGAGGGAATTTGCGACCCCGCTGCGGCCATGCGGGCGATCAGCTCTTGCACCTGCCGGGGAGAATGACATCTCTAGGGAAACGGAGGAACGGATCATGGCGGCAGGAACGACGCCCTCGAAGGAGGAGGTTCTGAAGGCGCTTTCGCAGGTGACGCTGCCCGAGGGCAGCAACATCGTCGAGGCGGGAATGGTGAAGGCGCTTTCCGTGAAGGATGGCAGGGCGAGTTTCGTGCTCGAGATCCCCGCCGGGGCGGCCGAACGCTTCGAGCCGGTGCGCCGGCAGGCGGAAGAGGCCCTCTCTGCGCTGCCGGGCATCGGGAAGGCAATGGTGGTGATGACGGCCCCGGCCGCTCCCGGTGGCGCGGCCGGGGGAGGGCGGAGCGCCCCTCCGACCGGCGCTGCCGCCGACGAGGCGCCGCCCGATCTCAGGATCGGGCGTCACCCGCGCCCGCAGGCAGGTCCCGTGCGCATTCCCGGGGTGCGTCATGTGGTGGCGGTGGCATCGGGCAAGGGCGGGGTCGGCAAGTCCACCCTTTCGGCCAATCTCGCTGCTGCGCTCCGGCGCAAGGGCCGCAAGGTCGGCCTTCTCGATGCCGACATCTACGGCCCGTCCCAGCCGAAGATGCTGGGGGCGAAGGGGCGGCCGAAGTCGATCGACGGCAAGACCATCCTGCCGGTCACCGCCCATGGGATCAGGCTGATGTCGCTCGGGCTGATGGTGCCGGAGAACGAGGCGGTGATCTGGCGCGGCCCGATGCTGATCGGGGCGTTGCAGCAACTGTTGCAGCAGGTGGACTGGGGCGGGCTCGACTGGCTGGTGATCGACCTGCCGCCCGGCACCGGCGATGTGCAGCTCACCCTGTCGCAGAAGGCCGATATCGACGGGGCGGTGGTGGTCTCGACGCCCCAGGACGTGGCGCTGCTCGACGCCCGCAAGGCGATCGACATGTTCCGCAAGACGAAGACGCCGATCCTCGGTCTGGTGGAGAACATGGCGGCATATCATTGCCCGAAATGCGGCCACGAGGCCCACATCTTCGGCGAGGGCGGCGTGCGCCGCGAGGCCGAGGCGCTGGGCGTGCCCTTCCTCGGCGAAGTTCCCCTCAGTCTCGAGATCCGTCTTTCGGGCGATCTTGGCGAGCCGGTGGCGCTTGGTGACGGGCCGATGGCCGAGGCCTATGGTCGTATCGCCGACGGGCTGATCGCTGCTCTCGAGGACTGACGCCCATCCTGTCGGCATTGGCAGCTCGGCAACGGGAATGTGAGCGCCCCGACCCCGGCCGGGGCGCATCCCGTTCATGGGGCGGCTGGCGATTCGCGCCCGTGTTCTCCCGTTGTTCCTGAAGTGTCGGCCGGCTTGGCGCCGCGATGCGAGCCGGCGATGGGATGGCATGGTCTGACATGCCCCCAGCATGAGCGCCACATCAGGGGGGTGGCGAGGGATTTCACACCATATGTTGTAAGGACAGTGAGCTCTGTTCCCTTTTCTGAAAATATTTTCCCATCCTGACCCATATAGATTCCATAAAAGACCATTGATTGGGATGAAGTGGCATGGCATCTTTCCCTTGTCGGAAGGGGATACGCATTCTCCCGAGAAGCAAGAATCCAGAGGCAGGTTTCATCAGGCCCCCTTCCGGCGAACCAGAACGATCCGGCGCCAAAGAGCAGCACCCTCCCCCCAGGTGACGGCAGCCGGACAGCCCGGAGACGGGAACGAGGGCGGCGGATCGGGCATCGCAAGGCGCTCGGTCCGCCGTTTTCGTCAGGGCCGGGCACAGCCGGGGACAGGAAAGGGCGACGAGGGCAGTGCAGACGGGACGGTTCTACGGCACGCACCACCACAAGGTGGACACAAAGGGGCGGCTCTCCGTGCCCGCCGCCTTCCGGCGCGTGATCGAGGCCGAGGATCCCGAACTTGCCCGGGCCCGCAGCGCCGGGCTCGTCGCCGACCAGCTGCCGGCGCCGCGGCTGATGGCGCTGACCGGCTCGCGCCGCATTCACAAGGACGATCCCGGTCGCCGCCGCCTCGAATGCCTCACAGTCGATCGGCTGCGCGAATATCAGGAAGCTGTCGCACGCCATCCCCGCGGCAGCCGTGAACGGCGGGCCGGGGAATTCTATTTCTCGACCTGGGTGCAGGAACTCAAGGTCGATGCCAATGGCCGCATCGTCCTGCCCGCCGAGCTCAGGGCCGATTTTGGTCTCGAGGGCGAGGCGCTCTTCGTCGCCCGCAACGACCGCTTCGAGATCTGGGCGCCCGAAGCCTACGAGAAGGCCGAGGCAGAGGCGATCGAGGATCTGTTCGGCGGCGGTTTCGATCCGTTCGAGCTGATCGACCCGCCGGCGGAAGAGCCCGGCTCCGGGACCGGGAGCAGCGACGAGGACGACGACGGGAGGACGTGATGGGCGAGGACAGCCGCGGCACGCCGCCGCCCCCGCCTGCCGGCCCGGACGGGGAAGCGCGCCCGGTCGACCGTCCTGCCGATCGGCCGGCCGCATGCCGAAGCGGGGACAGCCCGCCCCACCTGCCGGTGCTGATCGGCGCCATTCTCCGCCTTGCCGCCCCGATCCGCGGCACCTGGCTCGACGGCACTTTCGGTGCAGGTGGCTATGCCCGCGCCCTGCTCGGGGCCGGAGCCGATCGGGTGATCGGAATTGATCGCGATCCGCTGGCCTTCGAGATGGCCGCGCCGCTCGTCGAGGAGTTCGGCGGGCGGCTGGAGCTCAGGGCCGGCACCTTCGGCCGTCTCGACGAGATTGCCGAAGCGGCCAGGGCCCTGCCGCTCGACGGCGTGGTGCTCGATCTCGGCGTGTCCTCGATGCAGCTCGACCGGCCCGAGCGCGGCTTCTCGTTCCGCCACGAGGGGCCGCTCGACATGCGCATGGGGCAGGAGGGACCGAGCGCGGCCAATCTGGTTGCGACGCTATCGGAGGAGGAGCTGGCCGCCATTCTCCGTCTCTATGGCGAGGAACGGCATGCGCGCCGCATCGCCCGTGCCATCGTCGCGGCGCGCGAGCGGGAGCCGATCACCACCAC
>WFPA01000184.1 GCA_015487815.1 Albidovulum sp.
GCTCAACGAGATGGGCATCTGGCACTTCCGGCAGATCGCCGAGTGGGGCCCCGAGGAAGTCGCCTGGGTCGATCGCAACCTGCCGGCCTTCAAGGGGCGGGTGAGCCGCGACAACTGGGTCGAGCAGGCTAGGGTTCTCGCGGCCGGTGGCACGACCGAGTTCTCGCAGAGGGTCGAGAAGGGCGAGGTCTACGACTGACCGGGCGACGGCAAGGCAGCTCGAGCAACGCGAGAGGCGGGATCGGATGACGAGCACGATGCAAAGCAGGAGAGAGGGCACGGCCCGCTGCCAATGGGTGGCGGTGCTGGTGGCGGCTCTTGCGGCGGGGCTCGTCGGCTGGCTGCTCACGCTCAGGGTGCGTCTCAGCCCCGGAGAGACCGGAATCGTCGCCACGGCGGTGTTCCTTTCGGTCACCCTTGCCACCCGTCTTCTGGCCTGCCGGCCACGCGGGCGGGAAGTGTCGCCGGCGGAGGAGGCCGGGGAGAGCGGCGGGGCGGCCGATGACATGGCGGGTCGTGGATCCCGGCCGGCGGTCGGCTCTGCCACCGATACCCCCTCGCCGTCCCGGCCCCGACGGGGGGCCGCCGCCGCTCTCGAGGCGGTGCTCGAAGGCGGGGACGAAGGGATGAAGCTTCCGCTCAGGCCTTCGGGCGACAATGACGGCGAAGCCTCCGGTGGAAGTGAAGGCGCTCCGGTTGAGGGCGAGGCAGAGGGAACACCGGTGGAGGCGGCAGTGCCCGCGGGTGGTGCGGTCGATCTTTCCGAGCTTTCCGCGGCCCCGGAGCCGGGCGAGCCGCCCCTTGCAGGCGGCGGGAAAGACGAGCCGGTGCCGACCGATGCCACGGAAGAGACCAGGGGTGAGACGCGGCCGTCAGAGCCGCCCGCCCCGGAAGGCGGCGATGTCGCCGAGGGAGGAGAGAAGGCCATGAGCGAAGAGGAAAAGACCACCCGACGCAAGCTCGCCGATGTCGAACTGCCTGATGCCGAGCCCTTGCCGACGATCCTGCCCCCGGATGCGGCCAGCGGCGAGGACGAGCCCGATGATCTCACGCTGATCTCGGGGGTGGACGAGGACATCGCCATCGAGCTTTACGCCTTCGGTCTCACCCGCTTCGAACATTTCGCCCAGCTCGGGCCGATGCGGATCAAGCGCCTTGCGGCGATGCTCCCCGAGCATGTCGGGATCAACGAGGTCCGCAACTGGAAGAAGGCCGCCATCGCCATGGCGCGCTCCTTCGGGCGCTTCCCGGAGGAGGATGCGAGCGGCTCGGGAGAAGAGAACGACAAGACCGCCGAAGGCGGCACGACACCCGAACAGGGAGATCAGGACAGGGAGAGGGAGACGTGAGATGACCCATGCAGCTGAAGACAGGCGCGCCTGCCAGATATTTCTGGAATTCGGCGGCGTGATCCTCGGCATCATCGCCGGGATGTGGTTCTATGATCACGGCCGGGGATGGCACCCCTTCTGGGCCGCGCTCGGCGGCATCGTCGTGGCGATCCTGGCCGGCTGGCTTTTCAAGCAGGTCTTCTGCCGGCTGCTCGGCCTTGGCCGGAGCGAAGCGGGGAATGCAGCTCCCGCGGCGGCGCCTGCGGCCCCGGCGGAGAGCGGAGCCCGGCCGGCCGCATCCGCGGCCGGGCCCGAGGTGCCGGCCGCCCCCGCGGCCGCCGAGAGTGCACCGGAAGCAGACGCATCCGGGGATGACGGCACCGGGGAAGGCGGACACAGGCCGGCCAACCTGACGGAGAAGCCCGAGGGAGCGCCCGACGATCTCAAGAAGATCAAGGGGGTGGGCCCCAAGCTCGAGAAGATGCTCAACGAGATGGGCATCTGGCACTTCCGGCAGATCGCCGAGTGGGGGCCCGAGGAAGTCGCCTGGGTCGATCGCAACCTGCCGGCCTTCAAGGGGCGGGTGAGCCGCGACAACTGGGTCGAGCAGGCGAAGGTTCTCGCGGCCGGCGGCGCGACCGAGTTCTCGCAGAGGGTCGAGAAGGGCGAGGTCTACGACCCGGATGGCGGCAAGGGCGGGAGCTGAGACC
>WFPA01000185.1 GCA_015487815.1 Albidovulum sp.
CCCCGCCTCCGGGCGGGGTTTCTTTGTCCCCGGCATCATGCTTCGTCGCTCCAGAGGAGAAAGGGCGCCCGACCGCGTTCGACCCTGAGAAGGGCGCACTGGCCGAATTCCCGTGCGAGCGTGCGGGCCTGCTTGGCGGCGATGTCGAGAATGCAGAGCGTTTCCTCGTCGGGCCAGCGCGCGGCCGGGTCGCGATTGATGCCCGGCAGCGTCCGTAGCCCCATCCCGGCCACCCGGCGGGCGAGCCGCGCCTGTCGGGCCCGGTTCTCGCCGGGGGGCAGGGGCGTGCTCGCGGGGTTGAAGGCGGTGATGCAGCTGAGCGAGGCGGCGCCCATGCGCGCAAGGAGCCGATCGAGTGCTGCGTTCGGCTGTCCGACCCGGAGCACGATTTCGTCCCACGGGCTCCGCACGCGATACTCTGCGGCCTCGTAGAGCGGGGCGAGCCGGGGCCGGTCGCAGGGCATGAGAGGTTCAGGGGGCATTGCGCGGCAACGGAAAGTCCATCCGCCGATAGGGACGCCAGTCGCCGATCTCGGGGTAGAAGGTGCGGCGCCATTCCTTCACGCGCGGGTTCATCATCCGCTTCCACAAGGGGGGCGCCATGGCGATGAAGCCCGTGAGCGGATAGCCGAAGGGCAGCTGTGGCGCCACGCGCTCGTCGTGGTTCTGGAGGAGCGGAAAGCGCCGCTGCGGCTTGATGTGATGGTCGGAATGGCGCTGCAGGTTGATGAGCAGCCAGTTCGTCACCCTGTGCGCCGCGTTCCAGGAATGATGCGGCCCCACCGGTTCGTAGCGCCCGTTGCCGAGATGCTTTCGGGTGAGCCCGTAATGCTCGACATAATTCGTCAGCTCCAGCTGCCACACGGCGATGAAGGCCTGGAAGATGAAGAGGCCGACCCCTTCCCGGCCGCCGACGAGCCAGGCGAGGACGAGAAAGAGCGCGGCCAGCGCGCCGTAACGCCAGAAGGGGTTGCGCAGATGCCACCAGGGCAGGCCGGCGCGCGCCAGACGGGCGACTTCGGCCTTCCAGGCCGAGCGCGGGCACTCGGCCAGAACCCGCGGGAAGAAGCGGTGAAAGCCCTCGTTGTAGCGTGCCGTCACCGCGTCGCGCGGCGTGCCGACCCAGGGGTGGTGCACCAGAAGATGCTCCGAGCGGAAATGCCCGTAGAGCACCAGCCCCATCAGCAGATCGCCCAGCCAGCGCTCAAGGCGGTTCTTCTGGTGCATGAGCTCATGGGCGTAGGTGATGCCGATCGTGCCCGAGACAATGCCGATGCCGAAGAAGAGTCCGAGCTTCTCCCAGCCCGACAGATGGTCGGTATGGGTGACATACCGGATGGCACCGAAGATCACGGCAAATTCGATCGGGAACCACAGAAGCGTGATGAGCCGATACCAGAAGAGCCGCTTTTCCGGCGTGTTCGGATCGGCATTCCTCCTGTCGAGCCCCGTGAGGGCATCCAGCAGCGAGGTGATCCACCAGGGAAAGGCCGGCACCAGCAGAAGGGCCCAGCCGCCTGTCGTCGCGGCGAAGGCGACGAGCGGGATGATCAGGAGCGAGATCCAGAAGGGCAGGGCCTCGCCGAGGGTGCCGCGAATGGGGCGGAGCCGTGGGGTGCTTCCACCTGCAGCGTCTTCCTGAGTCATGGGCCATCCTCCCGTTTCCGCCCGCACATTACCGCATTCGTCAGGCATTTTCACGGCCCTTGCACCTGTCCTTCGAGGGCTGGCCGCGCCATGCGCCAGACCTTGCGCATGAGGCTCGGCAGGTCGGTCATGCGGAAGGAGTCGTCCGGCAGGAAGAACAGCCCCGGAGGCGCTTCGACCCCGAGGGGAAGCCGGGCGACGAACAGCTCCAGATGAAGCGCGAAATGGGTGAAGACATGGCGCACCTCGCCCTCGAGACGTCGCCAGTCGCCGGTCAGGGGCGGGGCGGCTTCGGGCCTTGCGGATGACCAGGGCGTGGTTGGAAATGCCAGCATGCCCCCGAGCAGACCTTCGGGCGGACGGCGCTCGAGAAGGAGGGCTCCGTCCGCCCGCCGCGCCACGAAGGCGGTGCCGAAGCGCACGGGCCGGGCCTTGCGTCTTTCGCGCCGTGGCAATTCGGCTGCGATGCCCCGCGCGCGGCCGCGGCAACGGTCGCCGAGCGGGCAGGCACCGCAGGCGGGCGTTGCGGGGGTGCAGATGGTGGCACCGAGATCCATCAGCGCCTGGGCATGATCGCCGGGCCGTGATGCGGGGGTGAGCGCGGCGGCCAGCGCCTTCAGGTCGGCCTTGGCGGCAGGCAGCGGTGTCCCGACGGCGAAGAGCCGGGCCATCACCCGTTCGACATTGCCATCGACCACTACCGCCCGCTTGCCGAAAGCGATCGCCCGGATGGCGGCGGCGGTATAGGGGCCTATGCCGGGCAGGGCGAGAAGCGCGGCCTCTTCCTTCGGAAAACGGCCGCCATGCTCGGCCACCACCTTCCGGGCACAGCGGACGAGATTGCGCGCCCGGGCGTAGTAGCCGAGCCCGGCCCAGGCGGCCATCACTTCGCGCTCGTCAGCCGCCGCCAGGGTGCCGATCGTCGGCCAGCGGCGCAGGAATGTGGTGAAATAGGGGATGACGGCGGTCACCGTCGTCTGCTGGAGCATGACTTCCGAGAGCCAGACATGGTAAGGGTCGGGCAGATGGCCGGCGCGGCTCATCGCCGGCGGCACACGCCAGGGCAGGACGCGGGCATTGACGTCATACCAGGCGAGGAGGGTGGCGCCGATGGCTTCGGCCTCGAACGGATCCACGGAGGCATCCGACAGGAGCGAAGGACGGGCTGGGGCGGTGCGCATGGCAGGGCCTCGCTGTGGACGAATGGGAGATCAGTCATGGGCAAGGGGAACGCTCAGGGCAAGGGGCGACGCGGCCGGGGGGCGGTGCGCCTGGGGGAAATCGTCCGTCGGCAGATCCGCCCCGCCGCCGAGAAGCGTGGTTTCGCCGAAACCCGGCTGCTGACCCATTGGCGCGAGGTGGTGGGCGCCGAGATCGCGGCCATGTGTCGCCCCGTGAAGATAAGCTATGCAAGGGACGGCTTCGGTGCCACGCTCACCCTGCTCACGAATGGTGCCTTCGCCCCGATCGTCGATGCCCGCCGCGAGGAGATCCGCGAGAGGATCAATGCGGTGCATGGTTACAATGCCATCAGCCGCATCCGCGTGACCCAGAGCGCGGCCGAGATGCTGTTCGTGCCGGAGCCTCCGCCGCCCGCGAAGCCGGCCCCGCCGCGGCACAGGCTTCGTTCACTTGATCGCGAGCTCTCTTCCATCGAGAATGAAGATCTGCGCAAATCGTTGCGAAAGCTGGGCGAGGCGCTCCTGGCCGAGAAGGCTGCCGGTGCGACCGGCGGCCAGCCCCGGAAAGACAGGCC
>WFPA01000186.1 GCA_015487815.1 Albidovulum sp.
AGCGCATCGTTGGTGCGCTGGATCTGCGCCGCGTCCTGCTCCGAGACTGCTACGCCGAAATCCTTCACGTCCCTGGTCGCCTGCCGCAAGGTCGCGCTGTCGATGCGCGAAAAGATCAGCCCGGCCCGCGCCCCAAAGACCTGCGAGGCGACCGCGGCGCGCTCGGCGGCCGGGATGTAACGCTGGATGGCGTCCTGGATCGCCGTCAGCTTCTCGTCGATCGGCAGTTTCGCGAGATTGGTGGCCGACAGGTGCAGTTGCTCGAGCGCCTTCACCGCCGGCCCGGTGCCTTGGGCGGCCTGGGACAGGCTCTTGGTCATCATGATGGTGGCCTGCTCGACCTCGCCCTGCGAGACGCCCGCCAGTTCGGCCGCGCGTGCCAGCATCTGCAGGCTTTCGGTCGTGGTTCCGAGGCTTGCCGCCAGCTTGGCCTGTTCGTCGATCACCTGCAGCCCGGAGCGCACCATGGCGATACCAGCCGAAACGGCCGCCGCCGCCATGATGCCGGCGGCGATCTTCGCACGTCGGGCAAACTTCGCGAGCCTGGCGTTGGCGATCTCCATCTCGAGCGAGGCCTTGCCGAAGCCGCGCTTTCCGGCCTCGCCGATACCCTCGAGCTCGGCCCGCACCTGCTTGCCGCCCACCGCGGCGAGGCGTACGGACACGCGTTTCTCTGCCATTTTCCTGTTTCCTTGATTTGTCGGACGACCTGGCGCAGATCATGCGCTCCAGACCCGAGGGAAAAGACCATGCCGAATACCGCCACCCTTTCGAAGCGTTTCCAGGTCTCGATCCCTGAGGCGATCCGAGCGGCCCGGAACTGGGAACCCGGCCAGAGGTTTGCCTTCATCCCGAAAGGCGCCGGCGTATTGCTGGTACCGATTCCGGAGAGGGCCGATCTCAAGGGACTGGCGAAAGGAGCCGGAAACGCGGAATCCCGTGATCGTGCGGATCGGTTCTGACCGCACTGACCGTTGGGCAGGTGCCCTGCACCGAGTTCCACGATCAGCCCAAGTCATTGTTCGCGTTTTCCGCGATCCGTTCATTGATTTTGCCCACCATCACCGCCTCGATCGCGGGCAACAGTTCGGCCACCGGCGCGGGATCGATGCTCAGCGCCCTGGCAAGCGCCAGCGCCGCGCCCATGTCCCAGCCAAGGATTGCACCAGAGGGCGCCACCCGGATCTGGCCGCCGATACGCCCCACCAGGTCCCAGACCTGCACCCCCTCATATGTCTGCGGCGCATTCAGGACTTGCGGGCAGTCCGGGCAGATTTGCGAGCAGGCCTCGCAGTATCGCTCGCCCCCGCCGAAGGACCACTCGGCGAGAGCGCGGAGGCGTTTTTTTCCTGCTCCAGCATGAGGCCCTTCGCCACATAGCCGGTCTGGAACGCCTCGAAGATCGGCCAGATGTCGAGCAGCGCATCGATGGCCTTGGGGCTCGGTTCGATGGGGTTGCCGTCGCCATCGCCCACCCCTTCCCAGGCAAGTACGGCGCGCCGGGCCAGCGCCTTGGCGAAAGCAACGGCGCGTTCCTCGTCGGAAGCCTCTTCGGGGACGGCCTCCACAGCCGGATCGCTGCGCGTCGCCACCATCAGCGCGGTGGTCAGCGGGCGCAGCTGCACACGGACACCGGGGGCGAGGCCATGCCAGCGCGGTTCGTTGGTCAGGTCGAGCGTCAACATGGTCAGTAATTTCCCACCTGGTTCTTGAGAACGACCGTGCACATCTGCCCGGCCACGGGATCATGGGCCGCCTGCCAGTCGAAGCTGGCCTGGATGCCCTGCGGCCCCTGGATTTCCACCCGGGGGCGCGGAAGGTAGACCGCATGCGCGGTGATCGTCAGGCTCACATTCGCCGAGATAGTCCAGGAGAACTCGAGGCTCGCCGATGTTCCGTTCAGCGCCTGGTCCATTAGCGTGGTATCGGCGAAGCGCACGTCGATTTTGCCGGTGAGCGCGGCAATCGAGGGGTCGGCCCCGTCGATGCGCCCGTCGTTGCGGATGGTTTCGATGCGCTCGACATTGTTGGCATAGGTGAGATCGGCCGAGACGATGTTGCCGAGTGCCGTGCCGTTTCGCCTGATCGCCCCGTTGAAGTGACCGAAGCGTTGCAGCGCGTAGGCCGTAGGGGTGCCAGCCGCCGTGGCCGTGGCGACAGTCTCGCCCTGCGCCACCAGCTTGACGTCCGCCGTCAGCAACCCCGAGCGCTGCATGGCGATGCTGAGCTGATCCAGCACGCAGCCCGTGTACATGGCAAAGCGCGGGATCTCCGGCATCGCCACCTCGATCGCCATGCTGGGCAGGTTCCACGAACCCGACTTGAAGGTGTGGGTCTTGTTCGTAGTGCCGGTGGTGGTCGGGTTGCCGAACGCCGCCTTCAGCCAGAAGCCGAAGGCTTCGGCATCGAGCGGCACCTTGATGTCGCCGTCGGCCGTCACCGCGTCCTTCAAGGGTGCCAGTGGGTCGCGGCCGTAGCCGAGAAGCTCCGAGGCCAGCAGCGGCTGCTCGGCCCCGAGCGAGGCGCTGGCGAATGGCATCTGCATGAAGCCGGAGGCCGGCGCGATTCCATAGGTGGTTTCAAACGCGGCCGCCAGCTGCGACCGCGCGCCTTGTGCACGGGGCATTTTTCCGTCCTTTCAATTGCGGGATTATCCCG
>WFPA01000187.1 GCA_015487815.1 Albidovulum sp.
AGAACACCTTCATGATGTATCTGCCCCGGCTGTGCGAGCACTGCCTCAACCCCTCCTGCGTCGCCTCCTGCCCGTCGGGGGCGATCTACAAGCGCGAGGAGGACGGCATCGTCCTCATCGACCAGGAGAAGTGCCGCGGCTGGCGGATGTGCGTCTCGGGCTGCCCCTACAAGAAGATCTACTACAACTGGTCCACCGGCAAGTCGGAGAAATGCACCTTCTGCTATCCGCGGATCGAGAGCGGCATGCCGACGGTGTGCTCGGAAACCTGCGTCGGCCGCATCCGCTATCTCGGCGTGATCCTCTATGATGCCGACCGCATCCGCGAGGCGGCATCGGCCGAGACCGAGCAGGACCTCTACGAGGCCCAGCTCGACGTGTTCCTCGATCCGAACGACCCGGTGGTGCAGGAGCTCGCCCGCGAGGACGGCGTGCCGGAAGAGTGGATCGAGGCGGCGAAACATTCGCCGATCTGGAAGATGGCGATGGAGTGGAAGATCGCCTTCCCGCTGCACCCGGAATACCGCACGCTGCCGATGGTGTGGTATGTGCCGCCGCTCTCGCCCATTTCCACCGCCGCCTCGGCCGGCCAGCTCGACGAGCGCGACGGCATGCCCGACGTGCGCTCCCTGCGCATCCCGGTGCGCTATCTCGCCAACATGCTGACGGCGGGCGAGGAGGCGCCGATCGTCGCCGCCCTCGAGAAGATGCTGGCCATGCGCGCCTTCATGCGGGCGAAGACGGTGGACGGGGTGACCGACGAGGCGCTGGCCGCCCGGGTCGGCATGACGCCCGAGGCGATGGAGGAGATGTATCGCATCATGGCCATCGCCAATTACGAGGACCGTTTCGTCATCCCGACCACCCATCGCGAGCTTGCGGAGGACGCCTACGAGCTCAAGGGCGGCTGCTCCTTTACCGATGGCGGCGGATGCACGCCGGGCCGCTCCGCCGGCACGCTCTTCGGCGGCGGTCCGGCCTGTCCCCGCACCCGCTTCACCTTCCCGACGGAGGCGCTCAAATGAAACCGATCCGGCTTGATCCGACCCTGAAGGCGCTGTCGGTGCTGTTGAGCTATCCTGCCGAGGGGCTCAAGGAGGCCCTGCCGGACATCCGCGACATTCTCGCGGCCGACGGGCGCCTCACCCGCCGTGCGAAGGCGGAGCTTGGCGAACTCATCGACCATATCGAGGCGGAAGACCTGTGGGATCTTCAGGCCGAATATGTCGAGCTTTTCGACCGGTCACGCTCCCTTTCGCTCAACCTGTTCGAGCATGTGCATGGCGAGAGCCGCGAACGGGGCGGGGCGATGGTGGAGCTTCTGGAGATCTACCGGCGCGCCGGCTTTGATCTCGCGGCAACCGAGCTGCCGGACCATCTGCCGGTTCTGCTCGAATATCTCGCCACCCGGCCGGCAAGGGAGATGCGGGAGATGCTCGGCGACGCCAGCCACATCCTCGAGGCGCTGCGCCAGCGCCTGGAGCGGCGATCGAGTCGTCATGCAGCGGTCTTCGCGGCCCTCGTCGATCTGGCGGGTTCGAAGCCTTCCGCGAAGGCGCTCGAGCCGCTCCTCGCCATCCCTGACGAGGACCCGAACGACCTCGCGGCCATCGACGCCGCCTGGGAGGAAACCGAGGTCGTCTTCGGCCCCGATCCTTCCGCCGGCTGCCCCGAGGTGCGCGAGATGCTCGCCCGCATCGACATGGCGCCCCCCGCCCCTGCCAAGCCCCATTGAAGGAGGCCCCGATGAACGAGATCCTTTTCGGTATCTATCCCTATATCGCCCTCACCGTGCTGATCCTCGGCTCGATGGCCCGCTATGACCGCGATCAGTTCACCTGGAAGACCAAGTCGAGTCAGCTCCTGCGGCGCCGGCAGCTGATGATCGGTTCGGTGCTGTTTCACGCCGGCGTGCTGCTGATCTTCTTCGGTCACCTCTTCGGCCTCCTGACGCCGGTCTGGGTGTTCGATGCGCTCGGCGTCAGCCACGGCGCCAAGCAGATCCTCGCGATGGTCTCGGGGGGCGTTGCCGGGGTGATCGCCCTCCTTGGCGGCATCCTGCTCCTGCACCGCCGGCTTGCCGACCCGAGAATCCGCAAGCATTCGACACCGATGGACAACCTGATCCTGAGCCTGCTGCTCCTGCAGCTGGTGCTGGGTCTTCTGACCATCACCGTTTCCGTCCGGCATCTCGACGGCGAGGAAATGGTCAAGCTGATGCGCTGGGCCCAGGGCATCTGGAGCTTCGACCCGAATGCGGCGAGCTACATCGCGGATGTGAACATCCTCTTCAAGCTGCACCTGTTCCTCGGGCTGACGATCTTCCTCCTGTTCCCCTTCTCGCGGCTGGTGCACATTCTTTCGGGCTTCACGGCTCCGGTGCGCTATCTCGCGCGCTCGGGCTGGCAGATCGTCCGCAGCCGGCGCCGGGCACCGCTGCCGCCGCGGGCCCGCCGCCCGTTGCGCACGCCGCGCCCCTGAGGACGGAACACGCGAACCCCGTGCCGCGAAAGGCACGGGCAGGGCGACCGGCCTCCCCCCGGTCGCCCCCCCCGACAAGCCGGCCGGCCCCGTGTCATTCGCCTTGGGGGCCGGCCGGATCTTTCTCGACCGAGGGCTTCCACGACCCGCGCAGGGGACCGGGGCGGGTCAGTCGCGGTTGAGACTGTCGAAATTCTCGCCGCGGCGGACAAGATCGACCAAGAGCGGCGAAGGTTGCCACACGACGGGATCTTCCTCGGCGAAGGCCTCGATATCGGCAAGAATGTTTTCGAGCCCCACCATGTCGGCATGTTTCATCGGCCCGCCGCGCCAACGGGGGAAGCCATAGCCGTAGACCGCCACCACATCGACATCCGAGGGGCGCAATGCGATCCCCTCATGTACCACATTGGCCGCCTCGTTGATCATCGCCGCGAGATAGCGGCGCATGATGTCCTCCTCGGTGAAGGCACCGACGGGCACCCCCTTGAGGATCCGCTCCGAGGCGACGATCTCGAGCACTTCCGGGTCGGGCTGCCCCTTGCGGTTGCCCTTCTCGTAGCGATACCAGCCGCGCCCCGTCTTCTGGCCGAACCAGCCGCGTTCGCACAGCTTGTCGGCGATGGCAACATAGCGCCGGCGCGGGTCGCGGGTCGGAGCGCGGCGCTTGCGGGCGGCCCAGCCGATGTCGAGCCCTGCGAGGTCCGCCACCTCGAACGGCCCCATCGGATAGCCGAAATTGCGCACCGCCCGGTCGATCTCGTAGGGCGAGGCGCCATCCTCCATGATGAAGAAGGCCTCCTCGACATAGCGGTTGTAGATGCGGTTGCCGATGAATCCGTCACACACCCCGGCGCGCACCGGCACCTTGCCGAGCCGTTTCGCGAGCTGAAGACCCGTCGCCACGGCATCATCGGAGGTGGCGTCGGCCACCACGATCTCGAGCAGCTTCATGATGTGGGCGGGCGAGAAGAAATGAAGCCCGATCACGTCCTCGGGGCGCGATGTGGATGCAGCGATCTCGTTGATGTCGAGATAGGAAGTGTTGGTTGCAAGAATGGCTCCCCTCTTCGCCACCTCGTCGAGCCTGCGGAAGATCTCCTGCTTGACAGTCATGTCCTCGAAGGCCACCTCGACGACAAGATCGGCATCGGAAAGGGCATCATAATCGGTCGTGGTGGTGAAGGCGGCGAGAAGGGAATCGCGCTTCCCGGGTGTGAGCCGGCCACGCTCGACATCGCGCGCAAGGATGCCGGCGACGCGCTCGCGCCCCGCCGCGGCCGCGCTCTCGTCGCGCTCCACCATCGTCACCGGCAGACCGGCCTTGAGCATGGCCACGGAAATGCCCGATCCCATGGTGCCGCCACCGATCACGCCGACACGTTCGAGCGGCCGGGCCGTGCCGCGCTCGGCTTCGGGAATCTTGCGCGCCCGCCGCTCGGCGAAGAAGGCATGGATCAGCCCTTCGCGCTGGGGCGATCTCATGCAGGCCTCGAAAGCCTGCCGTTCGAAGGCCATGCCTTCATCGATCGGCAGTTCGATCACCTTCTCGACACATTCGACGATGCGGAAGGGCGCAAAGAGCTGCGGCGACTTCTTCTCGAGCCGCGCCCTCGCCGCGTCGCAGGCAGTCCGCCAGCCTTCGGGGTCGGCAAGCCCGTCGGTGCGCGTGCCGGTGCGGCGCAGGGCGTCGGCCCGGCCGGCAATCTCCTGCGCCCACATCTTCGCTTCCTCGAGAAGATCCCCTTCGGCGATCCGGTCGATGATGCCGAGCTCATGCGCTTCCGCGGCCGGCACATGGCGGCCCGAGAGCATCATGTCGAGCGCCTTTTGCGCCCCGACGATCCGCGGCAGGCGCTGGGTGCCGCCGGCGCCGGGCAGGATGCCGAGATTGACCTCGGGCAGCCCGACCTTCGCCTGCCTGTCGGCGATGCGCCAATGGGCGGCGAGGGCAACCTCGAGCCCGCCGCCAAGCGCGGTGCCGTGGAGCGCGGCAACCACCGGCTTCGTGCAGGCCTCGATGCGGTTCACGACATCGGGCAGCCAGGGTTCGGCCGGAGGCCTGCCGAATTCGCGGATGTCCGCCCCGGCCGGGAAGGTGCGGCCTTCGCCGCGGATCACCACCGCCTCGACCGCCTCGTCGGCATCGGCCCGCTCCATCGCCGCAACGAGCCCGCGCCTGACTTCGGCGCCAAGCGCGTTCACGGGCGGGTTGTCCACCGTGACCACCAGAACGCCGTCTTCGAGCTCCTGCCTGACTGCCTCGCGCATCGCTCCCTCTCCCTTTCGACCGCTCCGATCATTCCGTTGCATGTGCTACGAAATGGCGCGGCGCGGCGCAAGGGCAGGTCCCGGACAGAGCCGGCATGCGGGGCGGCCGGAGCCCTCAGCCGCCGATCTCGTCGAGCACGCGGGAAAGGGCAGCTTCGAGCCGATCGACGAGCATCTCGAGCTCTCCCTCGGTGATGATGAAAGGCGGGGCCAGAAGCACATGGTCGCCGCGCCTGCCGTCGATCGTGCCACCCATCGGGTAGCAGATCAGCCCTTCCTCGAAGGCGGCCTGCCTGAGCCGGGCGGCAAGGCGCACGGCCGGATCGAAAGGCTCCTTCGTGCTGCGGTCGCGAACGAACTCCATGCCGCGGAAGAGGCCGCGGCCGCGAATGTCGCCGACATGAGGGTGCTGGCCGAAACGGGCGCGCAGCAGGGCATCGAGTTTCTCGCCCATCTTGCGTGAGCGGGCCGGCAGATCGCGGGTTATCAGCGCCTCGACAACCGCCCGGCCGGCTGCCGCCGCCGTCGGGTGGCCCATATAGGTGTGGCCGTGCTGGAAGAAGCCGCTGCCGCGGTCGATGGCATCGAAGATGCGGGAGGAGCACATCATCGCCCCGATCGGCTGATAGCCGGCGCCAAGCCCCTTGGCGAGGGTGAGAATGTCGGGCACGACCCCTTCCTGTTCGCAGGCGAAGAGCGTGCCGGTCCGCCCCATGCCGCACATCACCTCGTCGAGAATCAGCAGCACGCCATGGCGGTCGCAGATCTCGCGGATACGGCGGAAATAGCCCGGCACCGGCGGCACCGCCCCCATCGTCGCCCCGACGACGGGTTCGGCGATGAAGGCCATCACCGTTTCCGGCCCGAGCCGCTCGATCTCGGCTTCAAGCTCGTTCGCCACCCGCTGCCCGTAGGCCTCGAGCGTTTCCCCCGGCATCTGCCCGCGATAGGCGTAGCAGGGGGAAATGTGCGAGGTCTCGATCAGGAGCGGGTCGAACTGCCGGCGCCGCCACATGTTGCCCCCGGCCGCAAGCGCCCCGAGCGTGTTGCCGTGATAGCTCTGCCGACGGGCAATGATGCGATGGCGCTCAGGCTCGCCGATCTCTATGAAATACTGCCGCGCCAGCTTGATGGCTGCCTCGACCGCCTCGGACCCACCCGAGACCAGATAGACCCGGTCGAGGTCTCCCGGCGCGTGGGCGGCCAGAAGATCGGCCAGGTCCTCGGCCGGACGCGAAGTGAAATAGGCGGTATGGGCAAACGCGACCCTGTCCAGCTGGGCCTTGATCGCCTCGGTCACCTCCCGATCGGAATGACCTAGGCAGGAAACGGCCGCGCCCCCCGAGCCGTCAAGCCAGCGCCGGCCCGTCTCGTCGATCAGCCAGCAGCCTTCCCCCCGCTCGACCACGGGCAGGGAAGCCCGGGTCGAGCGACCAAACAGATGTCCCATCGCTCTTCTCCTGACATGTGCGGCGGGGCAACGCCCTGCCAGCGCTCAGCCGGTATGTCTGCTCAGCCCCTCATGGCCTCACCCTTCCCGCGTCTCCACGTCGCGCCCTTGCCTCGCGCCTCAGGCTCCGTTCGGGTGACGGACGACATAGACCGACTGATCGGCATGGCGCACCACCCGGGCCGCGTTCGAACCGAGGAGGTAGTCCTGGAATTCGGGCCTGTGGGCCCCGATGACGATCAGGTCGGGATTGATCCTGCGGGCCCGGTCGAGGATCTTGCGATAGATCGAGCCCATGGCGACATCGGCGGTCACGTCGAAACCATCGAAGCCGTGGGAGGCGATCCAGGCTTCGAGCCGCTCACGAGCCTCGGCCCGGGCCTTCTCCTCGAAATCGGGCGGGAAATAGGAACCGACGATCGGCATGCCGACAT
>WFPA01000188.1 GCA_015487815.1 Albidovulum sp.
CTTCGCGCCCGCGCGCCAGCCGCCACGCGAAAACCGCCGCCCAGGCCGGCAAGGCAAGAATCATGAGGAGGCGGTAGAGCAAGGGGGCGAACCTCGGGTTGCGGCATCGCAGCAAGGTTAGAGGCGGGCGCGGCGCGGGGCAAGGCGGGGCCGGTTACCGGCCCACAAGTTCGCAGTCAGATCCTTGTGGAGGCGCACCGAAAGGAGGCGAGACGGTCGTTGTCGCGCTTGTCGTATCTGGTCGCGACGGCGCGGAAGTGTTCAAGCTGGTCGAAGAAATGCTCGACCTGATTGCGCCCCGTGCAGGCCTTGCGGTTGTTCGGAATGACCGGGTTAGGCGCGGCAGCGGCGGGATATCCGCCTCGCCCTCCTGCCGCTACAGCATGACCCGGATGGTGCTGCTGTCATGGGCGCGGTCCGCCAGAAGGGCCCGTTCATTAATGTTCATAACCTGCCCGTCGTCCCGCCACCTTCACCCCGCGCAGCTTGGTCGGCACCATGGCTGGATTCCCGACCATCGGTAGTGAAGTGGCTCGAAAAACCAGCCTAATGTAAGCGCCTCGTCGCTCTCCTACGCGGCGCGGCTTGACGCGGTTGAGAAGGTCCAGGGCATGAGTTCGTCGATGCGGCTTCTGGGGTGGCCGTCAAGCAACGCGCGCAGCGTGTCGGAGAGGTATCTGACCGGATCGACGTCGCACATCTTGTAGTTCGCGATCAGGCTGGCGAGCAATGCCCAGTTTTCTGCCCGACCTCGTGTCCCGCGAAGAGGGCGTTTTTCCGGGTCAGAGCGATCTTCCTGATCTGGTTTTCGACGGGGTTTGTGTCCAGTTCCAGACGGCCGTCTTCAAGGAACCGCGTCAGGCCGGGCCAGCGCGCCAGGGTGTAGCGGATGTCCTCGGCCAGCTTTGACGAACGCGGGATGCGCGACAGCTGTGCCTCGAGCCAGGGGCGGAAGGCCGCGATGATCGGTGCGGAAAGTTCGCGCCGGGCCGCAAGTCGGGCGTCGGGGGCCAGGCCGCGCACGGATTTCTCGACGGCATATAGAGCCCGGCGATCTGGCGGAGGGCCTCCTCGGCAATTGGCGAGCCGTTCTTTTCCAGCGGTTTGACGAACCTCCGACGGGCGTGCGTCCAGCAATGGACAAGCGTCCATGGTCCCTCGGGCCGGTCCACCCTGGTAAGCTTGTCATAGGCGTCATAGCCGTCGCATTGCACGAAGTGCCCGCGATAGCCCTCGAGGAAGCGGAGCGCATGCACGGCGCCGCGGCCGGGCGCATAGTGGAACATCACAACCGGCGGATCGACGCCGCCATGGCCCCGGTCATCGGCGACAATGGCCCAGAAGTAGCCGGTCTTGGTCTTTCGTCGCCCGGGATCGAGCACCGGGGCGCGAGTTTCATCCATGAAGATCCGGTCCGCGCCTTTCAGCCGCTCCTTCAGGTGATCCGCGATCGGACGCAGGTGGAAGCAGGCGCGACCGACCCAGTTGCCGAGCGTCGCCCGGTCCAGCGTGATCCCCTGCCGGGTGTAGATTTCCGCCTGGCGATAAAATGGAAGGTGGTCGCCGAACTTGGCCACCATGACCTGGGCGATCAGCGCTTCGGTGGGCAGGCCTCCGGGCACGACATGTTCCGGCGCATGCGCCTGGGCCACTGCGCGGGAACAGCGCCGGCAGGCGTATTTCGGACGGCGGGTCACCAGCACGCGGAGCTGGGCTGGCACCACGTCCAGCCGCTCGGAGACAGCCTCACCAATCCTGGCCATCTCGCCGCACCCGCAGGGGCACAACGTGCTCTGCGGCTCGATGATCCGCTCAACACGGGGCAGATGCTTTGGGAGGTGACCGCGGTTCCGGTTCGGCGTGCCGCTTTCGGCACGGCCTTGTCCCTTCAGTGCGCGCCGCGCTTTCTCCTGCGCCGCTTCCAGAACGCCCTGCACCAGTTCCACATCCTCGAGCGGCAGGTTGAACTGTTCCGGATCGAGCTTTTCGGATTTCCGCCCGAACTTTTCCCGTCGCAATTCGCTGACGATGCTCTCCAGCCGCCTCTGGGCCGCGACCGCATCCGCCAGCGCCGCCTCGGTCTCGGCGAGGCGGGCCTCCAGGCAGGCATTTTCTTCGACCAGGGCGGTGTCAGTCATGGCTGCGATCAAGCACATGGGCGTGATTACGACCACCGTCAAAACAAGGCTGCGTCACTCATCCGCAACTATCCCGCCAGTTCCGGCCGCCGCACGCGTTCGGGCCGCACAAGCCGCCAGTCGAGCCCCTCGAACAGCGCCGAGAATTGGGCGGGCGACATCTTCATCACGCCGTCCTGTGCCTTGGGCCAGACGAACTTCGCGCCCTCCAGGCGCTTGTGAACCAGCACGATACCGGTCTGATCCCAGACCAGCACCTTGATCCGGTCCGCCCGTTTGGCGCGGAAGACAAAGGCCGCGCCGCTGAACGGGTCGAGGCCCATCGCCTCCTGAACCAGCAGCGCCAGGCCGTCTATGCCCTTGCGGAAATCCGTCGGACGCGTGGCCACGTAGACGCGCAACCCGCCGGTCGGCGAGATCATTGCGTTGCCGCCCGGATCGCGCGGATCATCCGGGTCAATTGCGCCTCATCGATGTCCGACGCCACCCGCAGGGTCACGTCATCCACCACCAGTTCGATCCTGCTTGATCTGACCCCACCGCGGCACCGTTTCCGACTGGGTGCAGGACGCGCCGGCTTGGCCTCAACCACAAGCGCCGCGAACATCTGGTCGTCAGCCGTCTCGGTGGGTAACGCCAGCGCACCGGCCATCAGCTTCTTGCGCCAATCATAAACCTGCCAACGGGTCACCGCGTGCCGCCGCGCGACATCGGCGACCTTCGCTCCGGGCACCAGGCTCCCTGGACCTGTTGCGGAATTGTTCCGCTCCTTTGACTTGGTATTCTGCCACAAAGGAGAGCCATCATGGCACATGGCACCGAGACCAACCCCTGAATTCCGCGCAGAGGCTGTGCGTTTGGCCCTTACGAGCGGCCTGAGCCGTCGGCAGGTGTCGGCCGATCTTGGCATCGGCTTTTCCACGCTGAGCCGCTGGATCCAGCAGGATCGGCGCAATCCCGAGAAGCCGGCCGCCCAGTCTGATCTTGAACGCGAGGTGGCCCGGCTTCGCAAGGAGAATCGCCTGCTTCGGGAGGAGAGGGACATTCTAAAAAAAGCCACGGTGTTCTTCGCTCAGAGAAGCAAATGAGATTTGCCTTCGTGGAAGAACACCGCAACCGGATGCCTGTCAGTCGCCTGTATCGGATCATGGGTGTCAGCCCCCGAGGCTACCGCGCCTGGCGCGGCCGCCCCATAAGCCGTCGCCAGCGCCGAGACCTGGTCGTTCTTGCCCATATCCGGGAACAGTTCCGCCTGAGCTTGTGCAGCTATGGCCGGCCGCGCATGACCGAGGAACTGAAGGAGCTGGGGCTGGATGTGGGGCACCGCCGCGTCGGCCGTCTGATGCGTGAAAACGGCATTGCGGTGAAAAGAAACAGGAAGTTCAAGGCGACGACAGACAGCAACCACAGCTTCAACATTGCTCCGAACCTGCTGAACCGAGACTTTGCCGCTGACCGCCCGAACCGGAAATGGGCGGGCGACATCAGCTATGTCTGGACGCGCGAGGGCTGGCTCTACCTGGCTGTCATCCTGGATCTGCATTCGCGGCGCGTCATAGGCTGGGCGGTGAGCAACCGGATGAAACGCGACCTGGCGATCCGGTCCCTGAAGATGGCAGTTGCGTTGAGGCAGCCGCCGAAGGGCTGCATCCACCACACCGACCGCGGCAGTCAGTATTGTTCGCATGACTATCAGAAGATACTGCGCCAGCATGGGTTCAAGGTGTCCATGAGCGGCAAGGGAAACTGCTACGACAATGCAGCCGTCGAGACCTTCTTCAAGACGATCAAGGCCGAGCTGCTGTGGCAACGGTCATGGGATACCCGGCGATCTGCCGAACTGGCCATCTTCGAATACATCAACGGCTCTCACAACCCGCGTCGAAGGCACTCGGCCCTGGGCTGGAAAAGCCCCTTGGATTTCGAAGCTCAGGCCGCATAAATGAGAAACCGGAGCGGCATCAAAACGC
>WFPA01000189.1 GCA_015487815.1 Albidovulum sp.
AAGGGTGATCGAAACGGAAGAAAGGCTTTCGAGCATGACCCGGCTCGTTGACGAGACCCCGTCCGCCCTGCCGCTCCATCTCGTGCCCGAGGCCGAATGTGAAAGCTGGAAGGCCGGCCTGACCGAGGCGGCACGCGGCTGGGCGGAGAGCTGCGGCTTTGCCGGCAAGACCGGCCAATGGCTGCTTCTGCCCGACGCCGAGGGAAAGGTCGGCGGCGCCGCTCTCGGATGGGGAACAGACGGGACCCGCGCCCGCCAGCGCTTCAACCTCGCGGTCGCGGCCCATCATCTGCCCGAAGGGCCTTGGCGGATCGCGGCCCGACCCGAAGGGTTCGATCCGCTGACGGAAAGCCTCGGCTGGCTGCTCGAAGGCTATCGCTTCGACCGCTATCGCGACAGGCGCCGCCCCGCCGCCGCGCTCGTGACCCCCGAGGGGGTGGACCGGGGCTTCGTCGAGCGGCTGGCTCGCGCGGAGTTTCTCGCCCGCGATCTCGTCAACACACCGGCCAACGACCTTGACCCGGCCGCTCTCGAAGCGGCTGCGGCCAAGCTTGCAGCGGCTCACGGCGCCCGCTTCCGCACGCTGCGCGGTGACGATCTTCTCGAGGAGAATCTGCCGCTCATCCATGCCGTCGGCCGCGCCGCCTCGAGCACCCCAAGGCTGATCGACATGTCCTGGGGCGAGAGAGGGCCGCGCGTCACCCTGGTCGGCAAGGGGGTGTGTTTCGATACCGGCGGGCTCGATCTCAAACCGTCCTCGGCCATGAGCCTGATGAAGAAGGACATGGGCGGGGCGGCCGCAACGCTCGCAGCGGCGCAGCTGGTCATGGAAAACGGGCTTCCCGTGCGTCTCAGGGTGCTGATCCCGGCAGTGGAAAACGCCGTTGGCGGCAATGCCTTCCGCCCCGGCGACATATTGCGGGCCCGCAACGGCCGGACGGTCGAGGTCAACAACACCGACGCCGAAGGCCGCCTCGTTCTGGCTGACGCCCTTGCTCTCGGCGCAGAGGAATCGCCTGACTTCATGGCGTCCCTCGCCACGCTGACGGGCGCGGCCCGCGTCGCCCTCGGCCCCGATCTGCCGCCGCTCTACTGCGACGACGACACGCTGGCCGAAGAGATCCTCGCCGAGGGGCGCCGCCTTGCGGATCCGCTCTGGCGCATGCCGTTCTGGCCGCCTTACGAGAAGATGATCGAGCCCGAAAACGCCGATCTCGACAACGCACCCAAGGGTGGCATGGCCGGCTCGATCACCGCCGCCCTCTTCCTGCGTCGTTTCGCCGAAGGGGCGCGCCGCTATGCCCATCTCGACATCTACGCCTGGTCACCCGAGGCGCGGCCGGGCCTTCCCAGGGGCGGCCTCGGCCAGGGCAGCCGCGCCCTCTTCGGCGCCATCGGGAAGCTGGCCCATGGCTGAGGCCGATGCTCCACCCCCGGCCGACAGGCGCCGCCTTGCTTTCAGCGGCCGCGTCGCCCATGTCAGCCTGAAGGGGAAGGTCGCCGCCGAAGCCTTTGTCGAAGGAGTGACGCGCCGGATCCGAGTCCCTGTCGCCGATCTGCTGGCTGGTCCCGGCGGCGGGCTCGAGAAACAGCTGCTCCTCGGTGAACCTGTCACCCTGATCGACCGGCAGGCAGGCCATGGATTCGTCATCGCCGAAGACGGCCATGTCGGCTGGGTGGCGGAAGAAGCGCTCGGCCCACCCGGTCCGCCGCCAAGCCACATGGTGCTGGCCCGGCAAAGCCATCTCTACCCGGCACCCGACATCAAGACGCGGCCGCGCGCGGCAATCTCGGTCGGCAGCCGGCTGAGCGGCAGGCCCGTGCAGGGTAAAAACACCGATTTTCTCGCTCTCGACGATGGCGGCTTCGTGCCGCTGGTCCATCTCGGGCCCATGCCGGCGACGGCCGCACCCCTCTGCGAAGCCATGCGGCGAGAGTTCCTCGCCCATGCCCGCACCCTCCTCGGCACTCCCTATCTGTGGGGCGGCAACAGCGCCTTCGGCATCGACTGCTCCGGCCTCGTGCAGCTGGCGCTGCGCCTCGTGGGAATCATCGCGCCGCGCGACAGCGACATGCAGGAAGACGAACTCGGCACACCGCTCGAGGAAGACGCCCTTCCCGGCCCCGGCGATCTCGTCTTCTGGCGCGGTCATGTCGGCATCCTCATTGACAGGAAGATGCTGCTTCACGCCAATGCTCATCACATGGCGGTGGCGATCGAGCCTCTTGCCGCCGCCCGCGCCCGGATCCGCGCCGGAGGCGGGGGCGATCCGACGGCCGTCAGGCGGCTCTTTCCCGCGCCCCGGGCAGGGTAGCCTCTTCTTCAGTCGAGCGCCCTGAGCATCTTGCGGCGCAGCACTTCGAGCACCGATGCCAGATCGTGACCCCGCCTGAGAATGCGCCCGTCCATGCCGATCACGGCATATTGCCCCTGCCGCCGCCGGAGGGCGGGGCGCTTGACGATGCGGTAGAGCGGATGCTCCGAAGCGCGGCGGAAGACCGCGAAGGCAACATGGTCGGCCCCGCGCTCGATGCCGTAATCGCGCCACTGGCCGGCGGCGACCATGCGTCCGTAAAGATCGAGGATGGTGAAGAGTTCCCGGCGATCGAAGAACACGGGATCACCCGCCATCTTGCCCCGCCCGTGCGCTGTCTCTTCGGCCATGTCCTCAGCCATGAGCCGATCCTGACATGGGCGCCCCGTCAAGGCAACGGCTCCATGCTGACAGGCGCGCGCATCCGAAAAACTTCATCCAATTGCCATGAGATCATGATGTTGCAGCCCACTTTCCGCCATCTTCTCGGGCGAAACAGGATCTGTAGCGAGCGCAAGCTCACCCGGCACCGCAGCATATCAGCCCCCACCCGGCTGCGGTGCCGGGGCTACGTTTTCCGATAATCCTTCCTGCTCCTCCCCTCTCCTCCTTCCGGGCCGATCCGGGGACAGACGGTGCCTGCGATCTCGACGGAACCCGTCGGCGCGCTTCGCGAGCGGAGAGCCGGCACGCCCCGGACGCTACCCGTCTGTACCGCACCCGCCCTTGGCAGCGCCTGTCACTGGCTCTAACCTTGCCGTGCATGAGCAAGGAGGGCGAGATGCGCGACTTTCACCTGCCGGGGCGTTCCCCCGTCCTGTCCACGACGGCGATGTGCGCCACGTCGCACCCCCTGGCCTCGCTTGCGGCCATCCGGCTACTCGAGGCAGGAGGAAACGCGGTCGATGCGGCCATCGCCGCGGCGGTCCTTCTCGGAATCTGCGAGCCGCAGATGACGGGGATCGGCGGCGACTGTTTCGTGCTCCTGAAACCGGCCGGCGGCGAGGAAGTCATCGCCCTCAACGGCTCGGGCCGCGCCCCGAGGGCGCTCGAGGGGGCGGCGCTGCGTGCCAGGGGCTGGGACGCCATTCCCGACGGCTCGGTGCACAGCGTCACCGTGCCGGGGGCGGTCGATGCCTTCTGCCGCCTCTCGGCCGACTGGGGCCGGCTCGGCATCGCCGCCTCGCTGGCTCCCGCCATCCGTGCCGCCCGCGAGGGCGTGCCCGTCGCGCCCCGCACCGCCTTCGACTGGGCCCGGGCCGCAGAGCGGCTGCAGGGTGCTGCCCGCCACTTCTATCTCAAGGACGATGGCCCTTTCGGGGCCCGCGACGTCTTTCGCCACCCTCGGCTGGCAGAGGTGCTCGAGAAGATCGCACGCGAGGGCCGCGACGGCTTCTACACCGGCGAGGTCGCCGAGGACATGGTGGCCTCGCTCCGGGCGCTGGGCGGGCTGCACACGCTTGAGGATTTCGCCGCAACACGGGCCGATTACGGCGTGCCGATCTCGGGGAGATACGGGGATTTCGAGCTCGTCGAGCACCCGCCCAACGGCCAGGGGGCAACGGCGATCCTGATGGCGAAGATCCTGTCCCGTTTCGACCTCGCCGCCCTGCCGCCCTTCGGTGCCGAGAGAGCTCATCTCGAGGCCGAGGCAGCGAAACTGGCCTATGACGCGCGCGACCGTTTCATCGCCGACCCGGCCATGCCTTCGGTGGAGGCAGCGCTTGCGCACATGCTCGCGGACGAGACGGCCGCGCGTCTGGCCGCCCTCATCGACCCCGACCGGGCCATGGCCGACCCGGCTGCCGGGGCCGATCCGGTTCATGCGCGCTTCACCAGCGCGCCCCACAGGGACACGATATGCCTGTCGGTGGTCGATGGCGAAGGCATGGCGGTGTCGCTGATCTATTCGATCTATCACCCCTTCGGCTCGGGCATCGCCTCCGAACGCTATGGCATCCTGTTCCAGAACCGCGGGGCCGGTTTCACCCTTGCCCCCGGCCATCCGAACGAGGCGATGGGCGGCAAGCGGCCGATGCACACCATCATTCCGGCCATGCTGCGACGAGACGGCAAGGTAATCGCCGCCTTCGGAGTGATGGGAGGCCCCTATCAGCCGGCCGGCCATGTGCGTTTCCTGACCAATATCGCCGATTACGGCATGGAGCCTCAGGAAGCGATCGACGGGCCGCGCAGCTTCCCCGACGGGGGCATCCTCCAGCTCGAACGGGGCTACAGACCCGAGGTGCATGACGCCCTCGCCGCCATGGGGCACAGGGTGACGATCCCCGAAGCACCGCTCGGCGGGGCGCAGGCCGTGTTCATC
>WFPA01000190.1 GCA_015487815.1 Albidovulum sp.
CCGTGTGGGGGATACCGCGGTGATTACCGGCGAGGCGGTGGTGCTGGCTCCCTCGCGCGCCGGCTGAGCCTAGCGGCTCCTGAAAGCCCGCGGGCGGCCGGTTCGGGCCGGGGCAGGGCGGGGGGACAGGGTGCGGAAAGGGCGCCGGCCATCGGCCCTTGGGGCGTTCCCGCGGAGTGCCGCCGCCGGGCCGGGAAGGGCCGGACAGGGGATGAAGCCGGCAGAGCACGCCGCGCCGGGCCATGAGCCGAGGGGATCGATGGACGTCTTGAAGGATTATCGCGGATTGCCCGAGGCCGAAAAGGGGGCGGTGGTCGCCATCGGCAATTTCGACGGCATCCATCGCGGCCATGCCCATGTGATCGGCGAGGCGCAGGCTCTGGCAGGCCGGCTCGGCGCACCGGCGGGCGTTGTCACCTTCGAGCCCCATCCGCGGCAGTTCTTCGCTCCCGACGCGCCCCCGTTCCGCCTGACCGACAGCCCCACCCGGACCCACCGGCTTGCGCGGCTCGGGGTGGAGAAACTCTACGAGCTGCCCTTCGACGCCGCCCTGGCCGGCATGTCGGCCGAGGATTTCGTCCGCAAGGTGCTGGTCGAGGGGCTGGGGGTGAAGGGGGTGGTCGTGGGCGAGGATTTCCGCTTCGGCCGCGGTCGGGCCGGCGATGTGGCGCTGCTGCGGGCTCTGGGCGAGGAGCTCGGTTTCGTGACCCGGGCCGTGCCTCTCATCCGCTTCGCCGACGGCGAAGTGTCCTCGAGCGCCATCCGCAGGGCGCTGGCCGAGGGCCGGCCGCGGGATGCGGCGCGGATGCTCGGTCACTGGCACCGGATCGAGGGCGAGGTCGTCCATGGCGACAGGCGCGGCCGCACCCTCGGCTTTCCGACCGCCAACATCCGCCCCGACCCGGCGCTGCACCTGCCGCGCTTCGGCATCTATGCCGTGCTCGTCGATGTGCTCGACGGGCCGCGGGCCGGGCGCTATCACGGCGCGGCCTCGCTCGGCATCCGGCCGATGTTCGAGAGCGCGGTGCCGATGCTGGAGACCCACATCCTCGATTTCGACGGCGACCTTTACGGCAGGCGTCTCTCGGTCGGTCTCGTCGAGTGGCTGCGGCCCGAGGAGAAATTCGCCGATCTCGACGCGCTCACCACGCAGATGAGGAAGGATGTCGCCCGGGCGCGGGAGATCCTCGGGACGATCGACGCGACAGGCGAGGGCCGGGCAGAGGCTGCGGCGCGACCTCTGCCGGAAGGGCGGGGCGATGGCTGACCGGGCCGAGAGCGCGGCGGCTCTCCCGGCCGAGGCACAAAGGCGGAATGGGAGTGTCGCCGCCGATGCCGGGGAGGGCCGACCCGCGGCGGAGGAAAGGGGTGCCGGCAACGGTCGTGAGAGCGAGGCGGGCGCGGCATCGCTGCTGGATTCTGTCGCCGGCGCCGGCCCCTGTTCCGAGCCCGGAGGCGCCGTGCCGGGCCCGGGGTCCCATGCTGGCCGTGCCGATGCGGCGCCTGATGCCATCGGAACGGATGCTGGTGCCGGAGCCGGCTTCCGCACCGAGCCCGAAGTCGCCACGGTCACCCGCAGGCCTTCTGCCACCGGAGCCGATGCGGCGCCAGGGCTGCGCCCGCGTTTCTGGGAGCGATTTCCGCTCGAGGCGCTCACCGAAGCCGAATGGGAGGCCCTGTGCGACGGTTGCGGCCGCTGCTGCCTGCGCAAGATCGAATACGAGGACACGGGCGAGGTGCTCTATACATCGGTCGCCTGCAAGCTCCTCGATCACGAAAGCTGCCGCTGTGCCCTCTATGGGCGCCGCCATGAATTCGTGCCCGACTGCGTGCGCCTCACGCCCCGCAACCTGCCCGAGGTCGCCTCGTGGATGCCGCGATCCTGTGCCTATCGGCTGCTGTTCGAGGGCCACCCGCTGCCAGAGTGGCATCCGCTTCTCACGGGCACCTGCGAGAGCGTGGTCGAGGCCGGCATCTCGATGCGGGGGAAGGTGGTGAGCGAGATCACCGTCACCGACGACGATCTCGAGGATTACGTGATCGGCGAATTGTCCTGAGGGTGGGCAGGAAGCGGCGCGGCCGCGACAGGTGGTCAGGGCTGCGGATACTGGTCAGGGCTGCGGATACGGTTCGCACACCCCGGACGGGGTGCCGGTGAAGAGCCTTCGAGCGGGGCGATGGTCACGCCGGCGATGGCAGGCGGGCCAGATCCGGCCGCCCGCATCCTCTTGCGCTCCGGCTTGCGTCCCGGTGGCAGCGCTGGATAGACCGGTTCGGGGTGGGAACGATCGGTGCGGGCAGGATCGTCCGGCCGGTGCGCGAAGACCGTTCCGAAGGAAACGTGGAGAGGGAAGCCCATGCATTTCATGTCCGACAATGCCGCACCGGTGCCCGCGGAGGTGCTCGCGGCCATGGCCGATGCGGCGCCTCACCCGGCCGCGCCCTACGGCAACGACCCGCTCACCGCCCGGGCCGAGGGGCTGTTGCGCGAATTCTTCGCCGCCCCCGAAGCGGCCGTGCGGCTGGTCGCGACCGGCACCGCCGCCAATGCGCTCTCGCTCGCCACGCTCACCGCTCCCTGGCAGACGGTCTTCGCCCACCGCACCGCCCATGTCGAGGAGGACGAGTGCGGCGCACCCGAATTCTTCAGCTGTGGCGCCAGGCTCAC
>WFPA01000191.1 GCA_015487815.1 Albidovulum sp.
CCCGCCCGGCCTCTCGCCCCGTTCCCGTCGCCCATGCCCGGCAAGGCGGTGCGAAGCCCGGAAGAGCTGCGCTTCCCTGCCTTCTCCGCGGCCCGGAAACGCCATCGGCACAGGAACGGAAAAACGACCCGCCGCAAAAGCCTCTTCGGCTCCGGCAGGTGTCGCGGAGCGCTGCGCCCGGAAGCCCGTGCCACACGCGGCGCACGGTCGGATCGGATATTCCGGGAGGCAGGCCGACTGCACTTGCCGGGCGGCGATCGGGGCTTGTTCCGGCATCCGCCGACCCGGAGTCGCCTTCGCCCGGAGCGCATGGGCTTCCCGCGGGGCGGACGATGCCGCCGACCCGATCCGTCATGCGAGCCGGGGCGACGGCCGGCGAATGCGGAGGCGGAGCGGGATACCCGCCGATCCGGCGGGAGATGGTGGAACTGCCCGGCAGACTGTGGCATTGTTGCATCACATGAGATACCGCATGGCCTGCGCCGGCCCTCGGGGCAGGCGGAAGAGCGTGCATGGCAGAGCAGGATCGCAGCTGAAATGACCCCGAAAGCCGACCCCGGCGCCGAGCCCTTGGCGCCCCTCTCCCCGGGTCCGGGTGGTGCCGGTTCGCTCTCGGCCCGGCTGGTGCGGCTCGGCCCGGCGCTGGGGCTGCTTCTCGTCATCCTCGGCCCGCTTCTGGCGCTGGCGACGCTGCTGGTCGTCAACGTCTTCGAGGAAGGGCCGACCTCGCCGTGGCTGCGCGGCATCCTTCTGGCGGATCTGGTCTATGTGCTGGTGGTGGCCGCCCTCGTCATCCGGCGGCTGATGCGGCTCGTGGCCGCGCGGCGGGCCCGGTCGGCCGGGGCACGCCTCCATGCCCGGCTGACCCTGGCCTTCACCCTCATTGCGCTCGTTCCGGCGGTTCTGGTCGCGGTCTTCGCCACGCTGACGATCAATTTCGGCCTCGAGAGCTGGTTCTCCGATCGCGTGCGGCAGGTGCTGTCTGCCTCGCTCAGGGGGGCGGAAACCTACGAGCGGGAGCATGCCCGCGATCTGGAGGCCGATGCGAAGGCGCTGGCCGCCTTTCTCGAGCGGCTCAGGCGCGAGCGCGGCTTTCTCACCGATGCCGAGCTGCGCGAGGCTCTCGCCGCAGCCCAGAAGCAGATCCAGCGCGGGCTCAAGGAGGCCTACATCATCGACCGGGCCGGCACGATCCGCGCCCGCGGTGAACGCAGCTACCTTTTCGACTACGAAGAGCCCGCGCCTGCGGATTTCGAACGTGCCGAGAGCAAGGGCATCGCCCTCATACAGGACTGGCCCAATGACGAGTTCCGAGCCCTTCTGCCCCTCAGGGGCTATCTCGATCGCTATCTCTACGTGACCCGCAAGGTGGACGGGAACCTCCTCGGCCTGCTCGACGAGACCCGCGACACGGTGCGCTTCTATCAGCAGCTCGAGCGGGACCGCGGAAGGCTGCTGTTCGAATTCGCCCTGATATACCTCTCCTTCGCCGTGCTTCTGGTGATGGCGGCGGTCTGGCTCGGTCTGTGGTTCGCCGAGCGGCTGGCGCGGCCGGTGGGCCGGCTGGCCGAGGCGGCCGAGCGGGTGGGGCAGGGCGATCTCACCGTGCGCGTGCCGCGCGAAGGCGGGGATGACGAGATCGCCATGCTCGGCGAGGTCTTCAACCAGATGACGCGGCAGCTCAAGGCCCAGCATGACGCCCTCATCGCCGCCAACCGGCTGAGCGAGGAGCGCCGCCGCCTCTTCGACAGCGTGCTTTCCGGGGTGAGCACCGGTGTTGTGGGGCTCGACGCCGACGGGCGCATCGCCTTCGTCAACCCGGCGGCGGCGCGCCTTCTCGCCCTCGAACCGGAGGCCGATCACGGTCGGCCGGTCGAGGCGGCGATCCCGGAGCTGGCTCCGCTGTGGCAGCGGGTGCGGCAGGCGCCGCTGCAGGAGCTGCGCGAGGAGCTTGCGCTCGAGCGCGGTGGGCGGCGCGAGCAGCTTCTGGTGCGGATCACCGCCCGGCGCGGCGCCGATGGTGCCATTGCCGGCCATGTCGTCACCTTCGACGACGTGACCGATCTCGTTGCCGCCCAGCGCATGGCGGCCTGGGGCGACGTCGCCCGGCGCATCGCCCACGAGATCAAGAACCCGCTCACACCGATCCAGCTTTCGGTCGAGACGCTGCGGCGCAAGTTCCGTCCGCTCGCCGGCGAGGAGGCCGACGCCCTCGAGCAGTACACCAGCGTCATCATCCGCCAGACCGAGGATCTGCGGCGGATCGTGGACGAATTCTCCCGTTTCGCCCGCATGCCGCGCCCCCAGCCGCGCCCGGCCGATCTGGTGCGGATCGTCAAGGATGCGCTCCTGCTGCAGAAGAACGCCATGCCCGATGTCGCCATCCGCAGCGATCTGCCCGACGCGCCCGTCATGGCGCTGGTCGATCCGGGCATGATGACCCAGGCCGTCACAAACCTCATCAAGAATGCCGGCGAGGCCATCACCGCCCGCCGCAGCCGCGAGCCCGACGCGCCGCCGGGCGAGATCCGCATCGGCCTCGGGAAGGGGGCGGAGGGCATCGAGATCACCATCGCCGACAACGGCATCGGCCTGCCGGAGGATCGCAGCGCCCTGTTCGAGCCCTATGTGACCACGCGCGAGAAGGGCACCGGGCTCGGCCTTGCCATCGTCCGCAAGATCGTCGAGGAGCATGGTGGCAGCCTCGTGCTCGAGGACGCGCCGCCCTTCGGCGGGGATGACCATGCCGGGGCGCTGGTGCGGATCCGCCTGCCGCGCGCCGCGCTGCTCGATCCGGGCAATGCCGCCGCGGCGCCGGGACAGCGCAGGGAGGCGGTCGGCCGGGGAGAGGACAAGGCGGAAGGAAAGGGGGCCTGATGGGCGGGATCCTGATCGTCGATGACGAACGCGACATTCGCGAGCTCGTGGGCGAGATCCTTCGCGACGAGGGCTACGAGGTGCGCCTCGCTGCCGACGCCGACGAATGTCTCGGCGAAATCGACCGTGATCTGCCCGATCTCGTCGTTCTCGACATCTGGCTCAAGGGCAGCCGCATGGACGGCATCGAGATCCTCAAGACCGTCAAGCGCGACAATCCCGATCTGCCGGTGGTGATCATCTCGGGCCACGGCAACATCGAGCTGGCGGTCGCCGCCATCCGTCAGGGGGCCTACGACTTCATCGAGAAGCCCTTCAACATCGATCAGCTGCTGGTGGTCATCGCCCGGGCGCTCGAGGCCGGGCGGTTGAGGCGCGAGAACGCCGCCCTGCGCCGACAGCAGAAGAAGGTGGCGCGACTCATCGGCGAGAGCCCGTCGATGAAGGCGCTCAGGCAGGAAATCGCCCGCGTCGCGCCGACCAATGCAAGGGTCATGTTCCTTGGCCCGCCCGGCGTCGGCAAGGAGGTGGCGGCGCGGCAGCTGCATGCGATGAGCGGGCGCGCCGGCCCCTTCATCGGCTTTTGTGCCGGCGGCATGGAAGAGGCGGCGGCCGAGGAGGCGCTTTTCGGCCGCGAGAGCGACGGGGAGGTGACGCCCGGGCTGATCGAGGCCGCCCATGGCGGGACGCTCTTTCTCGACGAGGTGGCCGAGTTGCCGCCGGCCATGCAGGGCCGGCTGGTGCGGATGCTCTCGGGGGGCAGTTTCCAGCGCGTGGGCGGCGGCAGCCATGTGCGGGTCGATGTGCGGGTGATCTCGGCCACGGCCCGCGATCCCGAGGCGGCGATCGCCGATGGGCGGCTCAGGGCCGATCTCTACCACCGGCTTGCCGTGGTGCCGATCACCATTCCGCCGCTCTCGGCGCGGCGCGAGGACATTCCGCTTCTCGCGCGTCATTTCATCGACGAGCTGGCCCGCGAGCAGGGACTGCCGGCCCGCCCGCTGTCGGATGCGGCCGCCGCGGCATTGCAGGCGATGGACTGGCCCGGCAATGTCCGCCAGCTGCGCAACGTCATCGAGCGGATCCTGATACTCGGTCCGGAAAGCGGGCCGATCGGGGCCGACGAGATCCCGCGCGAGGAAGGCGCCGGAGCCGGGGCCCCGATCGAGATTCCGCCGGCGGTGATGGGACTCGGCATGCGCGAGGCCCGGGAACTGTTCGAGCGCGCCTATCTCGAGGCCCAGATCCGCCGTTTCGGCGGCAATATCTCGCGCACTGCCCAGGCGGTGGGCATGGAGCGTTCCGCCCTGCACCGCAAGATGAAACAGCTCGGTATCTCGGTGGACCGCAAGGCGGGCGAGGTGGCCGAGACCGGCGCGAAACGGACCGGCTGAAAGGGCAAGGAGAGCCGTTCGCGGTTCGCGGTCGGCACCGCAAGCCGCACCTCGTGCCCGATGGGCAAGATGTGGCGCCCGTCCTCCGGCACGACGGGGCAAGCCCTGCTGGATCCTCGCTCAGCGTTCGGACCTCCTTCATCCTGCGGACATGGCTCGGGATCCCCCGTCCTGTCCTCGTTCCGCGCCCGTGTTGCGAAAAGGCGCCTCCCCGCGTGGATGAGCGGGGTGCGTTTCCCGTGCCGGG
>WFPA01000192.1 GCA_015487815.1 Albidovulum sp.
CCTGTTCGACATGCTCGAGGGCGGGGACGGGCGCGCGATCCTCACCACCTGGATGACGCCGGCCCACCGCCGCGCGGTGCTGGCGGATGTGCGCCGGCGGCTCGCCGAGGGCGCGCCGGTGCGCCTTGTCGCCACCTCTCTGATCGAGGCGGGGGTGGATGTGGACTTCCCCGTGGTCTGGCGCGAGGCGGCGGGGATCGACTCGATCGCCCAAGCGGCGGGGCGCTGCAATCGCGAAGGGGAGCGCGAGAGGGGGGAGGTGTTCGTCTTCCGCACAAGCGAGGACTTTCCGCCGCCGCCCGAGCTTCGGCAATTCGCCGAGATCGGCCGGCAGGTGCTGGAGCGGCACGAAGACCCGCTGTCGCTCGAGGCCGTGCGCGACTATTTCCGCGAAGTTTTCTGGCGGCGCGGGCCGGAGGCGCTGGATGCGGCCGAGGTCGGCAGCCGGCGCGGCCTCATGAAGGCGCTCGAGGAGGCCGGCAAACGATTGCATTTCCCCTTCGCCGACATCGCCGCCGGCTTCCGGCTGATCGCGGATGGCACGCTGCCGCTCATCATCCGCGGCGGGCGCTGGGGCGTGCCGGAGGAGGAAATGGAACGTCTGCGCCACCTCCCCCACGCCGGGGCGATCGCGCGCGCATTCCAGCCCTATCAGATATCGGTAGCGCCGCGGCTGCGCGACCGGCTTTTGCGCCTCGGTGCCGCCTCGTGGTGGCGGGAGGCGGATTTCGGGCCGCAGTTCGCCGTGCTCGACAATACGCGGCTCTACGACGAGGAAGCGGGCTTCAGCCCCGACGACGCCGAAGATCTGGGAGGACTGATCTGGTGAGCTATGGCATCCGACTGAAGGTCTGGGGCGATTACGCCTGTTTCACCCGGCCCGAGATGAAGGTCGAGCGCGTCTCCTACGACGTGATGACGCCCTCGGCCGCCCGCGGCATCCTCGAGGCGGTGCACTGGAAGCCGGCGATCCGCTGGGTGATCGACCGCATCCATGTGCTCAGGCCCATCCGCTTCGAGACCATCCGGCGCAACGAGGTGGGGGCGAAGATCCCGGCCGGTAGCGTCAGGGCGGCGATGAGGCGGGGCAGCCTCGAGGGGCTGCAGATGATCGCCGAAGAGAACCGCCAGCAGCGCGCCACCCTGGCCCTGCGCGATGTGGCCTATGTGATCGAGGCGCATTTCGAGATGACCGAAAAGGCCGGCGCCGACGACAACCCGGCCAAGCACCACGACATGTTCCGCCGCCGCGCCGAAAAGGGCCAGTGTTTCCACCGCCCCGCCCTCGGCTGCCGCGAATTCGTCGCTGATTTCGAATGGGTCGAGGAGGTCCCGCCCGTTGAGCTGCCCGAGGAGCAGAAGAACCGCGATCTGGGCTGGATGCTCTACGACATCGACTTCGCGAACGGGCGGCGGCCGATGTTCTTTCGTGCAAGGCTCGAGGACGGTGTGCTCGACGTGGCCCGTGCCCGCGAGGAGGGGCTGGTGCGATGACCGTTCTTGCCGAACTCGCCCGCCTTTACGAGCGCCTGCGGGCCGAGGGTAAGGCCCCGCCGCCCGGCTATTCGGTCGAGAAGATCGGCGGCGAGGTGGTGCTCGATCGTGAGGGCCGCGTGCTGGCGATCAACGATCTGCGCGCGCCGGACGGGAAGGGCCGCCTTCAGCCGCGGATGATGGCGGTGCCGGCGGCCTTCAAGCGCACTTCGGGCGTCAAGGCCAACCGACTGTGGGACAAGACGTCCTATGCTCTCGGAGTGACCGCAGCGAAGGACGACAGGGGAAAGCCCCTGCTGGAGGACGGCCATCCGGTGCCGCTGGTCGATGACAGGACCGGCAGGGAACACCGCGCCTTCGTCGAAACCCATGAGGCGCTTCTGGCCGGCAGCGAGGATGCGGGCCTCGGCGCCCTTCTCGGTTTCGTCAGGTCGTGGCGGCCCGGGATGTTCATCGAGCGTGGCTTCGACCCGGATCTGCTCGACGTCAACCTCGTCTTCCGGCTCGAGGGCGACGAGGTGGACGGGAAGCGCCGATTCATCCATCAGCGGCCGGCGGCCGAGGCGCTCTTCCGCGAGGAAGGGGAAGCTCCCCGCGCGCGTTGCCTCGTGAGCGGTGAGGAGGCTCCCGTCGCCCGGCTTCACCCGGCCATCAAGGGCGTCGCCGGAGCACAGAGCTCGGGTGCCTCGCTGGTCTCGTTCAACCTCGATGCCTTCACCTCCTACGGCAAGACGCAGGGCGAGAACGCGCCGGTTTCCGAAGCCGCCGCCTTCGCCTATGGCACGGCGCTCAATGCGCTGCTGGCCAGGGGCTCGGGGCACAACCTGCGCATCGGCGATGCGACGGTGGTGTTCTGGGCCGAGACGCCGGAGCGGGGCGATGCCGGCACCATCGAGGAGATGCTCATGGGGGCGCTGAACCCGCCCGACGAGGAAGCCGAGGCGCGGAAACTGGAAGCGCACCTGGCCGACATCGCCCGGGGGCGCGGCGCCGCCCCGCCGGAATTCGCGCCCGATACGCGCGTCTTCATCCTCGGCCTTGCCCCCAACGCCGCGCGGCTCGCCATCCGCTTCTGGCGGCCCGGGACGCTGGGCGACTTTGCCCGCAAGGTGCTGCAATTCTGGGA
>WFPA01000193.1 GCA_015487815.1 Albidovulum sp.
CGCCCTGGCCGGCATCGTCGTTCTTGCGCGCAATGTCGCCTTCCTGCGCGGCCGCCATCCGCGGCCCGCGCCCGAGCCGGCGGGAGGGCTGGTCGATGGAAAATGAGATTCTCACCCTCGCCATGCTCGCGGTCATGGCCGTCGGCATCTTCTCCGGCTTTCCGGTGGCCATGGTGCTGGCCGGCACCGGCTTTCTCGGCTTTGCGGCGGCGGCCTGGCTGGGGCTCACCGACTTCCGCCATCTCGGGCTGATCTATTTCCGGGTCCGGGGCGTGCTGACCAATGAGGGCGTGCAGTTCACTTCGGTGCCGATGCTGATCTTTCTCGGGCTCATCCTCAATGCCAGCGGCATCGCCGGCGTGCTCTTCCGGGTGATCGGCGCCCTGCTGCGGTCGCTGCCCGGGCGCCATGCGGTGGCGACGCTGCTCATCGGCCTGATCCTTGCTCCGGCGGCGGGTGTGATTGGCGCCTCGGTGGTGACGGTGGCGCTGGTGGCCTACGGGCCGATGCTCGCCTCGGGCTATCCGGCCCGCACCGCCGGCTCGGCGGTGGCGGCCGCCGGGGCGCTGGGGGTGGTGTTTCCCCCGGCGATCATGCTCTTCTTCGTCGCCAACCAGTTCTACCTGCGGATCGGGCTGATGTATGTCGCGCTGGTGCTGCCGGTGGCGATCATGGTGACGGTCTTCGCCCTGTGGTTCATCTTCACCCGCCGCGGGAAGAGGGAGATCGCCGAAAGCGACGCCGGCCCGGTGAGCCGTGGCGAGGTGCTGACGATCCTGGCGGCCGTCACCGTCATCGCCGCCATCCCGTTCAGCATCGTGACCGGCATCGCCACCCTGTCGGAAGCCGCGGGGATCGGGGTGTTCGGCGGGCTTCTGGTGGCGCTCGCACGCGGCCGGCTTGGCCTCCGGCTCCTCAACGAGGCCATTCTCAACACCGCCAGCATGACCTCGATGGTGTTCTTCATCGTCATCGGGGCGACGATCTTCTCCCTCGGCTTCAACCTCATCAAGGGGCCCGACGTGCTCTCGGCCTGGATCTCGGCCCTCGACTTCAACCGCTGGGAGATGCTGAGCGCCCTTCTGGGGCTGATCCTCGTGCTCGGTTTCGTCTTCGACTGGATGGAGATCCTGCTGGTCTTCCTGCCGATCCTGATGCCCTTCTTCGAGACACTCGACTTCTCCGACCATGTGGGATCGGGCTATTTCGCCAAGATCTGGCTCGGCGGGCTGATCGCGCTGGCGCTGCAGACCTCCTTCCTGACGCCGCCCTTCGGTTATGCGCTGTTTTTCGCCAAGATGGCGGCGCCACCGCAGGTCCAGCTGGCCGACATCTGGCGCGGCGCGGTGCCTCTGGTGGTGCTCGAAGTGCTGATCATTGCGGCGCTGATCCTCTGGCCGGGGCTCATCACCTGGCTGCCGGAGCTCGCCCTTGCAGCCTCCGACGTGCCGCTGATGGAATGACGCGCCAGGCCGCGGCGTGGATCTACCAGATGTAGACGAGCAGGGTCACGGTTGTCATCACCACCAGGAAGACCGACAGCGAGGTGAGAGCCAGGGCAAATGCCGTGCGCCGGTTCGGCTCGGTGACCTTGAGGCGCAACTCTTCGGCGGTCTCGGGAAACTCGAGCGCCGCCGAGTTGGAGCGGCGCATCAGGGCATAGCGGTTCTCCCAGCGCCGCAGCTCGGCCGCGTTCCAGCCGGTGATGATGAGCAGGATCGTCACGATCATCACCATGGAAGACGGCACCCAGATCGTGTAGCCCCCCATGATCTCGTCCACCAGCGGACGGGTGTTCCACAGCCGGCCCGTCTCATCGTAGCCGGAATAGAGCACGACTTCCTTGAGCGTGGTCAGCGATCCCAGAAGGATGTTGGAAAGGATGACCACGATGGCCGCCAGAACCCGCGGCCCCTGCAGATGAGCCTTCGGGCCGTCCCGGCGGTCGAGCACGCAGGCGAAGAAATTGACGCCGGAGAGCACCATGCCCAGATGCGCCAGCAGGGTCAGCGCAGGACTGGTGAGTGCTGCGTTGTGCATTGGCGGCAGCTGCCAGAGGTAGAACCAGCCGATCAGCAGCACCAGCGCAACCGGCAGACGCCGCACAAGGGCGAGCTTCGCGCCGAACCGGCGCACCGCCCGGCGCATGCGGGACGGCAGACCGGCGATCAGCACCGGCCAGGGGTTGGCCAGGGCGAACAGCAGCGGAGCCAGCAGCCTCAGACCCAGATGCGCGGCCTGATGCAGCACGAAGAGCCGATGGGCCGCACCCGCGAGCGGGCCGTTGAACGTCGCCAGCCACAATGCCAGCGAGACGAGGAACCCGGCATGCCGCAGCTCACTGACCGGGCTGCCCGCGAGCCGGGGCCGGGCCAGCCCGCGCAGCCAGAGCCAGCTGATCCCGCCCAGCAGGACCAGGGATGCGGGGGAAAGACTATCGAGCACTTCCGCCACCCTCCGATGGGAGTGCGTTCAGTTCCCCGGGTAGGAGGCGAAAACCTCGGTCGAGCCGTCCACACGCATCAGGAGTATGTCGAAGGGCTCCCGCTCATTGCCGTATTCCATGCCCGGCGCCCCCACGGGCATGCCGGGGGCGGCCAGTCCGATGGCTTCAGGGCGGCTGCGCAACAGACGCCTGATATCGCGGGCGGGCACATGGCCCTCGACCACATATCCGTCCACCATCGCCGTATGGCAACTCCAGTTCGCTTCCCCAAGACCGGCGGCCTGCTTCGTGGCGATCAGCGTGTCAGAATCGACGTTGTGGACGA
The DNA here is from genome assembly GCA_015487815.1 of Albidovulum sp. Classification (GTDB taxonomy): domain Bacteria; phylum Pseudomonadota; class Alphaproteobacteria; order Rhodobacterales; family Rhodobacteraceae; genus WFPA01. Next base: position 2,772 of record WFPA01000193.1, read on the forward strand.
CAACCTCGAAGCCGGCCTCCTGCATGCGCTGCACCCAGGCGCCGCAGCAGCCGCAGCTGGCCTGTTTGACGACCGTCATCTTCGGCAGGGCCTCGCCGGCCAACGACGCGGTGGCGACGAGCGACAGGAGGGCGGCGGAAAGAAGGGATCGGAACATCGTGGACCTCACATGGGGCAATGGGATTCGCGGGTTTCCCCAGCACCTTGCAACCTTCAGCAGCTGTAGGGTCAAACATGCGGGTTGCCTGTCCGGGTGCGACATTCCGGCGCACCCCGAAGCAGCCGCCGCCCGGGCCGGCCCGGGCGCTGCGATCGGGCAGGATGGGGTGCCCCTTCCGCAACCGCCGCCATCCCTGGCACCGCCGGCGGGGCTTCAGCGGCGGGTTCCGCGATATTCCCCCTCCACCTTTGGTCAGATCATGATGGAGAAACCCGGGACCCGACAAACTTTGGCTCCCGGCAGGCACGGGGTGAGGCACGCAAGGAGCCGTTTCTCCGCACCGAGGCAGCAGGTTTCCAATGCAGCATCCCGCAACGGCGTAACGACCGGCCGTCAATCCGCCCGTTCGCTTCCGGCCGCCTCATGGTCGGTCAGACATTCGGAATGATCGCGCAGCACCTGCAGCACGCGGCAATCGGCAACGCGGCCACCGCGGCACAGGCGCACCATCCGGGAAAGCTCGGTCCTCAGCGCCTCGAGCCGGGCGATGCGCCGCTCCACCTCGCGCAGATGACGCGAGGCAATGGCATTGGCTTCCTTGCAGGGTCTGTCTGGGTGGTCACTGAGCTCGAGAAGCTCGCGGATCGCGTCGAGCGAGAAGCCCAGCTGACGCGCATGGCGGATGAAGGACAGTCGGTCGACATCCGCCTCGTCGAAACGCCGCTGCCCGCCGGCAGTCCGGCCCGGCTCGGGCATCAGGCCGATCTGCTCATAATAACGGATCGTCTGCACCTTCGTGCCGGTCTTCCGCGCAAGCATGCCGATCGTCAGCATCAGATCCTCCCGACTCTCCAGCTCTTGTAGCTTCGCGGACGAGAAAAGAGAGCATCGCTCCTGTGGTTCGTGCGGATGACAGTTAGCGGTTCCTACACCATGAGCTAGAGCGCCAATTGTGGGTGCACTCGTGTCAGCCGCACGTTGAGTGCTGATACTGCCTCCATTTCCCGGAAGCAACCAAGGCTGCATATATCACGGTGGACACTCTCACCGGCAGGGACGGGCGCGGACAGGTGGTTGCACTTCGACCCCCGAGATCTGGCCAAACCGGAAAGGAGCGATCCTCAAGGGCAGAGCCAAGCACGCATTCCGGCGACGCCTCCTGCTACATCCGCTACGTCTGCTACACGGCAGGGCGGAACGCGAGAGCGGTCCAATGGTAAAGAAATGCACCTTCCAAGATACTGGCAGAACCGATAACGCCCGGGGCGGCGCCACATATGGGGCCGAGGTGTTGTCAAGCCATAAAATGCTGTTGACGCGTTCGCCTTTTGTGCCGTTAGATGGTGGTGGTTCTTGCGGGCACGTGCATACGCAAGAAGCCCCGCCCGGTGCGGCAACACCGAAGCGGGGCGGGTGATTGGGTTTAGGAGCCCAAAATGCCAAATTTCTCGGCACACCCCCATAGATGCACGCAGAGGGCGGATCGGCAAGGGAAAATTTTCCCTCGGCGAATATTTTACCGTCCCGCATCAGAGGGAAAACTGCGCATGAAGCTTCTGCGCAAGACACAACTTCTTGAAATCGTTGGGATCTCGGAATCCACGCTTGACCGGATGGTGAAGGCGGGCCGGTTTCCGCCTCCCTTGCGCATCGGCAAGCGCTCGGTGGCCTGGTCCGAAGCCGAGGTGCGCGAATGGGTTGCCGAACGGGCGGCCGAGCGCAACCGCGAGCGCAAAGCGGGCTGATTCGCCATGTGCGCTGCGTTCACGGTAACCCGCCCGATGCAGGGCGGGAGCGGACAGGGTGCGTCTGGCGAGTGCGGCCGCGCCTGCCTTCACGAAACTTCGGACCATTACACCCACGTTGTGGCCGTTTCCGATCGTTGGCGGGTGATCCGGTGCAAGGATGATCGGCGGTTCATTTTCCGAAGAAGACGGAACCAAGCGAGCAAGCGGCCTTGGCAGGGGCTTGCCTGCCAGCGGAAGAAGATCGAACTCGGTTCCATCCTCGAGCGGCCCGGCACAGGCATACCGCCCACTGGTCTGGCCGCACTGATGGCCCGGCTCGACGCGCGCGGCGTCGTTTCCGCGATGGGAGGGCTGCGTCATGACTGATGCACGGAACCTCACCCTTGCGCTTGGCGGTCGGTGGCTGGGCAGCTACGGCGTGGCACCTTGCCCGGTTTGCCAGCCCGAGCGACGGCGCGATCAGCGGGCCTTGTCCATCTCGCAGGGCGCTGACGGGCGGCTTCTGTTCCACTGCTTCAAGGGCGGTTGCGCCTTTCGCGACATCCTAGCGGCAACGGGCCTCGTGCCCGGCGCGACGGCGGGACGCGCCCCGGAGGCCGAGGCCCGGCGGCAAGCCGAGCGCCAGGCCGAGCGCAAGCGGCGCGAAGGCCGGGCCTGGCGCATCTGGCACAAGACCACCCCGGCGCGCAGCACGCTGGCCGAGGCCTACCTCCGCGGCCGGCATCTCGAGCTACCCGAGGGCGCGCCGCTGCGCTTCCACCCCTCGGCACTGCACCCGAGCGGGGTTCACTTGCCCGCAATGGTGGCCCGCATCGAGGGCGGCGAAGGCTTCGCGGTGCATTGCACCTACCTTGCCGCGAACGGGCGCAAGGCGCGGGTGATGCCCTCGAAGGTCACCTACGGCCTGCCCAGAGGCGGCGCGGTGCGGCTGATCGCCCCCCCCGAAGAGGGGCCGCTACTGATCGGCGAGGGTATCGAGACGGTGCTTGCTGCGGTGGCCCTGTGGGGACGCCCGGCTGGTGGCTGGGCGGCATTGTCGGCCACGGGGATGCAGGGGCTCGACCTCGCCCAACTCCCGCCCGGCGCGGTGCTTGTAGCCCTTGGGGACGGCGATCCTGCCGGCCGGCGGGCGATGCTGACCCTCGCCCGTCGGGCCCATGCGGCGGGCTTCAGGGTCAAGACCCTGCTCGCGCCCGAGGGCTGCGACTGGGCCGATGTGCGCGCGCTTGGCAAGGCGCAACACAAGCCGGGAGGTGCGCCATGAATGCGACGGAAGGAAAACCGCTCAAGGCAATGGCGGAAGATTTCGTTCCCGACGGCCCGCAACCGCTGGTGCGGCCTGTTCCACCCAGCGCGCCCTACCCCGTGCAGCATCTCGGCCCGCTGCGCGAAGCAGTGGAGGCGGTGCAGGGCATGACGCAAGCGCCCGTGGCCATCCCGGCGGCTTCGGCGCTGGCGGTGGCATCACTCGCCGTGCAGGGCTTCGCCGATGTCGAGACGCTGGGCGGGCCGCGCTCACTCTCGCTCTACCTGCTCACCATCGCCAAATCCGGCGAACGCAAATCATCCTGCGACGCGCCCCTCATGGAGGCTTTGCGCGCGCATGAGCGCGAACAGGTGCGAGCCATGCGGGCTGAAATCGCAGCATGGCAAAATCGTCATGCGCTGTGGAAGGGCGAGCGGGAGCGCATCCTGTCCGATGCGAAGAAGGGCAAGGGAGAGAGGCGAACTGCGGCAGAAGCCGACCTCGATGCCCTCGGCCCGGAACCTGCGGCCCCGCCCGTGCCCGACCGGACCGTGACCGAACCGACCTTCGAGGGGCTCACGCGCCTGTTCGCGACCGGCATGCCGTCCCTCGGGCTGTTCTCCGACGAAGGCGGGCAGTTTCTGGGTGGTCATGCCATGAACAGCGACAACCGGCTGAAGA
>WFPA01000194.1 GCA_015487815.1 Albidovulum sp.
TCGATTTCCTTCATCTCCTATTGCGGCGGCATTCCGGCACAGCCGAATGCCTTTCGCTACAAGTTTTCATGGTCGCCCCTTGGCGTGCTGAAGGCGCTGCGCTCCCCGGCACGGGCCATCCGCGATTTTGCCGAATGGCGCATCGAGCGGCCCTGGGAGGGGCTCTCCCGCTGGCAGGCGCCCCTGCCCGAACCCGAGAGCTTCGAGGTCTATCCCAACCGCGATTCCCTGCCCTTCATGGCTCAATATGGCTTCGGCGATGCCTGGCGCGTGAAGGACTTCGTGCGCGGCACGATCCGCCTCGACGGCTGGGCCGAGGCCTGGGCCGACATATTCGAGCAGGTCGAGCGGCTGGACGAGGCGGAACTCGCCGCCCTCTCCGAACGCCTCTGGCAGGAACATGCCTATGAGGAGGGCGAAGCCGACCGGGTGGTGCTCTTCGTCGGCCTGAGAGCCGAACGGGGCGACGAAATCGTCTTCGACAGGATCTGGTCGCTCGATGCCGTGGGCGACAGGCGCGGTTCAGCCATGGCGCGACTCGTCTCGGTGCCGGTGTCGCTCGCGGTCGAGGCGGTGCGGGAAGGCATGATCGGCCCCGGCGTCTCCGCCGCTCCGTCGGACCCGGCGCTCGTGAGGGACTGGCTCGCCGCGATCGCCCCGCTTGCCCAGCACATCACCTGCCAGCGGAAGGTCTGAAGAGCGCGGAACAGATCGGATTTTATGCGATCAGCACCGGCGAGAGAGGGAAAACGCCGCCGCCATTAAACTTCCGCTAACGCGAATCACGTCACACAGGAACAAAAGGATGGTTCCATGTGTCGTGATTCGATCGTCTGTCCAGCCTCCCGCCAACTCTGGGGAAATGTGCCCCTTTCCGCCTTTCCGGGAGGGCGGCCATGAACGAGATCTTGCGCCTCGAGGCCGAGCTTGCCTTCGAGAAGGCGGCCCGGCAGGCGGCCGAGCAGCTCGTGGCGCGGCTGACGGACGAGCTCGAGAAAGTGCGGCGGCAGGCCACGGAAAGGACCGAGGGCGATGGTTCGGGTCAGCAGCGCGGCCTGCGGGCCGATGCCGCCCGCGCCAGCGAGGATCTCGACCGGGCCTACAAGGCGGTGTTCCGCGCCGAACGGCGGTTGTGGAACGCTATCGAGGCCATCCCCGACGGGTTCGCCATCTTCGACAACGAGGACCGGCTCGTGGCTGCCAATTCGGCCTATTGCGCCATCTTCCACCCGCTCGAGGACCGGATCCGCCCCGGCATGGCCTATGAGGAAATCCCACGCATCGCCCTCGAGGCCGGGGTGGTCGAGCTCGAGGGCAAGACCCCCGAGGAATGGCTGGCCACCATTCTCGAGCACCGGCGGCGCAATGAAGGCGAGAGCGACGCCATCGTCCGCCACAAGGGAGGCGTCTGGCTGCGCTTCGTCGATCGCAGGACCGCCGACGGCGACACCGTTTCGCTGCGCTTCGACATTACCGAAACCCGTCGCCGCGAAGCCGCCCTCGAGGAAGCCCGCCGCCGCGCCGAAGCCGCGAGCCGGGCCAAGTCGGCCTTTCTCGCCAACATGAGCCACGAGATCCGCACGCCGATGAACGGCATCATCGGCATGGCCGAGCTGCTCGGCGAAATGGATCTTGACGAGGAGCAGCGCCTTTACGTCGACACGATCCGCAATTCGGGCGAGGCGCTCCTCGTCATCATCAACGACATTCTCGACTATTCGAAGATCGAGGCGCGCAAGCTCACCCTCCACCCCGAACCCTTCGACCTCGAGGCCAGCATCCACGAGGTGATGATGCTGCTCCGGCCTCAGGCCGCCCGCAAGCGCGTCGATCTGCTGCTCGACTACGACATCTTCATGCCGACCCGCTTCATCGGCGACCCGGGGCGGATCCGGCAGGTCGTCCTCAACCTCCTCGGCAACGCGGTCAAGTTCACAGAGAAGGGCCACGTGCTCATCCGGGCGGTCGGCATGGAAAAGGCGCCCGGCACGCAGGAAATCCACATCACGGTTGAGGATACCGGAATCGGCATCCCGCCCGACAAGCTCGATCATGTGTTCGGTGAATTCAACCAGGCCGAGGAAGGCGCCAGCCGCCGCTACGAGGGCACCGGCCTCGGCCTTGCCATCACCCGCGGGCTGATCGACCTCATGGGCGGGGAGATCTGGGTCGAATCGGAACCCGGCAAGGGCTCATGCTTCGGTTTCCGCATCGATCTGCCGATCGCGAAGGATGTCGAAGCGGCGGCGCCGCCGGTCATCCCCTCCCATCTGGAGCGGGCGCTGGTGGTCGATGACGTCGCCCCCAACCTCACCATCATCTCCCGTCATCTGGCGGCGGCCGGCATCGCCTGCGTCTGCAAGGAGCGGCCGCGTGAAGCCCTCGCTGTTCTCGAAGCCGGAGGAGAGGCGATCGACGTCGTCATCACCGACTATGTCATGCCGGTGATGGACGGCTTTGCCCTCGCCCGCGAGATCCGGGAGCGGTGGCCCGACCTGCCACTCCTGCTCATGTCTTCGGTCGCCTTCGGCCGCAAGGACGTGCCCGAAGAGCTGTTCGACAAGGTGCTGATCAAGCCCTGCCTGCGGCAGGACATGTTGCGGGCGCTGGCCGATCTTGCACCGCCCGAGAGCGGGATTGTCGATGACGCCGCCGCCGATGGCCGCGAAACGCGGCATCCTCCTTCAGGCAAACCAGCCCCGCAACCACACGAAGACAGCGCGCGGGACATTCTCGTGGCCGAGGACAACCGCACGAACCGGCTCGTGATCGGCAAGCTGCTCGAGGGACTCGGCCTTGTGCCCCGCTTCGCCACCAACGGCCGCGAGGCCGTGGCCGCCTGGCAGGAACGCCGACCCGACATCATCCTGATGGATGTCTCCATGCCGGAGATGGACGGGCTCGAGGCCACGCGGGAAATTCGGCGCCTCGAGCGGGCGGAAGGGCTGACACCCCCCCCATCGTCGCCCTCACTGCCCATGCGATGGAAGCCGACAGGGAGCGGTGCAACCTCAGCGGCATGGACGCTTTCCTGACGAAACCCGTCCGCAAGGCCCATCTCGTTCACATCCTGCAGCGCTGGCAGCTCCTTGCTTCTCGCAATGCGACCGGACGAAGGGAGAAAACCGCATGATCCGCCCTCAGCCTCCCTGAGGCTCCCGGCCTGGCCCGGATTCCCGACCCCGCTTCCGCCGGTCGTCGAGTCGCGGATCGATGATCCGGCGCCAGAGTCGCGGAAACAGGGCAATGGTGGCCGCCACCGGCAGGCTGAAAGGAAGAAGCGGCGCGCCGCTCTCCTTCGGCTCGACCAGGGCATGAAACATGCGGGCAGGATGCAGGTGGTGATCGGCATGGCTCGGCGCATTGAGCATCATCAGCCGGCTGAAGGGCGGTGGCGCGTCCCAGGAATGGGCCGGCGCGACAGGTTCGTAACGCCCCGAGGGCAACAGGCGCCGCTCGAGGCCGTAATGCTGCACATAGTCGCTCAGGAGAAGCTGCATCTGGGCGTGAAGGGCGAGTCCTCCCCAGACGAGTCCCCCGGCCAGGCCGGCCAGTGTGCTGGCCAGGCCGAGGCTGGCCACCCCGCCGGCGACATAGAACCAGTAACGGTTGCCGGGGCCGAAAGCGGACCGACCCAGATGGCGCATCCTGCGCGCCTCGACGGCAAGCCCGGCACGAAAGGAGCCGGTCCAGGCCCGGGGCCAGAAATGCCAGAAGCTCTCTCCCCTCTGCGGCGTGTTCGGATCCTGCGGTGTCGCGACCCAGACATGGTGCACCGCCGGATGGGCCGTCGCATGATGCCCGAACAGCAGCGAGGTGAAGACGGCCGCGCCGAGCCGGCGTTCCCAGCGGCTCCGCCGGTGTATCAGCTCATGGGCGGCCGGCACGGCCACCTGGCCGAACTGCAGCCCGTGGGCAAGGAACAGCACGCCTTTCCATGTCCAGCCCTCGACAAGGGCGATCTGGTGAACACCCAGCCCCATCAGCGGGATATGGAGGAACGCGATGCCCGACGGAATGACCCGTCCCCAGCTGCCCCCCTTTTCGGTCGGCACAAGAGAAACACCCGCAAGGAGCCGATCGGCAGTCCATGTCAGGGGAGAAATCCATATGAGAGCCGCCAGCGCCCATGCGGGATCGAGGAGATCCGCCGCGAGCAGGAGGAGGCCGGGCATCCACGCGACGGCGGCATACGCCACCATCAGTGATCGGCCCCGAAGCCGGCCCCGACAGCGAAAGACGCGCATCACATCCCGCACTCCCTCTGGATGCCGCCAGCTTCATGGAAAACGCCGTCCCCGGCAAGTACCCGGACGCGGAAGCCGGTCATGACGTCAGCCGGCACCGCGAAGACCGGAAAGCCCGCGACACCGAGCCATGCCGTTGAAACGGACCAGATCACCGACATCCATGACGAGCTTCATCCCACAGCCGAACGAAACCGGTCAAACCCGCCCCTCCCGGCGGGCATCGTGAACCGGGGGCGCATCAAGCCGCCCGGCGCTCAGCCTGCTCCATCCGCACGCTACCGGCTTTCCGTCAATCGCCGTCAACCAATTCCGCTGCCCCCGCCGGATGCCACCGATCAAGAGAAGAGGAGGTTGCATTTCATGCCGGCCGGCCCGGCACGGAGCCGGCACCTCGGGAAAGAGTACCTTGTCGTCGCGACACGTTCTCTGCATTTCTGTTGCCGGCACCCCCCGCCGTTCGAGATGAGCGTGCGCCGGCCGAGGGGAATGCGTTTCTTCCCGGCAGACACCGGGGCGAAATCGAACGGGTTTCGGAAGACACGGGAACAGCGCACCGGTGCCGAGTTCGACATGATCGGAACGATCACTCCCCGGGCCGAAGGCTCCATGAAACTGCCGCAAGCCCCACACCTGCCCCCCTTCCCTTGCCGGCACATTTTCGAGAGCGGCTTCGATGGCTGGGCGTCTCCTCCAGCGCCGGTCGCCGGTCAGGGTGCGCAGCCATGTTTGCCAATGGCCGGTCCACTCCTGCCCGAATGATGAGGGGCATCTCCACGCTTCGCGACCATGCACCTTGACGGTCGAGCCGATCACACCCAACACCCAACCGGCCATCTCCTCATGGCAGGGGTGAAACGCATTCGGCACCCACCCATCCCGTTCACGCGATCGCATCAGCTCGTCACCCCAGCCGAACGGACAACTCCCCGCCCCCAGCCATGACGACACATTCAACAGGCGTTGCCCTCGGCCTTCCCGTCCCGGACAACCCCCCTTTCCACAAGCCTGTCGAAAAGCACCGAAACCACCCGGTCATGGTCGGCCTGACCGGGCCAGCGTTTTCTCCGGGCGGACCGGGCAGGGAGAGGAAAAGGCTTGCCGACCGGTCGGGTGCTCCCCCAGACAAGCTCGACGAGTTCAAGCCCTTCGTCCGCCAGAATATCGAGTCGGGCCCGATCGACGAACAGCGGACTTTCTCCGTCGGCCGGTGCCAGCAGCCGCGCCGGCTTACCGGGCGGAGCGAAGGGGGCGAACCACAGCCCCAGAACCGGCCCGGTCGCCTCGGCCATCAGCTGGCGCATCCGTGCAAGCCAGGCTGTGACAAGCTCGTCCACCACCACGCGAAAACGCTGCGGATCGACGACATGAAGCCGCTGCAGCATGTGGCGGACGAAGGCGAATTCGGTGAAATCGACCTCCGGGTAGAGCTTGCGGAGCGCCGCAGAGGCGTCAAGAAAGCGGTCGTTGCGCCACGGATGCACCCGGTAGAAACGATTCGAGAGCAGATGCGCCCCGGTGATCTGGACGATCAGCGCCCGCGCCGGGCGGCAGAGGGCAAGACGCTCGGGATCGCGCAGCACCAGATCGAGCCCGGCATTGGGGCAGGCGAGATTGACGATCTGCGCCCCGCTCCTTCGGGCAAGGAGAATCGGCCAGGGAACCACCCCGCCGCGCCCCCAGCTCTCGCCCCCGCCAAGGCAGAGTATCCAGGGCCGCGCCGGGTCGGGCGCGTCGCCACGGAAGGCCAGACGCCCGGTGCCGAGGCGGAAGGTCCGCATCTCCTCCTCGACCGGCGGCTCCCGCCATGCCCCAACCGCCTTTTCGAGCCATGTCCGCAAGCCCTGCCCTTTCGTCAGTTGCATCAGGCCCCGCACGGAGAACGGAGCGCCGCGCGAGCACGGACCCAGCCATAGCGCAGGAGTCTTGCCAAAGAGCTAACGGATAAAATCTTCGGCATTTTCCGGCTTCAAAGAAGGCTTGAACAGGGTGCGGCGCCGCGCCTATTGTGCAGTCGCAGCAACGGAGGCAGCCATGAGCGAGCGGGACATTTCCACCGTCGGCGTGATCGGCGCCGGGCAGATGGGCCACGGCATCGCCCAGATCTTCGCCCAGAGCGGCTTCGAGGTCACCTTGCAGGACATCTCGCGCGAGGCCCTCGACCGGGCCCTGGCCAATATCGAGCGTCATCTTGCCCGCCAGGTGGCCAAGGAGCGCATCACCGAGGAAGATCGCAAGGCGGCCCTTTCCCGTATCCACCCCACGCTCGATCTGTCCGAAATCGGCAAGGCCGACCTCGTGATCGAGGCCGCCACCGAGCGCGAATCGATCAAGACCGCGATCTTCGAGGACCTGACGCCCCATCTGCAAAAGCACACCATCCTCACCACCAACACCTCCTCGATCTCGATCACCCGCCTTGCCTCGCGCACCGACAGGCCCGAGATGTTCATGGGGCTGCACTTCATGAACCCGGTGCCGGTGATGAAGCTGGTGGAGCTCATCCGCGGCATCGCCACCTCAGACGAGACCTTCGAGACGGTGAAGGCCGCCGTGCTCAAACTCGGCAAGACTCCGGTCACCGCCGAGGACTACCCCGCCTTCATCGTCAACCGCATCCTGATCCCGATGATCAACGAGGCGGTCTATGCACTTTACGAGGGGGTGGGGTCGGTGCGCTCGATCGACACGGCAATGAAGCTCGGCGCCAACCACCCGATGGGGCCCCTGGAGCTGGCTGACTTCATCGGTCTCGACACCTGCCTCGCCATCATGAACGTGCTCCATGACGGGTTGGCCGATACCAAGTATCGCCCCTGCCCGCTCCTCGTGAAATATGTCGAGGCGGGATGGTATGGACGCAAGACCGGGCGCGGCTTCTACGACTATCGCGGCGAAGAGCCGGTGCCGACCCGCTGAGAAGAACAGACCGCCTCTCGCGCAAGGCACGGCCGTCCCGCTGCCCGCCCGGCAGCTCGTTTCTTACACATGCTGGGCGCCGTTGATCTCGATCTCGGTCCCCGAGACGTAGGACGCGCCCTCGGTACAGAGGAACCAGATCACGTTCGCCACCTCCTCGGGCTGGCCAAGCCGGCGCAGCGGAATCTGTTCGGTGAGCTTCTCCGTACCCGGTGAGAGAATGGCCGTCTCTATCTCGCCCGGCGCGATGGCATTCACCCGCACGCCCATCGGTCCGAAATCATGGGCCATCTCCCGCGTGAGCGCGGCAAGGGCCGCCTTGGAAGTGGCATAGGCCGCCCCGGCATAGGGATGCACCCGCGAGCCGGCAATGGAGGTGACGTTCACCACCGCACCCTTCGCCGCGGCCAGCTCCTCCCTGAGGCCGCGCGCGAGCACGATCGGGGCGAAGAAATTGACATGAAACACCTGCCCCCAGGTCCGCAGATCGGTGTCCAGCGTGTTGAGCCGCTCCCCGTTCGGTCCCTTGGGAGAGATGCCGGCATTGTTGACGAGGGCATCGAGCCGCCCGCCGGGCAGCTTTTCCCGGATCCGCGGCAGCGCCGCCATTACCTGTTCCGGGTCGGACAGATCGAGCTGGATATGGTTTTCCTCGCCACCCGGCCAGGGGCAACGCGGATCGAAGGGCTGGCGCGAAACCGTCAGCACCCGCCAACCCTCGGCGGAGAACTTCTTGACGGTGGCATGGCCGATCCCGCGGCTCGCCCCCGTCAGCAGCAACGTCTTCCTGTCGGGCATCTTCCTCTCCCTGTCGCTCTCGTTCGCTCTTTCCGACGATCGGCGAAAAGGGTATCACCTCCCCGACACCGCACAAGAGCGGAAGCGGAGAGCCGCCAATGAGGAAACGCCCGATGAAGCGCGACTGGATCGCCACAGCCCGCACCCTGTCCGAGGCCCTGCCCTATCTTCAGCGATACGAGGGGGCGGTGATCGTCATCAAGTTCGGCGGCCACGCAATGGGCGATGACGAGGCGATGGACCAGTTCGCCCGCGACATCGTGCTGATGAAGCAGGTCGGGGTGAATCCGGTGATCGTTCATGGCGGCGGACCGATGATCTCGGACATGCTCGGGCGCCTCTCGATCCCGACCGATTTCGTCAATGGCCGCCGCATCACCGACAAGGCGACCGTCGAGGTGGTCGAGATGGTGCTCTCGGGGCGGATCAACAAGCGCATCGTCCAGGCCATCAACGACCAGGGCGGCAAGGCGGTCGGGCTTTCGGGCAAGGATGCGCGGTTGATGATCTGCCGACAGGCCGACCCCGATCTCGGCTTCGTCGGCGAGCCTGAGGAGGTCAACCCCGAGGTATTGCGCTGCCTTGCCGGCGCCGACTTCATTCCTGTCGTCGCCCCGATCGGCAGTGGCCGCGACGGCGAGACCTTCAACGTCAATGGCGACACCGCTGCCGGGGCCATCGCCGCTGCCCTCAAGGCCGACCGGCTCCTGCTGCTGACCGACGTGCCCGGTGTCAAGGACGGTGCGGGCGAGGTCGTCACCCAGCTGAGCCCCGAGCAGGTGCGGGCGATGATTGCCGACGGCACCATCCAGGGCGGCATGATCCCGAAGGTGGAAACGGCCCTGGCTGCGCTCGAGGGCGGGGTGCGGGCGGTGGTGATCCTCGACGGGCGCATGCCGAACGCGGTGCTGCTCGAGCTCTTCACCGAACATGGGGCCGGCTCGCTCATCCGCAGCACCCCGAAGGAATGACCGGAGCGCTTCGCCCGCTGACGGAGGATCTCGCCGCGGCCGGCCTGCGCCTTGCCGGCGGGCTGCACCGCGGACCGGACGACGCGCCGCATGTCGGCACGGCGGCCACGATCCTGCTTGTCGCCCCCGACGAGACCCGCTTCTGGCCGATCTTTTCTGCCGCGCCCGAATATCGCGACCGCCGACCGGATCCGCTCGATCGCTGGTCACGCCGAGTGATCGGCGCCATCGCCGCCGCCCATGGCGCCGATGCGTGCTTTCCCTTCGAGGATCCGCCGCCACCCTTCATCCGCTGGGCGCTGGCCACGGGACGGGTGCATGCTTCGCCCGTGAGCCTTCTCGTCGATCGGCAGGCGGGGCTGTGGTTTTCCCTGAGAGGGGCGCTTCTTCTGAGGGAGGCCGTGCCCCTGCCGCCGCCAGCGCCCGCCCCCTGCGCCAAGTGCCAGACCCGGCCCTGCCTTGCGGCCTGCCCTGCCGGCGCACTCGACGGCAGTGGCTACGACATTGCCCGCTGCCATGAATGGCTCGACCATGACGAGGGCCGGGCCTGCCTCGCCGAAGGCTGCCGTGTCCGCGCCAGCTGCCCGCTTTCCCGCGCGGCGGGACGGCCGGCTGCGCAGGCCGCCTTCCACATGCGCGCCTTCCACCCATCAAGCGCCGGATGACGCCAGCAAGGCCGGTTCTCCGCCCCGATCGATCTCCTCCGACAAGAGGGGGCGCATGGGATATCCCCTGCCGTGCGCCTCTCGCGGACCGGGCATGCACCCTCCGTCACCTGCCTGCCTGCCCGACAAGCTAGCGCGCCCGCCTCAGATCCGCCTCTGGGTAGCCTTGTCGAACAGGCTGACCTCGCCGGGCGGAATCGCGATCCGCACCTCGGCATCGGGGCGCGGCTCGCGGGCGTCCTGGGCAATGGTGAAGGGCTGGCCGCCGAGCTTGGCGTGAATGAGCCGCGTGGCCCCGAGTTCCTCTACCGCCTCGACGGCGAGCCGATGCGGCCCTTCCGGATCAATCACGACACGCTCGGGCCGGATGCCGAGAATGGCGGGGCCGCTGTGGTCGCTCGCGACCGGGATCCCCTCGCTGTCGATCTGCGCCACGCCGCCTTCGACCATTGCATCCAGGAGGTTCATCGGCGGTGCGCCGATGAAGCCGGCCACAAAGGTCGAAGCCGGGGTTTCATAGACTTCCTCGGGGGTCCCGATCTGCTCGACCTCGCCGGCATTGAGCACGACGATACGGTCGGCCAGCGTCATCGCCTCGACCTGGTCATGAGTAACGTAGATCGCCGCCGTGCGGAGCCGCCTCTGCA
>WFPA01000195.1 GCA_015487815.1 Albidovulum sp.
CGCGGCCCGCGCGAGGGCGCGCCGGAAAAGGCCCTTGCCGGCTTCGCCCGCTCGGCGGGGGTGACGGTGGAAGAACTCGAATTGCGCGAAACGCCGAAGGGGCGGTTCTGGTTCGCCACCCGTCGCGCCGCCGGCAGGCAGGCCGAGGCGATCATCGCCGAAGCGCTCGGCGAAGTGATCCGCGGCTTTCCCTGGCCGAAGTCGATGCGCTGGGGCAGCCACGATCTGCGCTGGGTGCGGCCGCTCCATTCCATACTCGCCATCCTGACGGATGAGAATGGCAGCCGGGTGGTCGATTTCGAGATAGAGGGCATCCGCGCTGCCAATGTCAGCCGTGGACACCGTTTCATGGCGCCGGAGCCGTTCGTCGTCGCCGGCTTCGATGACTACGCCCGCGCTCTCGATGCGCACAAGGTCGTGCTCGACCCGAAGGAGCGCAGCCGCCGCATACGCGAGGGTGCGGCCCGGGCGGGGGCGGCGCTCGGGCTGGAGCTGGTCGAGGATCGGGGGCTTCTCGAGGAGGTGACGGGCCTTGCCGAATGGCCTGTGCCTCTGGCAGGGCGGATCGAGACGCGTTTCCTCGACCTGCCGCCCGAGGTGCTCCAGACCTCGATGCGCGAACATCAGAAGTTCTTCTCGCTGCGCAATCCGCAATCGGGGCAGATCGAGGGTTTCGTCACCGTGGCCGATCGCGAGGCGCCCGACGGCGGTGCGGCCATTCTTGCCGGCAATGCGCGGGTGCTGGCGGCGCGACTTGCCGATGCCCGCTTCTTCTGGGAGAACGATCTGCGCGTGGCCCGCGAGGAGAAGCTTCGCCCCTGGCTCGAGGCACTCGAGCACGTCACCTTCCACAACAAGCTCGGCACGGTGGGCGAACGCAGCCGCCGAGTGGCGGAACTTGCGGAAAGGCTCGCTCCGAAGGTCGGGGCCGATCCCGCCCTTGCGCGGGAGGCCGCCCGCTTCGCCAAGGCCGATCTTGTCTCGGAGATGGTCTATGAATTCCCCGAGCTTCAGGGGGTGATGGGGCGTTACTATCTTGATGCCGCGGGCTTCCCGGGCGAGGTCGCCGCGGCGGCCGAGGAGCACTACAAGCCTGTCGGCCCGTCCGATGCGGTGCCGCGGGCGCCGGTTTCGCTGGCGGTCGCGCTCGCCGACAAGCTCGACATGCTCGCCGGGTTCTGGGCCATCGGCGAGAAGCCCACCGGCTCGAAGGACCCCTTCGCCCTGCGGCGCGCCGCGCTCGGTGTGATCCGCATCCTGTTCGAGAATGATCTGCGCCTGCCCTTGCGCGAGGCCATCGCCCTGGCCAGGTCCGATGTCGACATCGACGACCTTCTTGCCTTCTTCCATGACCGGCTCAAGGTGCATCTCAAGGAGAAGGGCATCCGTCACGACGTGATCGATGCCGTGCTCGGCCTGCCCGGCAACGACGATCTTCTGCTCCTTGCCCGCCGCGCCGAGGCCCTCGCGGCCTTTCTCGCCACCGAGGAAGGGGAGAACCTCGTGCAGGGCTTTCGCCGCGCCAACAACATTCTCGCGGCGGAAGAGCGCAAGGACGGGGTGTCCTACGAGCTCGACCCCGATCCGAAATTCGCCGAAACCAAGGAGGAGCGTGCGCTTTTCGCTGCCCTCGATGCTGCCGAGGCCCGGATCCGCGCCGCGCTCGAGGCCGAGGATCATGCCGGTGCCATGGCGGCGATCGCCGATCTGCGCCAGCCGATCGACGCCTTCTTCGAGAGCACCGTCGTCAACGCGGAGAATTCGATCATCCGCCGCAACCGGTTGTGCCTGCTCAACCGTATCCGCACCGTCTGCGGACAGGTGGCCGATCTCTCGCGTCTCGAGGGCTGAGCGGTCAGCGCAGGGTTCCGGCACGGAAAGCGGGTGGTGAAAGGGGCCGCATTGCACCTGCGCGCCGAAGGGTTATGCTGCAACCGCGAAAGGGCGCTGCGAGGCCAGCGCATGAGGAGCGGCAATGACCGAGGCGCGAACCGACGACATTCTCACCCTCGCCCCCGGTGCGTCCCTGCCGGCGGAGGTGCCGGCGACCCGCTACGGAGCACGGGCGTGGGCGCTGTGGCGGATGATGGCGGCGGAGCTGCCGGTTCCGCCTGCGCGACTGCTGCCGGTGGAGCTGGTGCGGGCGATTGCGGAAGGTGCGCCGCTCGACGCTGCGGCGCTTCTTGCAGGCTTCGGGGATTCGCCGCTCGTTGCGGTGCGGGCAAGCCCGGTCGAACGGAGCTGGGGCGGTCCGGCGGCGGTGCCCGATGTCGGCATGAACGAACGGGTGCGCCGCCTTCTCGCGAAGCGGATCGGAGAAGAGGCGGCGGCTCGGCTCCATGCCCGGTTCATCGTCACCTATGCCCTGCGCGTGGCAAGGCTCGATGACTCGCTTTTCGCCGGTCTTCCGCTGGCATCCGCGCCGCAGGCCGCTCTTGCCGAAGCGCGGCGGATCTTCGAGGAGGAAACGGGAGCGCCCCCGCCGGAGGACCCGGCCGAACAGCTCGAACAGGTCATCCGCTCCCTTGCGCGGGCCTGGGAAGGCACGAGCGCGCGGCTGCTGCGTCAGGCGCAGGGAGCGCCGGCCGATGCCGGACTCGGGCTCATCGTGCAGGAGATGCTTCCGGCCCTGGGTCCCGGGGTGAGCGGCCGGGGGCGGGTGCAGTTCGTCGATCCCGAGAGCGGAGCGCCCGGCGTGTTCGGTCGCTTCGTCACCAGCGCCGCGGAAAGCGATCTCACGCAGCCACCGGACAGCGGGATCTTTCTCGCAAGGGACCCGCGTGGGCCTTCGCTCGAGGATCTGGCGCCCGAAAGCCTCGTGATGCTGCGCGAGGCGGGGGAGCGTGCCCGCCGCCATTTCCGCGAGGCGATGGCCCATGATTTCGTGCTCGAGAACGGGCGGCTCTGGCTGCTCGACGCGGCCCCGGCCGAACGCAGCCCGCGGGCAGCGATCCGTATCGTGGTCGATCTGGCCGAGGAGGGGCTGATCTCGCGCGAGGAGGCTCTTTTGAGAATCGATACCGGTCTTGTGCCGGCACTCTTGCACGCACGGGTCGATCCTGCGGCGCCGCGCGCGGTGCTGGCCCGGGGGATCCCGGCGAGTCCGGGGGCGGCGGCGGGACGGCTGGTCTTCACCTCCCAGGCGGCACAGGCCCTGGCGGCGCGCGGCGAGAATGCCATTCTCGTGCGCCCGGAGACCGGGCCGGAAGATGTGCGCGGCATGCATGTGGCGTCCGGGGTGCTGACGGCCCGCGGTGGGTTGACGAGTCATGCCGCCGTCATCGCTCGCGGGCTCGGGCTGCCATGCGTGGTGGGGGCCGGGGAGATCGAGATCGACTTGCGAGGGAAGACGCTCGAGGTGGGCGGTGAGCGGCTCGGGGAGGGCGCGCCCGTCACCCTCGATGCGGCGACCGGGGAGCTTCTTGCCGGCGAGCTTCCACTGCTCGAACCGGCGCTCGACCGTCATTTCGAGACGCTCTTTGCCTGGGCCGACGAGGTGCGGCGCATTGCCGTGCGGGCCAATGCCGACACTCCGGCCGACGCCCGCCTCGCCCAGGGCTTCGGGGCAGAGGGGATCGGCCTCTGCCGCACCGAGCACATGTTCTTCGAGGGTGACCGGCTGACGGTGATGCGCGAGATGATCTTCGCCCGCACCGAGGCCGACCGGCGCGCCGCGCTCGAGCGGCTCCTGCCGATGCAGCGCTCGGATTTTCTCGAGCTCTTCCGCATCATGAACGGCCAGCCCGTCACCATCCGTCTGTTCGACCCGCCGTTGCACGAGTTCCTGCCGCATGAGCGCAGCGAGATGCAGACCCTGGCCGAGGCGCTCGACATCCCGGTCAGCGAGGTGATGGCCCGCACTGAGGCGCTGTCCGAGTTCAATCCGATGCTCGGTCTGCGCGGGGTGCGGCTCGGCATCATCATGCCCGAGATCTACGAAACCCAGGCGCGCGCGATCTTCGAGGCAGTGCTCGATGCCGACGCGGAGGGCGTGGCGGTCACGCCCGAGATCATGCTGCCGCTGGTGTCGGCGGCGCGGGAGGTCGATCTTCTGCGCAGTCGCATCGCCGCTGTTGCCCGACAGGTGGAGATCGAGCGGGGCGCGCGCCTCGACTACCATCTCGGTGTGGTGGTGGAGACGCCGCGGGCGGCGCTGCGGGCAGGAGAAATCGCCGAAGGGTGCAGCTTTCTCAGCTTCGGCACCAACGATCTCACCCAGATGACCTACGGACTCAGCCGCGACGATGCGGGTCGCTTCATGTCCGGCTATGTGCAGCACGGCGTCTTCCCGGAGGACCCGTTCCATACCCTCGATGTCGAGGGAGTGGGAGAGCTGGTGCTGATGGCGGCCGAACGGGCCCGACAGGCAAAGCCCGGGATCGTGCTGGCGATGTGCGGCGAGCATGGCGGCGACCCGGCTTCGATCGCCTTCTGCTGTCGCGCGGGCTTCGATTACGTCTCCTGCTCTCCCTTCCGCGTGCCCCTGGCGCGGCTGGCCGCCGCCCAGTGCGCCATCCGGGGGCGGACCGGGGGCGGGAAGGAGCGGCAGTCCGGCTGAGGGCGGCTCCTCTCCGGCCTGGTGCGGCCGCATGCCGGGCGGCCGATTGATCTTGGAGCGTCTTCATGCGGAAGCCACGATTTTGCCATGAATTCTCCCGATTTGACCCACAGGGGAGGCAGAAGGTCGCGGAGAGCGGCATTCGAGCATAATTGATGTAAGATACATGCTTGATTCGCGCCGCGGGCGGACCACATGGGAAGCGGAAATGTCGGCAGGCCGGATGTCGGCCCCTGCCGGGAGGATGGTTTCGAGATGCCAGGAAGCCGGGACATGCGCCGGAACGGATGGGCCGCCCGACTGCACCGTGGGCTGTGCGGGGTTCTGATTGCCGCAGTCGGGCTGCATGGGCCGCTGCTGGCCGGCGAAAATACCAGCGCCAGCAGCGCCACTTCGCCGGTGGTCGCCCTTTCCCCCGTGGTGCCGATGCTCATGCGCGAGAGCGAGCATCTCACGAGCGTTCCGACCCGTCGGCTGACGCGCATTGCCCGCATCATGCCGCGCACTGCACTACGCCTCGGCCAGGGCGGCAGCCTCCGTCTGACCCGGGCCCAGATCGACCGCCTGCCGCCGGCACATGGCGGCCGTGAATGGAAATGCCTCGCCGAAGCCCTCTATTTCGAGGCGCGGGGTGAAAGCATCGAGGGCATGATGGCCGTGGGCGAGGTCATCCTCAACCGTGTCAGGTCCTCGGCTTTTCCGAACACGGTCTGTGCCGTGGTGCGACAGGGTGTCGGGAACGGGCGCTATCGTTGTCAGTTCAGCTACAATTGCGATGGCCGGCCCGAGGTGATCGCCGAGCCAAAGGCATGGGAGCGGGTCGGCAAGGTGGCCAGGCTCCTGCTCGACGGCACCGTTCCCCACAATCTCACCAAGGGCGCGACCTTCTATCACTCCGTCAAGGTCCGCCCGAAATGGGCCCGTGCCTTCAGGCGCACCGCCCGGATCGGCGATCATTACTTCTACCGCAAGGAAGGTTGAGGAATCGGGGACGGGCATGTCGCCAGCGCTCCCCTCGCGGTCGCATGCGGCCTTGCCCCCGTCGGGGCGGGGCGCTACATCCGGCGGGCCGGCAGGTCGGCGTGCAATGGCAGAACGGGTGAGACGCAGGCATGGCAGGAAGCCCCATCAAGGCAGCCCTGGGAACGCTCGAAGGACGGGCCGCCGAGACCGGCAACGAGCTTGACCGCATCTCGGTGCGCGATCTCGTGCTCGCACTCGAGATCGGTGCCTTCCAGGCCGAGCGCGGCGTGCCGCAGCGCGTGCGTTTCAACGTGGTGGTCGAGCACACGCCCCTGCCCGCGGCGCAGGACGATGACGTGGACAAGGTGCTGTCCTACGACATGATCGTCGAGGCGATCGAGGCCGTGCTGGCCGAGGAGCGGATAAACCTGCTTGAAACCGTGGCCGAACGGATTGCCGCCCGGATCCTTCTCGATCCGCGGGCGGTGAGGGTCTTCATCCGCATCGAAAAGCTCGATCGGGTGCCGGGGGCACTCGGGATCGAGATCATGCGCAGCCGCCTGCCGGAGGACGGCCGGGTTGCACCGCTTGCCGCCCGACCCTCCGATCCGCTCGCGCGGCCCCACCCCTTCGTGGTCTTCCTGCCGCGGGCGACGCTTGCCGGCCCCGATCTCCGGCGCTGGATCGACGCCATTGCAGATCTGGACAAGCCGACGGTGATCTGTGTGGATGCGCCGGGCCTGCCCCTCCCGGAGGCGGGGCAGCCCCTGGCCGACCGGAGGATAGCGCTGCTTGCCATCGAGCAGATGGCCTGGAAGCTGGCCGGACAGGACCGGCGCTGTGTGGTGGTGGACAGCCGCACCGAAATCGACTGGGCGATGAAGCACGGGCAGATCTCGGTCTGGGCGCCGTCGAAGATTGTGCTCGATGCCCGCGACAAGCCCGTTTCCGTCAGCCCGATCGATCTCACCCGCTGGTTTGCCGAACGTTTCGAAGCCGAGGCGCTGGTGGTCGCGGGAGATGGTCCGGTCATGCCCGGCGCGACAACGATAGCGGGGCCCGAAGGGCTGCAGGCCCGGTTCGCCGCGGATGCGGCGGGTGAGGGCTGCGGCAGAACCGACAGGCTCGGCAGGATGGAATGAACACACGTTTCTACTGGCGACCGATCCCGCTCTTTCCCGAGGAAGCGCCGGCCTTTGCCGCGCCCCTCGCCGGGGGCTGGATGCGCTTTGTCGCCGTCGAGAGGATTGCGCGCACGGGGCCACCGCGGATCGTCTCGGTTGACGAGTTGCCGCGTGAAGTCTTCGCCAGGCTGACCGCGCCGCGCCCGGCGATCGCCGGGCTTGCGATGGACCGGCCGCGCATCATGGGCATCGTCAACGTCACCCCCGACAGCTTTTCCGATGGCGGGCTGCACGCGGACCCGGCTGCCGCCATCGCCCACGGGGAAGCTCTGGCCGAGGCCGGGGCCGACATGCTCGATGTCGGCGGGGAATCCACGCGGCCCGGCGCCGACCCGGTGCCCGAGGATGTCGAGATCGCCCGCATCCGCCCGGTGATCGCCGGTCTCGCCGGGCGGCTCGGAGTGCCGATCTCGGCCGATACGCGCAAGGCAGCCGTGGCCCGGGCGGCCACCGGTGCAGGTGCCGCCATGGTCAACGACGTTTCGGGGCTGGCCCATGACCCGGAAATGGCGGCGGAGGTGGCCGGCTCGGGCGCTGCGCTGTGCCTGATGCATTCCCCGGCCGATCCGAAGGTGATGCAGGCGCGAGCGCGCTATGGCGATGTCCTCCTCGATGTCTATGACTGGCTCGAGCGCCAGCTCGAGCTGGCCGAGGCGGCCGGAATCCACCGCAGCCGCATTGTCGTCGATCCGGGCATCGGCTTCGGCAAGACCCTTGCTCACAATCTGCGCCTCCTGCGGGGCTTGAGCCTGTTTCACGCGCTTGGCTGCCCGATCCTGCTCGGGGTTTCGCGCAAGAGCTTCATCGGCGATGTTTCCGGCGAGGCCACACCGGCGCGCCGTGTGGCCGGTTCGCTGGCGGTGGCGCTCGATGCGGTGCGTCAGGGGGTGCAGATCCTCCGCGTGCATGACGTGGCCGAGACCCGCCAGTCGCTCGATCTGTGGCAGGCACTTCACCCGTCGGAGGGCTGAGAAGGGCATAGGCGGCGGTTTCCCGCGGTTTCCAGACCATGCCGGCGCAGCGCGTTGACCCTTTCCCGGCCGGGAAGACAATATGCCGTGAGCGGGCAGGTCGGGCGCGGAAGGCGATCTGGAGAACGAGCCATGAGGGACATTTCAGCCAAGGGACTTTTCGGCACGGATGGTGTTCGTGGCCGTGCCAATCTCTGGCCGATGACGGCCGAGGTCGCCCTGCGCCTCGGTGCGGCGGCGGCCAACCATTTCGCTTCCGGCGCCCATGAGGCGCGTGTGGTGATCGGCAAGGACACGCGCCGCTCGGGATACATGATCGAGAACGCCCTCACCGCAGGGCTGACATCGGCGGGAATGAACGTCTTTCTGCTCGGTCCGGTGCCGACGCCGGCGGTGGGCTATCTCACCCGGTCGATGCGGGCCGATCTCGGCGTGATGATCTCGGCATCCCACAACCCCCATCATGACAACGGCATCAAGTTCTTCGGCCCTGACGGGTTCAAGCTCTCCGACGAGGACGAGGCCGAGATCGCCCGCATGGTACTCGAGGAAGACGTCACCCTCGCGCCGCCAGAGCGCATCGGCCGCGCGCAGCGGATCGACGACGGGCGCGGCCGCTATGTCGAATACGCCAAGACCACCTTCCCTCCCCGCGCGCGGCTCGACGGACTCAAGGTGGTCATCGACTGCGCCAACGGGGCCGCCTGGCGCACCGCGCCCGAGATCCTGTTCGAGCTGGGCGCCGAGGTGGTGCCCATGGGCACCGAGCCGGACGGTTTCAACATCAATGCCGGCGTCGGTTCCACCGCGCCCCAGGCAGCGGCCGACAAGGTGGTGGAGACGGGGGCGGATCTCGGCATCTGCCTTGATGGTGACGCCGACCGGGTGATCCTGATCGACGAGCGCGGCCGCATCGCCGACGGCGACCAGATCATGGGGCTTCTGGCGACGCGCTGGGCCGAGGCCGAGAAGCTGCGCGGCGGGGCGCTGGTGGCGACGGTGATGTCCAATCTCGGGCTGGAGCGACATCTCGAGGCGCACGGTATCCGCCTCGAGCGCACTCGTGTGGGCGACCGGCATGTGGTCGAGCGCATGCGGCAGGGCGGCTACAATCTCGGTGGCGAGCAGTCGGGCCATATCGTCATGCTCGACCATGCCACGACCGGCGACGGCATCATCGCCGCCCTGCAGTTCCTCGCCGCCATGGTCGAGACGGGAGAGCCCGCGAGCCGGCTGGCGCAGCAGTTCGACCCGGTGCCGCAGAAGCTCGAGAACGTGCGCTTTTCCCCCGGGAGCGACCCTCTCGGCGAAGCAACGGTGCAGGCGGCCATCCGCGCGGCCGAGGAGGCGCTTGCGGGCAGGGGCCGGCTCCTCATCCGCCGCTCGGGCACCGAACCCGTCATCCGGGTGATGGCCGAATGCGAGGATCCGGGCCTTCTCGAGAAGGTGGTGGCCGACATCGTCGGCGAGATCGAGGCGGTGCTGCGCTGAAGACGCGCCTCAGACCGGCTGCGGCTTGCGCGCCTGGCCGAGGGCGAGACCGGCGAGGATCAGTGCCAGCGCCAGCACGAACCGCCCCGGCAGCTCCTCGCCCAGGAAGATGAGACCGAACAGCATCGCCCAGACCGGCACCTGATAGTTGACGAGCGACAGGAAGGCCGGTCCGGCCCGGTGGACGAGGCGCACGAGGATGAGCGTTGCGATCGCCGTCGGCAGGAGTGCGAGATAGATCACGGCGGCCGCTGGCGCGAGCGCGAAGACGTCGGGCAGGGGCTCGATGACCAGCGCTAGGGGCACGATCATTGCCGTGGCAGCCATCAGCGCCGCAGTCGAGAAGGCAAGAAGCGGCGTCGGCGGGGTCAGCCGGGTGATGATCGAGCCGATGGCGTAGGAGGCCGCCGCGGCCAGGCAGGCGATCTGGGCGATTCCTTCGAGATCGCTGCCGGCGGAGGCGAAGATGCCCGGTCCGATCAGCACGCCCACGCCGATGAAGCCGACGAGAAAGCCCGCGAGACGGCGCAAGCTCATTCGTTCTCCCGGAACGAGAAAATGTGCCAGCGGCAGGATGAGGAGTGGCACCGAGGCCATGGTGATGCCGGCAAAGCCCGAGGTCACGTGCTTCTGTGCCCAGGACAGGAGCGAGAAGGGCAGGGCGTTGGAGAAGAAGCCCATGGCGATGGCATGCAGCCAGATCCGCCGGCCGGCCCGCGATCCGGTCTCGGGCAGGGGTATGCCCTTCAGGGAGCTGACGACAAGAAGGAACAGCGCTGCAAGGCTTACCCGCCCCGCCACGATCCAGAGGGGCGGCCAGGCCCGCAGCGCGATCTCGACCGCAAGAAAGGAGCCGCCCCAGATCATGCCGAGGAAGGCAAGCTGGGCCCATTCGACGGGGCCCGGCGCTGCGGATGAGGCGGGCGGTGCGTGGGGGGCGGCCATGAAACCTCCTCGGATTCTGCAGTTCAGGCGCAGGAAGGGGCAGGCGGGTGGAGCCGACAGGGGAAGGGCGGCCCATGGGCCGCCCTTGCCATCGGTTGACGATATTGACCGGAAGGTCAAGACATAACGCGGCGGCCGTTCAGTTCTTTTCGCGATCGACCAGCTTGCCGGCGGTGATCCAGGGCATCATCTCCCGCAGCTTCCGGCCGACCTCCTCGATCTGGTGCGCGTCGTTGAGCCGGCGCGTCGACTTGAAGAAGGGCTGACCGACGGCATTCTCTACCATGAAGTCACGCACGAACTTGCCGGTCTGGATGTCCCGCAGCACCTCCTTCATCCGTGCCTTGGTCTCGTCCTTGGGCAGCACCCGCGGCCCCGAGACGTATTCGCCATACTCCGCGGTGTTGGAGATCGAGTAGTTCATGTTGGCAATGCCGCCCTCGTAGATCAGATCGACGATCAGTTTCACCTCGTGCAGACATTCGAAATAGGCCATCTCGGGCGCATAGCCGGCCTCGACCAACGTCTCGAAGCCGTTGCGGATCAGCTCGACGAGGCCGCCGCAGAGCACCGCCTGTTCGCCGAACAGGTCGGTCTCGCACTCCTCGCGGAAGGTGGTCTCGATGATCCCCGAGCGGCCACCGCCGATCCCGGCGCAGTAGCTCAGCGCCAGATCGAGGGCGCGGCCGGTGGCATCCTGATGGACGGCGACAAGGCAGGGCACGCCGCCGCCCTTGAGAAACTCCCCGCGCACGGTGTGGCCCGGTCCCTTGGGCGCCATCATGATCACGTCGACATCGTCCTTGGGCTCGATCAGGTTGAAATGGACGTTGAGACCATGGGCGAAGGCGATGGCCGCGCCGGGCTTGAGATTGTCGTGGACGTGCTTCCTGTAGACCTCGGCCTGAAGCTCGTCAGGGATGGTGAACATGATGAGATCGCACCAGGCGGCCGCCTCGGCAATGCCCATCACGGTGAGCCCTTCGGCTTCGGCCTTCCTGGCGCTGGGGCTGCCTTCGCGCAGGGCGACGACCACCTCCTTGACGCCCGAATCGCGCAGGTTCAGCGCATGGGCGTGGCCCTGGCTGCCATAGCCGAGGATGGCGACCTTCCGGTCCTTGATGAGATTGATGTCGCAATCGCGATCATAATAGACGCGCATGTTCCGTTCTCCTGTGGTGTTGGCGGGATGGGTGCCGCCGTTGGAGCGGCGGGC
>WFPA01000196.1 GCA_015487815.1 Albidovulum sp.
TCAGGTTGAGAAGGATGATCCGCAAGGGCCGGATGTCCTGACGGATGGCCACCTCCTCGTCCATCACCATCACCCCCTCGCGTTCGAGGACGTGGTAGGCGGGCAGCGATGTCGGCAGCTTGATCGGCATGAAGGTCCGTTCCCGGAAATGTCGTGATGATGCGAAGGATGGAAAGGGCGCAGCGGCCTGCTTCCCCTTGCCGCGTCGTCAGGCGGGTTTCTTAGCCTTCTCGCGGTCGATGGCAAGGGCGAGGAGGCGTTCGAATTCCTCGGGCGAGGAGATCCGGGCGACCTCGTCGGCCTCGACCGTCACCCCCCAGTTGCGGGCCATGGCCTCGTAGCGCGGCTGGCGATGGGCCATGGCGCGGACATAGGCCCAGACGGCGAAATCGTCGGGATCGACCTCCTCCTCGCGCACGTTCTTCTCGGCGAGATAGTCCTGCCACAGCCGCCTGAGGAAGTCCGGTTCGTAGTACATCGGCTTCGGTGCCTGGCGGAAGCGGCGGATGAGTTCCTCGACATGATCCTCGGTGCCGCGGATCCAGACCGGCAGGTGATGGGCCGCGAGCAGGTTCATCAGCGGGTCGGCCGGGTCGAACGGGTCGATCACCTCGCAGATCGAACCGCCGGTGTCGCAGACGAAATGATCGTAGTCGTAGATCTCCTTGGCGCGACGGATGAAATAGACGGTATCGCGCAGCGCGCCGATCTCGCCCTCGCGATGCTGCTCCTGTCGGCGCATGTATTCGGTGAAGGGCAGTCCGCCCTTCTCGGGGTCGCCGGGCTTGCCGAGATAGGAGGACAGCGGTGCGAGGTTGTCGAAGGTGATGTTGGAGGCGATGTAGATCGAGTCCGAGCGCAGAAGATCGGCGAGGAAGGGGTTGCGCATCGCCTCGCGCTTGAAGTTGTCGACGATGTACTCGCCCATGTAGCGCGTGCCGATGCGGTAATCGACCGAGTAGTGGAACCAGTCGCCGCCGCGCCGCAGCATCGAGGCGAGATGGGTCTTGCCGAGTCCAGACATGCCGAAGAGAAGCACCCGTTTCTGCGGGGCGTTCAGCCACGCCTCGCCGCTGTCGTAGAGCATCTGCGCCTCCTTGCCTCGCCGCTCGCTTCGGGCGGGCTTTCCCGCTCAGGGTTTAGAAGGCGTGGAAGGAACCGTCAAATCCGTGCTGTCGTTCACCGAGCCTCGGCTTCGTCGGGAGGCTCGGGCAGGAGGCCCCTTTCGGACAGCCCCTCGAGAAGCGGGGCAAGATGGGCGCGATAGCGCTTCCAGCCGCCGACCGAGCGGGCATGGATCTTCTCGCGCACCTGGGTGAAGGAGGCGGTCTGCACCGCGCGGCGGGAGCCTTCGGGCGAAAGCACCGCGTCGTCCCAGGGCAGATCGAGCCGCGCGAGAAGCCGCTGCATCACCGGGGCGGGGTCGCGCACGAGCTCTTCGTAACGCACATTCTCGACCACTCCCTGCAACGTCCGATGCCAATGGTTCATATGGGTGCGATAGGCGGCATAGAATTCGGGAAATTCGCCGAGGTCATAGGCCCAGGGATGGGCGTCGGCGGTGAAATAGGCCCGCCAGTTGGAGAGGACGACATCGCGCGGATCGCGCTCCATGTGAATGATGCGGGCCTTTGGAAAGAGCGCATGGATGAGGCCGATCCAGGCGAAATTGGCCGGCAGCTTGTCGATCACGATTCCCTGCCAGCCGTGGCTGACATAGCCGATGAGATCGAGATAGCTGCGGGCGAATCCCTCGGCGTCGTCCCGCGTCCAGTCGGCCAGCGCATCGAGGGCACGGGTGGCATGGCTGTCGATATGGGCCTGTTCGCCGGCACCGAAGATTTCGGGGTGGTTGCTCAGCATGGTCTCGACGAGGGTGGTGCCCGAGCGGTTGAGGCCGACCACGAAGACGAGCTTCTCTCCTGCGCCTTCCCGTCCTGTGCGAGCGATCCAGTCGGGGGTGAGGATCTCGCGGATGCGGGCGAAGCGGGTGGCCAGATCGGCGCTCGAATGGGTGATCTGCCGCCGCCGGGCGGCATTGGCGCGGGCAAGGACGGAAAACTCCTTCTCCGGTTCCCCGGCCTCGCGCCAGACCTTGGCGAGAGCGAAGCCGAGATGGATGATCTCGTCCTCGCTGGCGTCGGGAGCCTCGAAGCGCTGCTGCCAGGCGCGGACCCGCGGATCTTCCGGCGCAAGGCGGGTGATCTGCCCCCAGTCGCGGTGATATTCGGGCTTGTCCGGGTCGAGGGAGATGGCCTTTTCCATCAGCGCGCGGCCTTCCTCGAGCCGGGCGAGATGGCCGTAATTCACTCCGAGCACATGATTGAGTTCGGCGTCCTGCGGCCGGAAGGGCAGGGCCTTCTCGAACCAGCGCACCGCCTCCTCGGTCATGGCGATGTCGGCATGGCACTGGCCGAGATTGACGAGGATGTCGCTGTCGTCGGGTGCCAGCGCATGGGCCTTCTCCAGCTGGCGGATGGCTGGCAGCGCCTCGCCGATCGCGCGCAGGATCGAGGCTCTCGTGTTCATGGCGTTGGCATAATCCGGGGCGAGGGCCAGGGCGCGGTCGGCGGCTTCGAGCCCGCCTTCGGGGTCGCCCGTGGCGGCGCGGGCCTGGGCGAGGCTGTTCCAGGCCTTCGCATCGCGCGGGCCCAGCCTGACGGCCTTCTCGAGCGCCGCGCGGGCAGCTTCGGGCCGGCCGAGGGCAAGCTCCGCGGCGCCCAGATTGGCCAGTGCCTCCGCCATGTCGGGCTGAAGGGCAAGTGCGGTGCGGAAGGCCGCGCGACCGGCTTCGGTCTCCCCGAGACCGGAAAGAATGATGCCGTGAAGATTGTAGAGCCCGGCCTCGCCCGGAGCCCTGCGCAGAAGTTTCTCGGCCAGCGGACGAGCTTCGGCGAGTCGGCCGGCCCCGACCAGCGCCACTGCCCGGTCGATGTCGGCCTGCATGTCGGGGGTGGCGCGCCTCTCGAGTTTCTTCAGCGCCTTCTTCGCACCGGCATGGCGCGGCAGACGGGCCAGAACGGCGCGATAGAGGCGGATCGCTTCGCCCGGCTCTCCCGCGCGTGCCGCCGCCGCCGCCCTTTCCAGCATCTCCTTCGGGCGAAACCGGCTGCCCGGTGCCGGCGTCTTTCTCCTTGCTCCCCTGCGTTCGGCCAATCTCGTTCCTCCGTCGGATCCGTGCCGCCCGGCCTCCACCGGGCCGGATCATCGATAGGCGCTTCGGACGGGGCAGGCAATGGCGACCGTTCCGCTCCGGACGTCCCCTGAGGAACACCTGCTTGACAATTTCCTCCCGTCACAGGATACAGCAGCCCTGCTGCCGGGAGATTCCCGGCGGTTCGTGATTCATGACGCCCGAAGGGGCGCGCTGTCCGGGGCTCGAACGCCCGACCGAAAGGTCGGGGGCCGAAGGACGCGGCAGACAGGA
>WFPA01000197.1 GCA_015487815.1 Albidovulum sp.
GCACCCACATGCAGGGCGGCTTCGGGTCCCGATCCACCCGGTGGGCGACAGCCATGCATCCGGGCTGTTGCGGCATTCACATGCAGGCCGGTATCCGCGCACAGCACGACATGACTCGGGCGACATCCGGCGCAGCACGACATGACTCAGGCCCACAACCGGGCGCAGGCAGGCATTCGGGCACAGCACAGCCCTGCGCAAACCGCCGGCGCCGCTCACGAACCCGCCAACCCGGCCTGCCCGGCTCTGCGCAGCCGTCCGGCTCCGATACATGCCGGCCCCATGAGCCGCTCTTCCATCGAAGAGCGGCTTCCGGGCCGTTTCCGTTTTCACCTCATCGCATCGCGGCTTCTTCGCATTTCCCCCGATCTCACCCCTTGCCCCCAGCGACTCCGCCTCCACCTGCCGCGCATCGAAAGCTGGTGCCGCTATCCGGTTCGGCGCATTATCGCAGGCGAATCTTTACGAAAGGTTGACGGTGGCGCATCCTGTCGGCAGCACGTTCTCAGGGAGGCGCCATGACCAGCACGCCGCGGAAGATCATCATCGATACTGACCCGGGCCAGGACGACGCCGTGGCGATTCTCCTCGCCCTGGCCAGCCCCGAGTTCGAGGTGCTCGGCATCACCACCGTGGCCGGCAACGTGCCGCTGCCGCTCACCAGCCGCAATGCCTGCCTCGTGCGCGAGCTGGCCGGCCGGCCCGATGTGCCGGTCTTCGCGGGTTGCGACGCGCCCCTCGCCCGCCCCCTCGTCACCGCCGAACACGTCCACGGAAAAACCGGCCTCGACGGCCCCGAATGGTGGGAGCCCGAGACGGCACCCGAGGCGCAGCACGCCGTCGATTTCCTCATCGAGACGGTCCGCGCCCACGAGCCGGGGGAGATCACGTTCTGCACGCTCGGCCCTCTCACCAACATCGCCACCGCCCTTCAGCGCGCCCCCGACATCGCACCGCGCATCCGGCAGCTGGTGATGATGGGCGGGGCCTATTTCGAGGTCGGCAACATCACCCCGGCCGCCGAGTTCAACATCTTCGTCGATCCCGAGGCCGCGGCAGTGGTGCTGGCCGCGGGCATCCCTCTCACCATGCTACCGCTCGACGTGACCCACAAGGCGCTCGTCACCCGCGCACGCAACGACGCCTTCCGCGCCCTCGGCAACCGCACCGGCCGCCATGTCGCCGAGATGACCGACTTCTTCGAGCGTTTCGACAAGGAGAAATACGGCTCCGACGGCGCCCCGCTCCACGATCCCACGGTCATCGCATGGCTTCTCGCCCCCGAGCTCTTCAGCGGCCGCGAGATCAATGTCGAGATCGAGCTTGCCGGCACCTGGACCACCGGCATGACCGTGGCCGACTGGTGGGGCGTCACCGACCGGCCGAAGAATGCGCTCTTCATCGGTGATGTCGATGCAGACGGCTTCTTCCGCCTCCTCACCGAGCGGCTCGCCCGTCTGCCCTGAGGACATCGCCCCAAGGACCTGCCGCGCCCCCTTTGCGGCGGCAGCGGCCTCCTCCCTGCCCTTGTTCCGGTGCGACGCAACGCCGATAATGGGCCCGACAAGGAGCCTCCATGCCACAGGACATTCCCCTGCCCTCCCGCTCCGCCCCGCCTGCGGAAGATGAAATCGCACCGCTCTTTTCCTTCGACAACTCGGTGCTGCGTCTGCCACCGCGCTTCTGGCGCAAGCTCACGCCGCAGCCGGTGAAGGCGCCGCGGCTTCTCGCGCTCAACCGCCCGCTCGTTGCCGAGCTCGGCCTCGATGCCGACCGCCTTGCAGGCCCCGAAGGGGTGGCGGCCCTTGCCGGAAACGTGGTGCCCGAGGGCGCGGCCTTCGTCGCCCTTGCCTATGCCGGTCACCAGTTCGGCAATTTCGTGCCTTCCCTCGGCGACGGGCGTGCCGTGCTCCTCGGCGAGGTGATCGACCGGCAGGGACAACGGCGCGACATCCAGCTCAAGGGCTCGGGCCCCACCCCCTTCTCCCGCGGCGGCGACGGTCGCGCCCCCCTCGGCCCGGTGCTGCGGGAGTATGTCGTCGCCGAGGCGATGCATGCCCTCGGCATCCCCACCACCCGCGCGCTTGCGGCGCTCGTCACCGGCGAACGGGTGCTGCGCCGGCGGGCAGAGCCCGGTGGGGTGCTGGTGCGGGTGGCGGCCTCGCACATCCGGGTCGGCAGTTTCGAGTATTTCGCCTCCCGCGGCGACGGGGAGGCGGTCGCGCGTCTCGTCGAGGAAGCCATTCGCCGCCATTACCCGACCGCCGATGACGCCCTGTCGCTCCTCGAACACGTCGTGGCGGCGCAGGCCGGGCTCGTCGCCCGCTGGATGGCCGTCGGCTTCGTCCACGGAGTGATGAACACCGACAACATGGCAATCTCGGGCGAGACGATCGACTACGGCCCCTGCGCCTTTCTCGACGCCTACCACCCCGGCACGGTCTTCTCATCCATCGACACGATGGGCCGCTATGCCTATGCCCGCCAGCCGCAGATCGCGGCATGGAATCTCGGCCGCCTCGCCGCCTGCCTCCTGCCCCTTATCGACCGGGACGAAGACAAGGCGGTGGCGTCGGCAGAAAGGGCGGTCAACGGCTTCTTTCCGATCTTCCGCCGCCACTGGCTCGACCTCTTCCGCGCCAAGCTCGGCCTTGCCGGCGCCGAGGAGGAGGACGGGGCGCTGATCGCCGATCTTCTTGCCCGCATGAGCCGGGGCGAAGCCGACTTCACCCGCACCTTCCGCGGTCTTGCCACCGGCCGCGCACGCGAGGAATTCGCCGACCCGTCCCTGTTCGACGACTGGGCGGCAGCGTGGCGCGCCCGCCTCGCCCGCAACCCGGCCGGCACCTCGGCCGAGGCGCTGATGCGTTCGGCCAATCCGCGCATCATTCCGCGCAATCACCGCGTGGAGGAAGCACTCGCAGCGGCCGAGGCCGGGGACATGGCCCCCTTCGAGCGGCTCACCACCGCCCTTTCCCGCCCCTTCGACGAGGACGAGGAAACGCGCGATCTGGAGGCCGCGCCGAGGCCGGAAGAACGGGTCTGGCGCACCTTCTGCGGCACCTGATGAGGGCGGCTCGACCGCCTGTGTCAGTGATGCAGCTCGTGATGGTGTTCCCAGCGCGTCAGCCGCGGCAGGGCATGCTCGACGAGCCACATCCCCACCAGCATGGCAACGAGAAAGGCCCAGATCTCGGCCGGCCCGACGAGGAGCGAGGTTTCCGCCGGCGCCGGGCAGAGTCCGCCCACCCCCCAGCCGATACCGAAGATCAGCGCGCCGACGACGAGGCGCGGCGTGATCTCGCGTTTCGTCGGAAAATGGAAGGCGTCACCCAGAAGCGGCCGCTCAAGAAGCGCCGTCGTCAGCCGATAGCCGATGAAGGTGACCACCACCGCCGCGCCGAGAACGAGCAGCAGGCTCGGATCCCACGCACCGGCGATGTCGAGGAAATTGCGGACCTTCTCGGGATTGACCATGCCCGAGACAATGAGGCCGAGTCCGAAGACCAGACCGAGGATCCATGAGAGAAGAAGTCGCATGGCTCACCCTCCCCAGACATGACGCACGAGAAAGACCGTTCCCATCCCGCCGACGAGGAACATCGCGACAGCGACGAAGGAACGGGGCGAGAGCCGCGCCAGCCCGGCAATGCCGTGACCCGAGGTGCAGCCATTGCCGAGGCGGCTGCCGATGCCGATCAGAAGCCCGGCAAGGGCGAACCAGCCGAAGGAGCCCTCGAAATGCCGTTCGGGCAACCCGCCCCCGGCCCACAGGACGAGAAACGGTGCCGTGGCAAGGCCGAGGATGAAGGCGTAGCGCCAGGCGATGTCGTCCGGCTTGCGCCAGGGCGGCAGGGCGCCGGCGGTAATGCCGCTGATGCCGGCGATGCGGCCCAGGAACAGCATGGTGAAGGTGACGGCCAGCCCCATCAGCACACCGCCGAGGATGGCGCTGCCGGGGGTGAAGGCTGTCGGGTGGACGATGACAGGCATGGGAACCTCCCTTCCAGACCCATTGCGCATGCAATGGTAACACGAAGGGGGCCCCCGTAAAGTTCTTCCTCTGCCGGAGGGGTAAGCGACCGCGCCTCATCGGGCAAGACGCAAGGCGCCCCGTGAGGCAGCGCCCCGCACTCTTGCACATTCCGGGGACAGGGTCTCGGAGGCTGTGCCCCATGCGGACCACCGGAGGCAGATTTCGCGGCCGGAGCGTCCGACCCGCCCCACCGCCAGCACCCCCGGCTCGGACCGCCGCACCCGTCCCTGCTCAGGCCATCGTCAGCCGCGAGATCACCGGTCGCACCTCGGGCCGCTTGCCGATCAGCCTTTCGGCGGTCTTGCGGGCGGTGCGGCGGATGAGAGCCTCGAGCTCCTCGTCACTGTCCAGCACCTTGTCCGAAGCCCGCGTCAGGGCGGCGTCGAGATCGGCCTCGATGTGCTCGGCCAGCTCCTTCTCGCCTTCGGGATCGGTCAGCCCGAAGGTCTCAACCCAGGCCTCGCGCAACGGGTCGTCGGCATCGTCGAGCACCACCGCCACCGCCACCAGCCCGTTGAGCGCCATGCGGATGCGGTCGCGCACGATGCCGTCGAAAGCACCGATGAGCTCGGAGCCGTCGCGGTAGATCCGCCCGGTCTCGACCTGATCGACGATCTCGGGCCGAGTGCCGGTGAGATCGACCACCGCCCCGTTGGGAGCGACGACGCCAGGGATACCCTTCTCCTCGGCGATACGGACATGGCGGCGCAGATGACGGTGCTCGCCATGCATCGGGATCAGCATCTCGGGGCGGACGATCTCGTGCATCCTCTCGAGATCGGGGCGGTTGGCATGGCCCGAGACGTGGTAGAGCCCTTCCCCGTCGTCGATCACGTCCACCCCCTTCTCGGAGAGCTGGTTCATGATCCGGGCGACCGAGATCTCGTTGCCGGGAATGGTCTTCGAGGAGAAGAGGAACATGTCGCCCTCGCGCATCTCGAAGCCGAGATACTTGCCCTGCGCCAACTGGGCGGTGGCGGCGCGGCGCTCGCCCTGCGAGCCCGTGGCCAGCACCATCAGCTTGTCGCGTGGCATGTCCCTGGCGTCCTCTGGCGAGACGGTGGGCGGGAAGCTCTCGATCACCCCGCTTTGCAGGGCGACATCGACCATCCGCCGCATGGCCCGCCCCAGAAGCACCACCTTGCGCCCGGCGGCGATGCCGGCCTCGGCCAGCGTCTTCAGCCGGGCGACGTTGGAGGCGAAGGTGGTGGCCGCCACCATGCCCTCGGCCGAGGCGACGAGTTCGCGGATCGGCTCCCTGATGACGGCCTCCGAGCGGCCCGGATGAAGCGAGAAGACATTGGTCGAGTCCATCACCAGCGCCTTCACCCCCTCGGCGGCGACGGCGCGCCAGGCCTCCTCGTCGAAAGGCTCGCCCACCCCCGGCGTCTCGTCGAGCTTGAAATCGCCCGTGTGGACGATGCGCCCGGCCGGGGTGTCGATCACGAGTGCCGAGCTTTCCGGGATCGAATGGCTCACCGGCAGGAAGCCGACGGTGAAGGGGCCCGCCTCGACCGTCTCGGGCAAGGGGCCCGTCTCGACCACTGCCTCGGGCTCGGCCCCGGCCTCCTCGAGCTTGCGCCGCACATGGGCGGCGGTGAAGGGGCGAGCGTGGATCGTCGGATAGCCGAGTTGACCGTGGAGCATGCCGAGGGCGCCGATATGGTCCTCATGGGCATGGGTGACGAAGATTGCCTCGAGCCGGTCGGCCCGCTCGGCAATGAAACCCGGATCGGCCATGATGAGATCGACACCCGGCGTCGTGTCCATCGAGGGGAAGGTCACACCGGCATCGACCATGATGAAGCGCTCCCTTCCGGGTGCGCCATAGCCGTAGAGATACATGTTCATGCCGATCTCGCCGGCCCCGCCGAGGGGAATGTAGATCAGCCGTTCACGGCTCCTGCCGCTCCGGCGGCCGCGGCCTCCGCGGCTCTTCGCCTTGCGACCGCTCTGGTGGCGGCCCGTGTCCTGAGTGTCCGTTCTGTCGTTCATTCGCTGTCTTTCCGGTTGAATGCGTCGATCACCGCCAGCCCGTGCATCGTCAGGTCGGGCTCGACGGCATCGAAAATGTCCGTGCCCCTCTCGAAGAGGGTTGACAGGCCTCCGGTGCCGATGACCTTCATCGGTCGGTCATGTTCGCTGCGGATCCGCCCGACGACCCCCTCGATCAGGCCGACATAGCCCCAGAACACCCCCGACTGCATGGCGCCGACGGTGTTGGTGCCGACCACCTTCTCGGGCATGGCGACATCGACATGGGGCAGCGCCGCGGCGGCCTCGTGCAGCGCCCGCAGCGAGAGGTTGACGCCCGGAGCGATCACACCCCCCATATAGGCACCATCGGCCGCCACGACATCGAAGGTGGTGGCCGTGCCGAAATCAACCACGATCAAATCTCCGCCATGACGATCATGGGCGCCGGCCGCGTTCACCAGCCGGTCGGCACCGACCTGCGTGCCCGGATCGACCCGCGCCTCGATTGGCAGGCGGCAGCCGGGGCGGCCGACGACGAGCGGTCGCGTGCCGAAATAGCGATCCGAGAGCACCCGCAGGTTGAACACCACCTGCGGCACCACCGACGAGACGATCACCCGGTCGATTTCGGGGCGGATGCCCGTGATCTTCATCAGCGTGTCGAGCCAGACCTGATATTCGTCGGCGGTGCGGCCCGGATGGGTGGCACAGCGCCATTCGACGATGAAGCGCGTGCCGTCATGGATCCCGAAGACGGTGTTGGTGTTGCCGACGTCGATGGCAAGGAGCATGGCACTGGTCCCGAGGGGCCCGCGGCACCGGCGGGCGGATGCGTCAGGCGAAGAAGATGTCGGCGGCGGAGATGGCTTCCCTGCCGCGCTCCGTCTTTAGAACAAGGTTGCCGGCAAGGTCCACCGTCTCGAAGCGCCCCTCGCGCATGGTACCGTCGGCGAGGCGCGCGGTGATGGAGGCGCCGAGCCCCTGGGCACGGGCGAGCCAGGCAGCGCGGATCGGGGAGAAGCCCTCGGCCAGAAGCTGCGCCTCGCGGGCGAAGAAGGCGGCGTCGAAAGTGGCCAGGAGCGTCTCGGGTGCCACTCGGCGACCGGTGGCCTCGAGAAGCGAGATCGGCGGCGGGCCGGATGTGTCCACCGCATCGGGCGGCGGGGACGCGATCAGGTTGACGCCTATGCCGATAACAAGATCGAGCGGCGCCCTGCCACCGCCGCTTCTCCCCTCGAGCAGGATGCCCGACAGCTTGCGCCCTTCGAGGAGCACGTCGTTGGGCCATTTGAGGGCGAGCGGCAGCGCCGGGCCGCACAGCCGCTAGAGAGCGTCGGCGAGAGCCAGGGCGGTGGTGAAGGAGCGCAGCGCCGGCGACGGCCCCTCGGGGGAGAGCCGCAGGGCGAGGGAGGCGGCGAGATTGCCGGGCGGCGAGAGCCACGGCCGGGCGCGGCGGCCGCGGCCGGCGGTCTGCCGGGCGGCCAGCACCCAGAAGGGCGGGTCGCGATGCGCCAGCTGCCGCAGCGCCTCGGCATTGGTGCTGTCGAGCTCCCGGTGGCGCAGGACCGGCGCGTTGAGCATTGCCGCTCCCGCCGGTCCGCTCACACCGCTTCCCCCGCCCGCAGCCTCACTGCACGAGGCTCCGGGCAGCCGCCGCCACCAGATCCTCGAAGCCGAAAGTGCCGACGGCACCGAGCAGCATGGCCGCGGCCGACAGCGTCAGCACCACCTTCGACGTCGGCGACATGCGGCTTTCCATCGGCTCGGTCTCGGGGCCGAAATACATCAGGTAAACGATACGCAGATAGTAGAAGGCGCCGATCACCGAAGCGATCACCCCGGCGATGACGAGCCCCGTCAACCCTGCATGCCACGCCGCTCTCAGCACTTCCAGCTTGGCAAAGAAACCGAGGAAGGGCGGCACGCCAGCCATGGAGAACAGGAGGATCAGGAGCGCCAAGGCCCGACCCGGTGCAAGCGCGGCGAAGTTCGACAGGGCGGCGATCTCGGTGATGTGCTGCCCCTCGCGCTCCATCGACAGGATGAAGGCGAAGGTGCCGAGATTCATCGCCACATAGATCGCCATGTAGAACAGCATCGCCTCGACCCCGACCTCGGACCCGGCCGCGAGGCCGAGAAGGGCGAAGCCCATATGGGCGATGGAGGAGTAGGCCATCAGCCGCTTGATGTCCTTCTGGCCGATGGCGGCGAAGGCACCGACGAACATCGAGAGCACCGCCAGCACCCCGAGCACCGGCGCCCAGTCGATCTTCATGC
>WFPA01000198.1 GCA_015487815.1 Albidovulum sp.
ACATGCGTCTTCCTCCTGGGGCCGGGTCAGCCTCAATCTAGGTGCCCCACAGGGGAACGGCAACACCCAGGGCCGAGAGAAGCGCCATCGTGCCGTAGGAGACCGCCACCGCCCAGGCGAAGGAGACGAGCGTGCCGACGATGACGTATTCCGTCTCCGCCCGCTCGCGCCTGCTGCCGAACCGCAGAAGCGACTTGGCTGTGAGGATGAAGGCGATGGCATCGGGGCGGCCCGAGAGCACGAGGAAAAGAAAGACCATGCTGCGCTCGGCATGGCCGATAAGCGCACCGGCCCCCTCGAGCGAGTCGGAGGGTTTCTCTTCGCTCTCCGTGGCGGAGGCGGCAGCTCGGCCGGCATTCCCTTCCGCTCCTTCGTCGATCTTCCCGACAGTGTTCGCCTCCTCGAGCGTGTGCGGGCGGGGCTTCTCGTTTTCCTTGCCGGGTGCCTCGTAGCTGCCGGCATCCGATCCCCGCCACGAGCGCTGCTGCAAGGCTTCGAGCACAGTCTCGACGAAGAAGCCCCCGGCACGTGTCGCCACGATCAGCCCCGTAAGGAAGAGCATCATCCCCCAGAAGGCGGGCGGATCGAAACCAAGGATGCTGCCAAGCGCTGGCCAGATGCTCGCCGCCGCAAGGTCGGGGAAGTTGGCAGCCATGACTGCCAGGAAAAGGAGATGCAGCCCCTGATCGGAAAGGAAGGCACGGGCACTCCCGGCCGGCCCGAACCATTCCCGGACCTTCAGGAAGTCGATGGCAACATGCACCACGGCAAGAAAAACGGCGACGCCGGCGGGCACACAGAGCCCGCCCCACACGCTCGACACCGCTTCCACCTCCAGTACGCGGCCTTCAAGAACTGCACGAAAAAGAGCCTCAGAACATTCCCATGGGAAAAGAACCACGAAGCTCCAGATGGCCACGGCTGCGCCGTGACGGACATATGCGCCAAAGGCTTTCCTGCCCGAGCGCGCCTTCGCTTCGACCGCAGCGCGGCTCTGGAAGACGAAATCGGCCAGCACATGGGCGAAAAGGAAGGCGGGGAATGTCTGCCACATCACAAGGCCTCCGGTCGCTCAATTCCAATTCGTGAGATGTTTCTTCTGCACCAGAAGCCCGATACCGCCCTGCGCCACCGCCTTCTCGTGCGCCTCCCATTTCTCGAGCCCGGCACGAACATGCCTGACCGGCGCAAGGCGGGAAGCCACCGCCTGCGGGCTGTTGAGCCCAACTTCCTCAGCCGTTTCATGAAGGGATGGGGGAGGCACCCGGAGCGTAGACACCAGCACCTGTGCCTGTTTCGCCGTCCAGCGGCGCGCCTCGGCTTCCACGAGCAGCACCACCGCTTCGTGCAACGGCGTGACGAGATCAGCCGGCCCGGCAATCGCCAGCCGGTCGTCCCTCTTCATGCCGTCCAGGGCCCGACCGGAATGGCGGAAAGCTTCGCGCATGGTAGCGGCGAGCGACCAGTCGCCTTCGGGCCCGTCCCGATCACGCGGAGCATGACGACCATGGCCGATGGCGATGCGGGTCTCGAGCAGATCCGCGGCCTTGAGGCGTGCAAAGATCATGCACGCCATCCTCAGCGACCACCAGTGAGCGGAGAGCCACAACTGCCAGCCGTCGCCACGGATGCGCTCGAACTTCGCCGGGTATCCGAAAAAGCCGTCCCTGAACAACTGTTCCGCACCCGCGGCCACCGCCTCGATCGCCGCCATCGTCTGCTCGACGCGCTGCGGCTCGGCCTCGCTCGCACCGACGAGATCCCCCGTCAGCACCGCCTCGATCGTGAAATTCATGCGCCCCATGCGCTCACCTTCCCGCGTCTCTCCGCGCAACGATCTTCAATGCCAGGGCCTTTATAACGCCAATATCAAGATCATGGAATTGAAAAAGAACATCAGGCGCAGCGCTCCATGCCCGGCATGACAGGAGCACTCATCAATGTTTTGGAATTGAAATTGGCCTTTTCAAGACCCAAAAATTGAAATGGTACTCTGCGGCGATGCTTGCAGGCGCGCAGACAGTCAGACCTCACATGAAGCCGAGCTCGAGCCGGGCGGCGTCGGACATCATGTCCATGCCCCATTGCGGCTCCCAGGTCAGCTCGACATCGACATGGCGCACCCCTTCGACCCCCTTCACCGCCTCGGCGACCCAGCCGGGCATC
>WFPA01000199.1 GCA_015487815.1 Albidovulum sp.
AGATCGTCGGCAGCGTCAGGATGTGTATAAGAGACAGATCAACAAGGGTGCTGGCGGCGAGGCCGACAACCTCGAGGAAATCCGTTACGAGGGCTACGGGCCGGGCGGTGTGGCCTTCATCGTCGAGGCGATGACCGACAACCGCAACCGCACCGCCTCTTCTGTCCGGTCGATCTTTTCCAAGCATGGCGGCAATCTCGCCGAGACCGGCGCCGTCTCCCACATGTTCAGCCGCCGCGGCCAGATCGTCTATCCGCTCGGTGTGGGTGACTATGACACCGTTCTCGAGGCGGCGATCGAGGCAGGGGCCGAGGATGTCGAGGCCACGGATGACGGCTACGTCATCTGGACCGCCGCCACCGATCTTGCCGCTGTATCGAACGCCCTCGAGGAGCGGCTCGGCCCGGCGGAGAGCACCAAGCTCGTCTGGGATCCGCAGGTGACCGTCGAACTCGATCTCGAAGGTGCCGAGAAGATCATGCGGCTCGTGGACGCCCTCGAGAATGACGACGACGTGCAGTCCGTCACCACCAATATCGAGGTCTCGGACGAGGTGATGGCGCAGCTCGCCGCCGGTTGACGGGCGCGCTCGCGGCCCTGCCCCGCATCGGGTGGCGATCCGGCGCCGGCATTGCGGGAGAGGCGCGGTGGCGCTTGATGCCGTTGCCGAGGGTTATGCCGTTGCGCTGTCCCTGATCGCCGCGATCGGGGCGCAGAACGCCTTCGTCCTGCGCCAGGGGCTGCGGTGCGAGCATGTGCTGCCGGTCGTTCTCTTCTGCGCCGCTTCAGACGCGATCCTCATCGCGATCGGAGTCGCCGGTTTCGGCGCGCTGATCGAAAAGGCGCCGTTGTTGGTCGATGTGATGCGCGGGCTCGGCGCGGCCTTCCTTCTCGCTTACGGGGCCCGGCGCTTGTGGAGCGCCTGGCGCGGCGGCGCCCGTCTCGACCCGGCCGCGGAAAGCGCCCGCCCGCTTGGCCGGGTGCTCGCGGCGCTCGCCGCCATCACCTGGCTGAACCCCCATGTCTATCTCGACACGGTGGTGCTCCTTGGCGCGATCTCGACGAAATGGGGCGCCGAGGCTCCCGCCTTCGGAGCGGGAGCGGCGCTGGCCTCTCTGAGCTTCTTTCTCGCCCTCGGCTTCGGGGCGCGACTTGTTGCGCCGCTCTTTGCCGCCCCTGCCGCCTGGCGCGTGCTCGACGGGTTCGTCGGCATTCTCATGTGGACCATCGCCTGGTCGCTCCTCTTCTGAGCCATCCGCCCCTGCCTTGCGCCTTGCCGCGGCCCGTGCCATCTGGACGTATGACATTTCCCTCCGCAGCCCTGTCGGGCAATCTCAGAGGCGTGCTGTGGATGGTGCTGACGACGCTGCTCTTCGTCAGCCTCACCGGCACCGTCCGCTGGATCGGGCCGGTGCTGCCGGCGCCCGAGAGCGCATTCCTGCGCTTCGTTCTCGGCATCGTCTTCCTGCTGCCGATGTTCGGCGAGATGTTCCGCGCGAGCTTCGACCGGCGGCTCTTCCGTCTGCTCCTCGCCCGTTCGGCGGTGCATGCGGTGGCGGTGATGCTCTGGTTCTTCGCCATGGCCCGGATCCCGATCGCCGAGGTGGTGGCGATCGGCTATCTGACGCCCGTTTTCGTCTCGATCGGGGCGGCGCTCTTTCTCGGCGAGAGGATGGCGCTGAGGCGCATGGCGGCGGTGCTCGTGGCCTTCGTCGGTGCGCTTGTCATCCTCAGGCCGGGCTTTCGCGAGCTTGGTCTCGGCCATGCGGCGCAGCTGCTCTCGGCACCCTTCTTCGCGGCTTCCTATCTGGTGGCCAAGCGGCTGAGCGGCGAGGTGGCGCCTTCGGTGATCGTCGGCTGGATGTCGCTGATCGTGCCCCTTTTCCTGGCACCGCCGGCCATTGCCCAATGGGTGACGCCGGGGCTGCGCGAGATCCTCGGGCTGACGCTGGTGGCGGCCTTCGGCACGGCAGGGCATTACGCCATGACGCGGGCCTTCCGGGCGGCGCCCGTCACCATCACCCAGCCGGTGGTGTTCCTGCAACTCGTCTGGGCGACGCTCCTCGGCCATTACGTCTTCGGAGAACCGGTGGATGGCTGGGTGATCGCCGGCGGGGCGATGATCGTGGCCGCCGTCAGCTTCATTTCCCTGCGGGAGGCGATGCTCTCCCGCCGCCCGCCGACACCGCCGGCGCCGGCCGCAAAACTCTGACGGGTTTCGCCGCCCGCCGGCGGCTGTGGTAACATGGCCGCGTCTTCGGGAAAGGAGGGGGCCTCATGCGTTTCATGCGAAGTGCTTTCGTTTCGCTTTGTGCCATCCTGTCGCCTGCGGGTACGGGTGTCGCCGGCGAGCGGCTGCTTCCGGCGCTGTTCGACGTGGTCGGGGTGGTGGAGGACGACGTGCTCAACATGCGGGCAGGGCCGAGCGCCGCCACGCCGATCGTCGGGGCGTTGGCGCCGGATGCCGCCGGGATCGAGGTGATCGAGACGGCGCCGGGCGGCCGCTGGGGGCTGGTGCGGAACGGGGAAGGGGCGGCCTGGGTGGCGATGCGCTATCTGCGCCGCCAGCCCGGGCAG
>WFPA01000200.1 GCA_015487815.1 Albidovulum sp.
CCCTTGCCCGGGCCACGGGCGTTGTCATTTCGTCAGGACTTGGTATTCTCGGGGTGAAACCGGTCACGGAAATGCGCTGACCGCCACGCCCCTGCGCCGGGCGCGTTCCTGATGCCGAGCCGATGGCAGCGCTGCGCCCGGCGGCGTGGCGCATGCCGGCCAGGGAGCGGGCGACACCCCGTTGCGGGCCGGGGCATGAACCGGCGGGATCGGCGCGGTAGAGGACCGGATTGCGGGAGAAGAGGGCGAAGCCCCGCCCGCAGGGCCGCAGGTCGGCCCGACGGTGCCCCGGCACGGCAGCAGTCGGCCGGGATCGAGCAGAAGAGAGGCAGGCAGATGGTGGCGTCACCCATCCCCGAGCCGGGTCTGCGCGACACGCGCGGCGCCCGGGATGATCTATCCGGCGAAAACGGTCTGGGTGCCTTCGGAGCCCTCGCCCGTGCGGCGATGGCGCTGGGTTCGCTCGGCGTGATCCTCGGCGTCGGCTGGTGGAGTTACGGGCTTGCAGTGCGCGATCCGGCCGAGGTGCCGGTGATCCGGGCGTTGCCCGAACCGATCCGCGAACGCCCGGCCCGGTCCGGGACTGTCGACCGGCCAGATACCCCCGGTCTCGGAGAGGTGCAGGCGGTGGGGCGCGTGCCACCGCCCGAAAGCGAGGTGGTGATCGCCCCCGCCGATACACCGGCCTTGCCAGTGGAGCACGAGGTGGAAGCAAGGAAAAGGAATGGGACGGGGAGCGAAGCGACGGGCACCGCTGTCACCCGTGCCGGCGATGCGCTGCCGCCGGTGACGCTGCCGCCTCCGCTCGAGAGTGCTGCTGCGGTGCCAGCCTCCACCGCTTCGGCGGCACCTGCGAAGACATCCGTCCACGCCGGGAACACCCCGCTCTCCCTTCCGGTGAAGGCGTCGCCGGCCGCCTCTTCTCTCGCCGCGCCCGGGCCGACCGACCCCCTGGCGGGCCTGCGTCCCCGCGCCCGTCCGCGCGGGCTGACGCGTATCGCTGCCTCTGCGCCGGCGCAGCCAGCTGCCGGGAAGGTCAATGCGCGGCCGACAACCGCAAAGCTCGTGCCGGGCATGGCGATGGTGCAGCTTGGCGCCTTCGCCTCGCCCGAAGAAGCAGAGGCCGCCTGGCGACGTTTCCGCCGCCGGGAGGCCGATCTTCTCGCCGATCGGCCCCATCATGTTCTGGCCTACGACCGGGCCGGGCGGCGCTACTACCGCCTGCGGCTTTCGGGTTTCGAGGATTTTCGCGCCGCCACCCGCTTCTGCAAGGCCTGGGCCGCTCGCGGCGGCGAGTGCATCCCGGTGATCTACAAGTAGCTCCCGGAAATCGGTCGGCGCCGTTGGTGCGGGCAGGTTGCGTCTTCCCCGGCCGGGCCTGCAATGGGGTTCCGACGGGGCGCTGCCGGCCCGCCTGTGCGTGACCGGGCGCCGATGTGTTCGAGAAGTTCGAGCCGGGCCGGGGCGTCGGATGCCGGGAGCTCCGCCGGTCCCGGGCGGCTCGTCGGCCACGTCGATTCCGGCCGCCTGTGCCTTGCGCAAGAGCGAGGACGGAAAGATGCCGTCAGTCCGACAGGAGCGGCAGGATTTCCTCGTGCAGCGCCGGGTTG
Organism: Albidovulum sp.; assembly: GCA_015487815.1. Classification (GTDB taxonomy): domain Bacteria; phylum Pseudomonadota; class Alphaproteobacteria; order Rhodobacterales; family Rhodobacteraceae; genus WFPA01. The sequence goes on from WFPA01000200.1 coordinate 1,611, forward strand.
GCCGTGGCCAGCACATGGCCCGACGAGGACAGCGAGAGCGGCCGGCCCTGCCAGTCGGTGATGACGCCGCCCGCCCCTTCGACCACCGGCACCAGCGCCATGTAGTCATAGGGTTGCAGGCCCATCTCGACGACGGCATCCACATGGCCCGCTGCGAGGAGGCCGTAGCTGTAGCAGTCGCCGCCGAAACGGCGCATCAGCACGCGGGCGCTGACGCGCTCGAAGGCGGCGCGGCCCGCCTCGTCGAAGATGTCGGGCGAGGTGGCATAGAGCCGGGCCTCGGCCAGGCGTCGCCCGCTGCTGCGGCAGGGGGTGCCGTCGAAGAGGGTCGGCCGCCCCCGGACGCCGAGCCAGCGCTCCCCCGTCGCTGGCATCGATATCACTCCCACGACGGGGTGCCCGCCGATCAGGTGGGCGATCAGCGTGCCGAAGGTGGGCATGCCGGTGATGAAGCTGCGGGTGCCGTCGATGGGATCGATCACCCAGACATGCTTGCGGTTGAGATTTTCCTGTCCGTGCTCCTCTCCGAAGATGCCGTGATCGGGCCAGCTCCGCGTGATCCGCTCCCGAATCGCGGTCTCGATTGCGCGGTCGGCGGCGGTGACCGGTGACAGGTCCGCCTTGCTCTCGACATCCATCTCCTGACGGAACCAGCGCATTGCCATCGGCGCTGCCAGTTCGGCCAGCGACAGGGCGAAATGTGTCAACTCGTTCAGAGTCGGGGGGTTTTCGGGCTGTGCCATCATCACCGCCTTGACCTGGCACCCCGTTTGCGCCTGTGGACGAGCGCCCGGAGGCGGCAAAAGGGGCTGGACAAAAAGCAAAAAAGTGCAAAACTGCACAATTATCCACATTGCCCGAGCTTGCCGGGACTTGCAACGGGCAAGAACAACAACAAAGCCCGGCCGAAAGAGGCGCTTCCGCCATGAAGGAGCGTCGCACAGATGGGAGGGAAGCCATGAGGAAATGGATCAGGAGCACCGCTGCGGTGCTGATGTCGCTTGGCCTGGCCGGGATGGCCTCGGCCGGGTCGATCACGGTCTACACGGCCCTGGAGGAGGAGGAGATCGCCGATTACATCGCCGCAGCCAACAAGGCGATGCCGGATCTCGAGATCAACGTGCTGCGCCTGTCCACCGGCAAGCTGGGGGCGCGGCTTCTTGCGGAGGCGGGCAATCCCCAGGCCGACGTGATCTGGGGATGGGCCGTCACGGCGATGATGGATCCGCGCATCCTGGAGATGCTGGAGCCCTATCAGGCGAAGGGGTCCGAAGTGCTGCCGGCCGCCTTCCGCGACCCGGAGGGCCGATGGTTCGCGCCTACGGGCTACATGGGTGCCTTCTGCGTCAACACCGACCGGCTCAGGCAGAAGAACCTGCCCATGCCGAAGAGCTGGAAGGATCTTGAGGACCCGGCCTTCAAGGGCGAGATCCTGATGCCCGATCCGAATTCCTCGGGCACCGGCTATCTGCATGTCGTCGCGCTTCTCCAGACGCTCGGCGAGGAGGAGGGCTGGGCGCAGCTCAAGCGGATCGATCCGAACATCGCGCAATACACCTCGTCGGGCTCCAAGCCCTGCAAGGCCGCACGGGCCGGGGAATACACGGTCGGCATCTCGCTTGCCTTCACGGCCCTGAAGTCGATCGAGGCCGGTTATCCCCTGGCGATGGTCTTCCCCGAGGGTGGCGTGGGCTACGAGCTCGAGGCCTCGGGCCTGATGAAGAGCTCGGACAACAAGAAGGACGCCAAGCGCTTCCTCGACTGGACCATGTCGCCCGAGGCGGTCGCGCTTTACGGCAAGTTCAAGGCTCTGGTCACGGTGCCTGGCGTGAAGCCGTCCGAAGCCGCGGTCAAGGCCGGTCTGCCAGCCGATGTCAGCACGGTGCTGGCAAAGATCGACTTCGCCGAATCGGCCCGCCGGCAGACCGAGATCAAGAAGAAGTGGAAGGAACTGTTCGGTCGCTGACATCTGCGGAGGTGCGCCGGCGGGGTGACGCCCGGCGCACCACCCCCCTGTCGTGCCGGCCCGGCGATCCGGTGCCGGGCCGTGCATGGCTGCACGCCGAAGGCTCCACATCTTCCAGGGAACATGTCGTGGACCCGACCAGATTTCTCGATGTCGTCAGACTGACCAAGAAATACGGCACCTTCGTTGCGCTTGACGATGTGTCCGTGACGGTGGGCGAGAGCGAATTCGTCTGCCTGCTCGGGCCGTCGGGCTGCGGCAAGACAACGCTGTTGCGGGTGATCGCCGGGCTGACAGGTTTCGATGCCGGCGACGTGCGGCTTGACGGGCGGAGCATCGCCGATCTGCCGGCGCGCAAGCGCGGCTTCGGTATCGTCTTCCAGTCCTATTCGCTCTTTCCCAACATGACCGTGGCCGAGAACATCGGTTACGGACTGCGTATCCGGGGTGTGCCGCCCGAGCGTGTCCGCGCGCGTGTGAGCGAGCTTCTGGAGATGATCCGCCTGCCGCATCTGGCCGACCGGCTGCCCTGGCAGCTCTCGGGCGGGCAGCAACAGCGCATCGCCCTGGCCCGGGCCATTGCCGTCGATCCGAGGGTGCTTCTTCTGGATGAACCGCTCTCGGCGCTCGATGCCAAGGTGCGGGCCGATCTGCGCGGCGAGATCCGGCGGCTCCAGCGCGATCTCGGCATCCCGACGCTGATGGTGACCCACGATCAGGAGGAGGCGCTGGCGCTGGCTGACCGGATCATCTGCATGAACAACGGCACGGTGGTGCAGGCCGGCACGCCCGAGGAGCTCTATCTGCGGCCCGCCACCCGCTTCGTGGCCGATTTCATGGGCACGTCGAACCTTCTCGATACCGCGCAGGTGGAGGCGCTGTTTCCCGAGCTCATGGCGAGCCGCCCGGCAGAGGCCGGCGTGCGTTATCACGCCTGCATCCGGCCCGAGCATGTCGGGCTGCGCCCGGACCCGGAGGGCATCGGCACGGTGCGCACGGTCACCTTTCTCGGCAATCTCCGCCGGCTCGAGGTCGAGACTCCGGCCGGGTCGCTGACGGTCGAGACACACGGCTCGGTGGATGTGCCCGAGGGCAGCCATGTCGCGCTGTCTGTGGAGCCGCGGCACTGCACCTGGGTGATCGACGACATGGGGACCGCCGCGCCCGGCGGCAGGGTCTCATGAGCCGCGCCGTCGCCGGCGCACCCTTCCGCCGCCTCGCCGTCGACGGCGACCGGCTCCTGGCGGCTGTCTGTCTCGGCGTGCCGACGCTGGGGCTCATGGTGTTCTTCCTTTACCCGATGGTGATCGTCTTCCTGCGCTCGATCACCGAAGCCGATGGCGGCTATGGCCTTGCCAATTATGCCGAGGTCCTGGGAACCCGCGGGTTCTGGCGCGCCACCCGTCACTCGATGGAGATGGGAGCCGCGACCACGGCAATCTCGGTTTTCCTCGGCTTCATCATCGCCCATGGGCTCCACCGCTGCGCCTTCCGGGGCAAGTCCCTCATCCGGGCGGCGATCGTGCTGCCCCTGCTTGCGCCTTCGCTGGTGCAGGGGCTGGGGCTCATCTTCCTTCTGGGGCGCAACGGGCTCGTGAACCGGTTCATGGGCACCGATCTCGACATCTACGGCTTCTGGGGGCTTCTGATCGCCAACACGCTCTACGCCCTGCCCCAGGCGGTGATGATCATCGGTGCGGCGCTGGTGCTGTCGGATGCACGCACCTACGAGGCGGCCGAGGTGCTGGGCGCCTCGCCCTGGCGGCAGTTCCGCGACATCACCCTGCCGGCGGCGCGTTTCGGCATCCTCAACGCCGCCTTCGTCACCTTCATCATCACCATTACCGACTTCGGCAACGCGGCGGTGATAGGCGGCGACTATTCGGTGCTGGCGACCGAGATCTATTCCCAGGTCATCGGCCAGATGAACTTCAACCTCGGTGCGGTGGTGGGCATCATGCTGCTGCTGCCGACGGTGGTGGCCTATTACATCGAACGCCAGGCATCGAAGCGTCAGGAAGGGCAGGGAGGTGGTGCGGCGGTGCCCTTCGTGCCCGCGCCCGCTCCGGCGCGCGATCTGCCCATGGGGGCGCTGTCCTTCCTGATCGCGGCGGCAATCGCGCTGGTGATCGGAATTGTGGTCTATGCCAGCTTCGTGAAGCTCTGGCCCTACCGGTTCGAGCTGACCTTCAAGCATTATGCGATCACGCTCGCGGGCGGCTATTCCTCGCTCTGGACGACGATCTACATCTCGCTGATCGCGGCGACGGGCGGCACGGCACTGGTGTTTCTCCTGGGGCTGGGTCTGCGCCGGGCGCCGGCGGCCTTGGCGCGTCCGATCCAGATGCTCGCGGTCATGCCGGCGGCGGTGCCGGGGATGGTGCTGGGGCTTGCCTACATTCTCACCTTCAATTCGACCGCAACGCCGCTCTATCTGCTTTACGGCACGGCGGCGCTGATCGCGGCGGTGAACTTCTACCATTATCACACCCAGGCCTTCCTGACGGTGATGACCGGTTTCCGTCAGCTGCCCGCGGCGCTGGAGGAAGCCGCCGGCAGCCTCGGTGCCGGTCTGGGAAGGATCGCGGCGGGGGTGATCGCGCCCTATCTCGCACCGATGCTGGTATCGGCCTTCTTCTTCCTCTTCATGCGCTCGATGGTGACGCTGTCGGCAGTGGTCTTCCTGACCACGCCGAAACTGACCGTGGCGTCGGTGACGATCATGCGGCTCGACGATGCCGGCCTGACCTCGCAGGCGGCGGCCTTCTCCACCTGCGTGATGCTGGTGGTGGCTGCTGCGCTTCTGGGCATGAAACTCCTGATGCGGCGCTTCGGCAGGGCCGGACGCGCGACGGGAACGGGCTGACGCATGTGGGCGACGGAACGCAGGCGGCGGATCCTGGAGATCCTGAATGCGCGCCGGCAGGTCAGCGCCGGCACGCTGGCCGATCTTCTCGGCGTCTCCCGCGAGACCGTGAGGCGCGATCTTGTGGAGATGGAGAAGGAAGGCCGCCTGACCCGGGTTCATGGGGGGGCGGTCCTGTCGCCGCAGACTTCCGAACTGCCCTTCCGCAAGCGGCTGAACACGAAGCTGCGCGAAAAGCGCGAGATCGCCCGCAAGGCTGCCGGGCTGATCCGGCCCGGTCAGTGCGTGATGGTGGATGCGGGCACCACCACTTCGGTCTTCGCCCGCGAGCTGATCCGGGTGCCCGACATCATGGTGGTCACCAATTCCATCGACATCGCGACAACGATCCAGAACGCGAAGACAACCATCGAACTCGTGCTGCTCGGCGGCACGCTCGTGAGCGACGTGCCCGGCACCTATGGCGCCATGACGCTGGCCGAGATCGAACGCTTCCGGGCCGACATGGCATTTGTGGCGCCGGTGGCACTCGATGCGGCCGAAGGGGCGTTCGATTTCGAACTGCACGAGGCCGAGGTCGCCGGGATGATGGTTGCGCAGGCGCGGCAGGTGGTGATGCTGGTCGATCACGGCAAGCTGGGCGTGACGAGCCGTGTGCGCTACTGCCGGCCCGAGGAG
>WFPA01000201.1 GCA_015487815.1 Albidovulum sp.
CTCATCAACCGCCGCTACGGTGCCGGCACCATCCGCTTCGGCGTCGATCGTCCCCACCCGGGCTTCTTCGAGAGGGGATAGGGCCTCAGGGGGAGCCCTCGGCCGGAAACGGCACCATCCGCCCGAGATGGTCATGGCGGATGCGCCCGGCGGCCTCGAGGTGGGCACCGGCCTGCCAGGCGCGGGTGGCACCCCAGCCGAGAGCCCGGGCAACCACGCCATAGCTCATCGGCCCCTCGCGGGCGAGAAAGGCAAGCAGGGTCCGGGCGTCGGGGTAGCGACCCCGACACGGCACAGGCGCCCAAGTGCGGCACAGACGCCCAGGTGCGGACGTTCTCCTTCACCAAACCTGGAGAAGAAAGTTGTTGTCACCAAGATCAAGGCTCGATTCCCGAATGGGTGCGGCTTAGCCTGCTGCGACCGTCAAACCCGTTCGAGCCTGAGCTTTTTGAGGGAATGATGCGGGAGATATTCTCTCGGTTACCGCGCAGACCAATGAAACTTCTCGCCTTTCATGGATAGCATGGTGGAGGAGATGTCCGCCGGAATGCCTTTCGGCATGTTCTGGAAGATCCTGTAGATAGTGTCCCCTGGAGTGGTGTAGGAACTCGGCTCACCGGCCTCTTCGTCTGAGGCATTTTCCTACTCGGGGTCACGTCCGTCAAGATGGTGTAGATTCCCGGATGGCCTGAGGTCATGATCAGGCGGCTTGGGTCGTGATGCTGAGAATGAGATCGGTCTCCTCGTGGTTGATCTGGGCGAAGGCCTCGAGAGGCATGTAGCGGCTTGCGGTCTGCCATTCGTCGTTCTGCTCGAACAGCACCGCGCCGATGAGGCGGGTGATGGAGGCTTCGTTCGGGAAGATCCCGACGACGTCGGCTCTGCGCTTCACCTCCTTGTTCAAACGTTCGATCGGGTTGGTCGAGTGCAGCTTGGTGCGGTGCTGGCGGGGGAAGGCCATGTAGGCCAGGACGTCGTGTTCGCTCTCGTCCATCAACTCGGCCAGCTTGGGCCATCGTGACCGGAGCTGGTCTGCGACGCGGCGCCATGTCTCGCCAGCCTGTTTCCGGTCGGGCTGATCGAACGCCTGACGGATCGCGGCGGCAACGACGGTGTGCTGGCCACGTGAGACATGGGCCAGGGCGTTTCTCATCCAGTGGACGCGGCAGCGCTGCCATGTGGCTTCGAATACCCGCTCGATGGCCGCCCTGAGGCCGCTGTGGGCGTCGCTGATCACCAGCTTGGTGCCGTCCAGGCCACGCGCCTTCAAACCGCGCAGAAAGTCCATCCAGAAGGTTTCGGCCTCGGACGGCCCCAGCCCGAGGCAGATGATTTCACGGCGTCCGTCGGTGTTGGCTGCCACGGCGATTATGGCGGCCACGGAGACGATCCGCCCGCCCTGGCGCACCTTGAGATAAGTTGCGTCGAGCCAGACGTAGGGCCATTCGCCGGTGAGCGGCCGGTTGAGGAATTCGTTCACCCGTTCGTCAATGTCCTTGCACAGCTTCGACACCGTGCTTTTGGATATCCCCTGCAGGCCCATCGCCTGTGCCAGCTCGTCCACGCGGCGCGTGGAGACCCCGCCGATCCAGGCCTCCTGGATCACTGCGACCAACGCCTTCTCGGACGTCTTGCGCGGCTCCAGGAAGCCGGGGAAGCAGCTGCCCTGCCGGAGCTTCGGAACCCGCAGGTTCAGCCGACCCAAACGGGTATCGAGAGCGCGCTCTCGATACCCGTTCCTCCAGGTCGTGCGGCTGTCGGCGCGCTCATGCTTGCCGGCGCCGATCAGGCCTTCGACGTCGGCCTCCATAATCAACTGCAAAACGGCTTCGGCAACGGCGCGAAGAAAGTCACCGCCATCTTGCTTGGCCAGAAGCTCGGAAAGGTCCATGTTGGTCTTGGTCATCGGGGTCTCCGTGTGGTTCGTGGTTGAAGTCGTGAAACTCCACCCGACCATACACCTCGATGGCCACCCGGGAACTACACCGGCGAAGGCGCAGAAATCACACCACGTGCGTGGACACTAACGGAGGACCTAGGCCAAGCGACATTTGCGCCGTTTCAACGGCTTCCGAGGGGCGCATTCAGGCTGTTTATTAAGGAGTGTGAGAGGCGTTTCAATTGCAGTGCTCCAGAATCGAAAATAAACAAATTGAAACAACGGGTTGAAAAATATGGATTGACTATCTGGACCAACCCCGGGATGCCGGGGCAGGAAGGTCTGTCCCGGATAAGGAACATGCGAAGGACATGCGCGCGCCGCCCTGCGCCCCGCCTCTCAGGGTGGCTCGCAAGGCTGGTCGAGATGAGGATGATGGCCGCGTCGCAACGGTTGTCTTCGTCGGTCCGGCGCTTGCGGGGGCGGTCGAAACGCGGATGGTGGCCGCAGCCCTGTCCGCGACCGGGAACACCGGCAGCAGATGGGTGTCCACACCCCGTGCCGGCTGGCAAGAGGGCATGGCCGCTCCGTTTGGCAGGGCGGCATCCATGCGCCCTGTTCGCGGTGATCGCATTGTCCGGCCCGGCATCGGCACGGCAGCCATCCTGTGGCCGATTTTGCCAGGGCCGGGCGGCATGTGCTCGCACGGAGGCGATACGGGCAGGGGCAGGGGCCGGGTCCGCGGCCGATCTTCTCCCGGACCCCGCATGGGCCCTGGGTCTGGCTGAGTGGGGATGGATGCATGACCGGAAGACCCGCGGGGTCGCTCGGAGGCAGAGCCCCGAGCCTTCCCGGGGTTCAGCCGGGCCGCGAAAACAGATAGAGATGGGCGGGGCAATTCCGGAGATGTCATGAAACGCATTCTTTTCGTCTGTCTCGGCAATATCTGTCGTTCCCCGATCGCCGAAGGGGTATTGCGCGGGAAGGCGGCCCAGCGGGGGCTCGATCTCGTGATCGACAGCGCCGGCACCGCTTCCTGGCATGTCGGCAAACCGCCCGACCGTCGCGCCATCGCGGCGGCCGCCCGGCGCGGTTATGACATATCCCGTCTGCGTGCCCGGCAGGTGCGACCGGGCGATTTTGCCGATTTCGATCTCATCCTC
>WFPA01000202.1 GCA_015487815.1 Albidovulum sp.
CAACAGGCATGTCGGCTGGGTGGGCGAGACAGGACGGGCGGGCGGGGGCGTTTGCCTGTCGGGACGGAGGGAGCCTGCCATGCGAAGGAAGGGGCATGCCATGCCGGGAGACCTGATGGCGGGAATGCCGGTCGCTCCGGCCCCTCCCCCCTCTCGCGCTTCCTGCAAGCGGGCAGTGCCGCCGGCCGGGCGTCTTTCCTTGCATCGGCGCCCCGTTTCTCGCGGAGGGGGCACCGAAACGCCCGTCCGGCTTTCCCGTGCGGTTTCTCCGAGCGGGAGAGATCTCCCCGGAAAAGAGATCTCCCCGGAAAGAGGCCCGATCGTCGGGAAGCCACGCTTCGTGCGAGGGGGCGCGAGGGGGAGGTCTTGCGCCGCCCCGTTGCCGAAAGTGCAGGCTCCCTTCCATTCAAGGGAGACGAGGCTTGCAGAGTCGCCACGCCACCTTGCCCGGTGCCCGGGTGACGGATCGCAGCGCAAGGCGGTGGCCGTGCACGGTGAAGGGCGGCGATCGGAACATCGGCCATGGCAGGGACCGGGAAACCCGTCGCGCAAGGTGAACAAGGTGAGGGGCGCGACCCGATGCGGCGGGTTGTTCATGCCCGGGTTGCGGCGATATGTCGAAGGGTGCGGGGAGCCTGTCCGCGGCGGGCCGGCTTGCAGCCACGGCCGGTTCCTGCGTCCGGCCCTTTCCTTTCCCGCACAGCGGCGGCCGCGAGGGCGTTCGAGGCCTCGGCCTGCCCGCGGCCCTCGCTTCCCTGATCCGTTCCCTGCGCCGCCTGCCTCCGATGCTTCGTCCTCCGGCAAGGGGCCGCCGGTCGTCCTTGCACCGGCGGCGGTGCTTTGACGGGGCAGAGCTGCTTCCTGTATAGGAGCTTCGGGCCGCAGCGCGCGGCCTCTCTTGTCGTGCCCGCGATCGGGCCAGGAAGTGGATGGACGCGTGGATCACAGGCCGGACAGCGACACGCCCGCAACAGACGCACGCACCCCCTCATCCGGGGAAGGCGCCCGCCCGCAGGAGCCGGCGCAGGGGGGCGGGAAGTCCGAGGCGGGAGCGGCACCTCTTTCCTCCGTGAAGGCGCAGCGTCCCGGTCGGACGGCCGCTGCCGGAGACGGTTCGCCGGACGGGGCGGAAACCCTGCCCGCACGGCCCGCCTCATCCGGCGGAGCGTCCGCGTCCGGCACGAGGCGGCGACATCCAGGCGACGATGTCCCGTCTCCGGTCGCCGCAGCCGCATCCCCCTCGGCGGCAGAGCCGCGCGTTCCCACCAGGGCACGGGAGGGGATTGCGGATGATATCCGCCTCGAACGTCCGGGCGTCTTCGTGCCCGCTTCGCCCCCCGGGAGGGGTGGGGTGCCATCGTGCCCCGATGCGGCAGCCGGCGCCGCGGGGAGCGAAGACGACCCGCCCCCGGAAATGGCCGGCACGTCGGACGGGGAGACGGTCCTTTCCGATCCGGAAAGGACGCCGAGGCCCGGCCCGGACGGGGTGAGGCAGGCGGAAGGGGCGGGTGGAGACGGATTGCCGGCGGTTGCCGCCCGGCTGCAGCCTGACGATGCAGCCGGTGCGGTTGCGCCGTCACGGGCGATGTCCGCTCCCCGGCAGCCTGCGGACGGGGAGGCTGTCGCCCCGGCTTCCGGTCGGGCCGCGGGGGGTGTGGCAGGCGAGACGCCGCCCCTGTCGTCGGGCGATGCCGGAGAAGCTGCGGCGGAGCTGGAGGAGGCGCCCAACCCGACGGAGGCAGGGCACGCCCCGGTCGCCGTGGCGGAGGGGGCCGGCGAGGAAGCCGGGGAAGGCAAGGCGCCATCCTCCGCGGCACCCGCCCGGGGGCGGGCGTTGGAAACGATGCCGGCCGGGCATGCGGCGCCGCCCCTGTCGCCGGGCGATGCCGGAGAAGCCCGGATCTCTCGAAGAGCAGCCGCCGCCCTGATGGAAGGAGTGACACCGACCGGCAAGGCGAAAGGGATTGACGAAGAGGAGCCGCCGGCGAAGGCGGCGCTGGCGTCATCTGCATCGGGGGGGGCGGCCGAAGCCGCATCGACCGCGCAGGGCGAGGCGGCGTCCGCATCTTCCGGCGCTGCCCCTGCCGGCGGGCCGCCCGGCGCGCCGCCGACCCCCTTCACGCACCGCCTCGCCCGGACGCTCCTGTGGCGCCTGCCGCTGGGCATCCTTGTCGGTCTCGGCCGCTTTTTCGGCTGGGTCTTCAGCTGGTTGACTCTCGGCCTCGCCATGGCGGCCTTCGGGCTTGGCGCCCTCTTCTGGATGTATGCCCAGGGGCTGCCCAATGTCGAGCAGCTCAAGAATTACCGCCCTCCGACCATCTCGCAGATCTACTCCTCTGAAGGGGAGCTGATCGACGAGTTCGCCCGCGAGCGGCGCATCTTCACCCCGATCGAGGAAATCCCCGACCGGGTGAAGTGGGCCTTCATCTCGGCCGAGGACAAGAATTTCTACCGCCACAAGGGCTATGATCCGATCGGCATCCTCAAGGCGCTGATCGACGCCGCCCGCGGCAAGCGGCTGCGCGGCGCCTCGACCATCACCCAGCAGGTGATGAAGAACTTCCTGCTCGACGGCACCCGCTCGGCCGAGCGCAAGGTCAAGGAGATCATTCTCGCCTCGCGGCTCGAGAAGGCGCTGCCCAAGGAGAAGATCCTCGAACTCTATCTCAACGAGATCTTCCTCGGCCAGAATTCCTACGGAGTGACGGCGGCGGCCCAGACCTATTTCAACAAGCCGCTCGAGGAGCTCACCCTGGCCGAGGTGGCCTATCTCGCGGCTCTGCCCAAGGCGCCTTCGCAATATCACCCGGTCCGGCAATACAAGAGGGCCGTCGCCCGGCGCAATTACGTGCTCAAGGAGATGGCCGACAACGGCTATGTCAGCCGCGAGGCCGCCGAAGCGGCCATGAAGGAGCCGTTGCGCACCGTTCAGAACGGGGATTATCCCTCCTATCGCGAGAGCATGCCGCCGCGGGACTATTTCACCGACGAGATTCGCCGTCAGCTTTCCGCCGATTTCGGCGCCGACGATTTCTTTACCGGCGGCTATCGCATCCGGGCGACCAAGGATCCGCGGCTGCAGAAGGTGGCAGCCCGGGCGCTGCGGCATCAGCTCGAGGCCTATGACCGCAAGAAGGGGCTCTGGCGCGGTCCGGTGGACCGGTTGCCGCGCGAAGCTCTGGCGAAGGAGAAGCTCTGGCGCGCCGCGCTCGGCAGGGTCAAGGCTCCGCGCGACATCGAGGGCTGGCATCTGGCGGTGGTGCTGACGAGCGGCCGCAAGCTGGCGCGGATCGGTGTTGCCGACCTGCCGACCGACCCGGAACGCGATGTCATCCCCTTCGGCGACATCCGCTGGGCCCGGCCGGTGGGCAAGGATGGAAGACCCGGCCCCAAACCGCGCCGCATGTCCGATCTTCTGCGCCCGGGCGACGTGATCTTCGTCCGCAAGGCCGACCGGAAGGGGCGTGAACCCGCGCCCGGGGCCCCTTTCGACCACTGGTCCCTGCGGCAGATCCCCGAGATCGAGGGGGCCTTCGTGGCGATGGACGCCGAGACCGGCCGGGTGCTCGCCATGCAGGGCGGCTTTTCCTATCAGCAATCGGTCTTCAACCGGGCGACCCAGGCCAAGCGGCAACCGGGCTCGGCCTTCAAGCCCTTCGTCTATGCCGCTGCCCTCGATTCGGGTTACACCCCGGCGACGATCGTCATCGATGCGCCGATCGAGGTCGAGACGCCCGAAGGCGTCTGGCGGCCGAAGAATTCATCCGAAAAGTTCTACGGGCCGGCCCCGCTGCGCACCGGTATCGTCTATTCGCGCAACCTGATGACGGTGCGTCTCGCGCGGGCTGTGGGGCTCGATCGCGTGGCCGACTACGCCGAGCGTTTCGGTGTCTATGACGACATGAAACCCCATCTTGCCAATGCGCTCGGGGCTCAGGAAACCACGCTTTTCCGCATGGTCTCGGCCTATGCCATGTTCGCCAATGGCGGGCTGAGGGTCGAACCGACGCTGGTTGACCGGGTGCAGGATCGATGGGGGCGGACGGTCTATCGCCATGACCGGCGCACATGTCTCGACTGTGCCCGGCGCGATCTGCCCGCAGGGGTGAGCCCGCGGATCCGCGAAGTGCGCCAGCGGGTGCTCGACCCGATCACCGCCTACGAGCTCACCTCGATGATGCAGGACGTGGTGCGCCGCGGTACCGCCGCCGGCCGGGTCATGCTCGACGTGCCCGTCGCCGGCAAGACCGGCACCACCAACGAGGCGCGCGACGTGTGGTTCGTCGGCTTCACCTCGCGGCTCGTCGCCGGCTGCTATATCGGCTACGACATCCCGAAACCCCTCGGACGGGGCGCCTATGGCGGCTCGATGTGTGCGCCGGTCTTCAACGAGTTCATGCAGGAAGCGGTGAAGCTCTACCCGTCGGGGCCGTTTCCGGTGCCGAGCGAAGGCGTGTTCGTCAAGATCGACCGGCGCACGGGTGCGCGGCTGCCGGAGGACGCCACGGGGGACAACGTGGTTTCCGAGCTCTTCCGCCCCGGCGAGGAGCCGGCCTTCGGTGCGAGCGACGTGATCGACGGCGGCTTTGCCATGGGCTCGGATCTGCCCCTCTTCGCGCCGGGCGAGGAACCGGGAGCCGAGGGCGGGCAGATCCCGGTCGAGGCGCCGCCCGAAGGCGAGAACGTTCCCGGCACCGGCTTCGGCTCGCTCTCGGCCGGCGGCCTCTACTGAGACGGGGCTCCAGGCAGAGGGCTTCCGGGCGGGCAGTGCCTTGTCGGGCTCCGCGCCACCGGCGGGCGGCTGCGCAGGGGCGTCGCGGAGCGTGAAGCGGAGCCGTCTTTCCCCATTCCGATGCCTGCCGGGAGCCATGCAGCACCGGGTGCGGCTCCGGGCGGGGTCAGCCTCCCCGGTGCCTTCGGCCGGGTCTGCACCGATCTGCGGTTCGGGATCGGGAAAGACCGCTGCGCCCGCCGCTTCGTTCTGCCCGGATGCGGATCGGCCGCAATGGCGGCGTGCCTGTCGATTGAGCCGAGGCGTGCGCAGGGGCATGGCCTTCCCGCTCCCCGGGCGGTTTGCACTCGGCGCCATATTCCTGCCGGCCGCTTCCCGCTCTGCGCCGCTCCGCCGGGTGCGGGGTCACGCCGCCATCATGCGGATCCGTCACCCGGTCGAGGAGAACGACGGGAAGCGGGGCGGAGGGCATCCCGGACGGGGCCGGGTGCCGGTCACGCCCCCATCCGCTTCCGTATCCCGACCGAAGAGGACCGCATCGAGCCAGTCCCGGTCGGGGACGTGGCGACCGGAGGGCGGTTCTCTGGGAAGGGCATGGCGGGCGATGGCGACAACGGCATCGGCGTCGGACACCGAGACGGAAAAGGGCTGGCGGCACCCGATCGGATGCGGTTGAAAACCCGTCCTCCGGCCCCCATTTTATCGCTTGACCACGGGCGCCTCTCTCAGTAGATCAGGCGCCACGCGGGAGGTTCCCGCTCAGGGGCGACGTGCTGCAAGGTGCGGCAGCGGACTGTAAATCCGCCGGGGAGACCCATGCCTGGTTCGATTCCAGGGTCGCCCACCATTACCATACCCATCGGGACATCGCGCTTCCGCCCTGGTGATCGGCGGGTCACTGCTTGCCTTTCCCGCGGGCATCCTGCACACCAGCCGCACAAGGAGAGCCCATGTCCCGCAAGCCGCGACACATCATCGACAGGGAACGCGCCCGCAAGGCGGAGACGCGGCGCAGCGTCTGGCTGTTCGGGCTTCACGCGGTGCGCGATGCACTTCTCAATCCGCGGCGCGAGAAACGGCGGCTCGTGGTGACACCCAATGCGGCCCGGAAGCTCGCCGAGGCGATCGCGGTGGCGGGAATCGAGCCGGAACTCGTTGATCCGCGGCGGTTTTCAGTGCCGCTCGATCCCGGATCGGTGCATCAGGGGGCTGCGCTGGAAGTCGCGCCTCTCGACTGGGGCGGGCTCGATGCGGTCCTCTTTGGCCGGAAGACGGAGGCGGATGGGGGGGCTGACCTGCATCCGGCCCCCTCCGGGATGCCGTCCGCCCCGCCTCTCGTCGTTCTCCTTGATCGGGTGACGGATCCGCACAATGTCGGCGCGATCCTGCGCTCGGCGGAAGTGTTCGGCGCCGATGCCGTCATCGCCACGGCCCGCCATGCCCCTCCCGAAACCGGCGCTCTGGCCAAGGCCGCCTCGGGGGCGCTCGAGCGCCAGCCCTATCTCAGGGTGCGCAACCTGGCCGACACCATCGAGCGGCTGCGTGCGGCCGGCTTCGTCGTCCTCGGTCTCGACGGCACGGCGCAGGTGGCGCTCGAGGATGCCGTGACCGAGGTGGCGGAGCGGCCGCTGGCCATCGTTCTCGGTGCCGAGGGCCCCGGGCTGCGACAACGCACGCGCGAGACGGTCGATCGTCTGGTGCGGATCACTCCGGCCGGTGGTTTCGGCTCTCTCAATGTCTCGAATGCGGCGGCGGTGGCGCTGCATGCGGCCGACTGGCTGCGCCGCGTGCGGGGGACCGGAGGAGGGGATGCCAACGATCGCGGGTCCGGCGGCGCAGCCGCCGCCGGCCGGAAGCCGTCCATCGGGCAGGATCACTGAGCCCGAGGGGGGCTCAGGCCGTGGCGATGGACGGACCGGACGGGCCGGAAAGGCCGGACATGTCCGCAAGGTGCAGGCCGGGCGCGCCTTCCCCGGCCGGCATGTGCTCGAGAACATGAAGGTTTTTCCCGTGTCATGTCTCGAAGTCCCCGTCGTTGCGCGCCACCGCGCAGTGCGCCTGACCAGCGGGAAGATCCCTGCGGATCGTCCCTCGCAGGGCCCTGTCGGCATTCCGGGGCCTGCCCCGCTCGCTCCTCGTCGGGGCAGGGTCGGTTGCACGGCAGCGGCGCTTGCCGAAAATGTCGCGCGCATCCTCGCATGCGTCGCCGGTTGCCCGGCCCGATCGGCGAATGGGGGCTCGAGCCAGGCATCTTCCGCTCGGTCGCAAGGTTCGAGCGTCGTGATGCAGCCGCCCCCCTGCCGGGCCATGTCCTTCAGCCGGGGATCATGGTCACCGGGCTGCCCGCCCGGTATGCGAAGGCAAACAGGCATGCATGAGCCAGGACACGGCCGACGAAAGTCGCGCAGCGGGAGACAACTCGATGCCGTGTCACGGTGTGCGGTGACCGCGCGACCGACGACCCCATGGCCGAATGCCGGCTCCATCGGCGAACGTAGCCTCCCTGACCGAACGGCAGTCGGTCAGTCAGGATGACGTCGCATCGGGTCACTTCCCCCGCATTCACGCGCCAGATCACCTTCCCTCCGTCCCCTCGTCCCCCCTCGTCGCGATCCCCGTGCAGGGTCGTGCTTTACCATGCTGCCCGCCACGGGCCTCGTCCCGGCGAACCGCCGTCATGCAGGTGTCTTGGGGGCTCATCCAGACGGCGCTCTTCTCCACACCGATTGCAAC
>WFPA01000203.1 GCA_015487815.1 Albidovulum sp.
CCCCGGCCCCGCAAAGCGCCCCTGCCGCACCTGCCCTTTTGGTGAGCATGCCCTTCCGCCGCGCCCATAGCCTGACCGGGCACTCCTTCCGCTCCCTCGAGGATCCCTCAAGGATTTCCGGCGCATCGCCCCGGAATGTCGCCGCAGGATACGGCAGGCCGGAAGGAAACTTCCCCGCCGCCGCACGCACCGCACCAATGCGGCAATCCTGTGGCGGAGCCGACCATGCCCGCCACAAGGCAAGCCGGGACCGGTTGCCGTGCCCCGAGCCATCGAGAGGCCGAAGCACGGAGCCGAACCGGCGGCCCGTCCGCGCCCGCCCGCAGCTTTGGCCGATGGCGGGTGCCGCGTCGCCTTCGGCGGGTCACGCGGCAGGCGGCGGCTTTCGTCACCCATGGCCGGGACCGGCAGTGCGGACAGGGCCCGTTTCCAACGGGTGCCGGAGGTGCCGTCATTGCCGCAAGCGGGGCGCCGACGGCACCTTTCTGCATGACCGCCTTTCCGACAGACCGCTTCATGCGCCTCATCGGCCCACCGTCTTGCTGCACGAATGACCGCTTCCCGCAGAACCGCAGCGGCAATTCCGGCACCATGACCATCTTTCCATGGCCGGAGCGCCGGTGCCGCACCGCCCGCCGGAGATACCCCGACCATTCACTCGCCTCTCCCATTCCCGTCCTCGCAGGGCGGGAGAGCCCAGCCCTCGGGCGGGGCGGGAAGAGCCGGCGGCCATCATCCGCCGTCACGGGAGCGCAGGAGCAGGTGGTGATGGTGTCTCGACCCCGTCGGGCGGAAGCGCCGTCACGGGAGCGCAGGGCGCCCCCTCACGTCCCCGCCGTGCAGGCAAACCGGCACCGGAGAGAGGCAGGGCAGGACCGGTCCTCCCTGCCGCCAACGACACCCCGAACGCGCACGGCGGCGGGGCCGGCGTGCGATTTGCTGCACCGCCAACCCGGAAAGGCCCCCTGCCACGTCCTTCTCTGCCATCACGCCGGACATTTCACCGGACAGGGGCAGGGGCCGCGGCCCGAAGATCTCCCGCTTGCCGGGCATGAAGACGAAGCGGCATGCAGCGGGAAGATCCGATCGCTTGCAAAACCGTGATCACATCCGCGCTCCTCCCTCTTGACCTGCCCGCATGTGCACGCCACCTTCGCGGCGCATTCAAGGAGTCCGCCCTTGACCGGTCGCTTTCCCTTCGCCGCCCATGAATGGCTGATCGCCTGGCGCTATCTGCGTGCCCGCAGGCGCGAGGGCGGCGTCAGCGTGATGACGCTCATCTCGCTCGTCGGCATCGCCCTTGCCGTCTTTGCCCTGGTGGCGACCTTCGCCGTCCGCTCCGGCTTCCGTCACGAATTCGTCGCCACCATCCTCGGGGCCAACCCCCATGTCACCGTCTATTCCCGTCTGCGCGTCACGCCCGCAGGCACCACCACCCGCGCCATCGCCGACCCCGAAAGCTGGGCCGCAAGGCTGCGCGCGGTGCCGCAGGTGACGCATGTCGCCCCCGTCATCCGCGGGCAGGGCATGATCTCGGCCCGTGGACGCGCTCTCGGCGCGGATCTGACCGGCATCGGCCGCCAGGATCTGGAAGCGCTGCCCCTCATCGCCCATCCCGAAGCGTCCGTGGGCCGGCTGGCCGATTTCGACCCCGGCATCGCCATCGGGAGCGGCCTTGCCACCCGTCTCGGGGCAAGTGTCGGCGACAGGGTGCGCATTCTCGTGCCCGAGGGCGCCAAGACCCCTTTCGGCGTGACACCGCGGCTGCGCAGCTTCCGGGTGGCCTATATCTTCACCGTCGGCCGTTACGACATCGACAACACGCGCGTCTATCTCCCCTTCGACGCCGCCGCTCGGCTTCTCGGCAGGCACGGCGCCGACGAGATCGAGGTGCGGGTCCGCAACCCCGAAAGGGTCGAACGCATCCTGCCGGCATTGCGGGCGGCAGCCGGTCCCGACGCGCTCGTCTGGAGCTGGAAGGACAGCTCCGGCGCCTTTCTGCGGGCGCTCGACATGGAGGACAACGTGATGTTCGTGCTGCTCTCGATCCTCGTGCTGATCGCGGCGATGAACATCGTCTCGGGCCTGGTGATGCTCGTGCGCAACAAGGGGCGCGACATCGGCATCCTGCGCACGGTCGGTTTCACCGAGGGCAGCATCCTCAGGATCTTCTTCCTGGTCGGCGCCTCGATCGGCACCACCGGGACGCTGATCGGCCTTGTCCTCGGGGCGCTCTTCGCCATCTATATCGACCCGATCTTCACCTTCATCAACCAGCTTGCCGGCGGCGGGGTGTGGGACCCGGAAGTGCGCTACCTTTCCCGCCTGCCGGCCCGGCTCGAATGGGCCGATCTCCTCTCCGCCGCCGCGCTCTCGCTCGGCCTGTCCTGGGGGATCACCCTCCTGCCCGCACGGCGGGCGGCGCGGCTCGATCCGGTGGAGGCGCTGCGATATGAGTGACATGCCCACCTCCGAAAGGGCCCGCTCCGCACCGGACGCCGTGCTGCGGCTTGCGGACATCGCCCGCACCTACAACCCCGGCACGCCGGCGGAAGTGCGCGTTCTTGCCGGCGTCTCGCTCGATCTTCACGCCGGGGAAGCCGTCGGGCTCGTCGCACCTTCGGGAGCGGGCAAATCGACCTTGCTGCACATTGCCGGCCTTCTCGACACGCCGGATGCCGGGCGGGTCGAGATCGAGGGGTGCGATCTGAGCCAGGCTTCCGACCGGGCCCGCACACTCGCCCGGCGCGACAGGATCGGCTTCGTCTATCAGTTCCATCATCTTCTGCCCGAATTCTCCGCCCTCGAGAACGTGATGCTTCCCCAGCTCGCAGCCGGCGCCAGCCGCGAGGCCGCAAGGCAACGGGCAACCGCACTTCTTGCCCTGGTCGAGGTCGATCACCGGGCGTGGCACCGGCCGGCCGAGCTTTCGGGCGGCGAAAGGCAGCGCGTGGCCATCGCCCGGGCCCTGGCCAATCGCCCCCGCATCCTGCTGGCCGACGAGCCGACCGGCAATCTCGACCCGACAACGGCCGAGCATGTCTTCACCATGCTGATGACTCTCGTCCATGCCGAGGGTGTCGCTGCGCTCATCGCCACCCACAACCACGCTCTGGCCGCGCGTATGGACCGTCGGCTCGAGCTGCGCCGGGGACGGCTGCTGCCGCAGGGCTGACCCGGTCCGAAGAGCGATGCTTCGTTGCGACCAGCCATCATCGGACGGCCCATCTTTCCGCCCTTCCGGCCGCCTTGTCACGCACCACTTCCCACCCTGCCCGGCGGTCGTGTGCCTCATCCCCCTGCCCGGCAGTCGCGCACCACATCCCCTGCCCGGCGGTCGCGTGACGGGGTGCAGCCCGCGGAGCGGCCATCATGCCGCTTGACGGCCTGACCGGCGATCGTTCGCCAACAAAGAGCGCGCTGCCCACCCCTGAGCGGCAGCCGTGCACGACCACGAATGGCGAGGCACGCCGCAATGGCGGGCGAACTGGCCACGGAGCGGCGTGAGCAGCGCCTCCGCCATGCGCCCCGACACGCCCGGCCCCCTGCGTACACCGCATGCCGCCGGGTCTGCCGCCGGACCAATCGGACCTCCGCCAACGGACGCGCGAGAGCAGGTGATCCTTTCGCCCTGCCGAAACGGCCCGCCCCGCCGAAAGCAACATGGATGATCGGGACCATGGGAGATCGCCCACATGTCGAGGAAGATCCCTGGCGGAACGGACGCGAGATCACCGCAGGGGGACGGATACGGCAGGAAGGCTGGCTGCGCATCAGGGGGGAGCCCTGTCGGACGGCGGGCGAGACGGCTTCTCCACCCATCCTGCCATGAGCTCCCGTATCGGACCGAGGAGGAGGGCCAGCCCGTGCCTCTCCACGGGGGACGTTCTCAGCGTGACGGGGGTTCCCGGTCGCAGGGGCTCTCTCGCCGCTTCATTCTCCTGCATGGTCAGGCGGAGCACATGGCGGATCCTCCCGTCGGAGCCCGGGCGGGAGACGATCCGCCGAATGACCACCCGCATCTCGTCCTCGCGCGGGCGGAACCCTGCTGCGGCCCTGCTCGGGTGCGAGAGCAGCAACGAGATGACGCTCCCTTCAGCGAACAGCGAACTGTCGCGCACAAGGAGCTCGACGAGCAGCTGCCTGTCGCCCGGGCGGGGAACGATCTCCATCAGCGGAATTCCTGCGGCGATCGCCATGCCGACGCCAAGCCCCGTCAGCATGCGGACACGGCCGGCGCGCGGCGCTGCAATCCGCCCCGCCTCATGACGGCTGCGCAGCCGCGCCACCTCGGCGAGGAGAGGGCGCGCCTCATGGTCGATCCGCGAGAGCCGCTCGCGCAGCTGCCGGACGAGGTCGGAGCGGAGCCGGCGCAGCGTTCCTTCCGCCCCCTGCCGGGCCATCACGATCTCCTCTCGCCGTGCCTTGAGCGCAGCGATTGTGCCTTCGGCGCGAAATTCGGCCCGGCGAAGGCCGTCGAGACCCGAGCGGGGAACCCGCCCTGCGCGCGCGAGTGGCGAAATCTGTCCGATCTGCCGCGCGAGGAGATCGCGTTCCCGCCGGGTCGCGGCCAGTTGCCCGTCGATGGCCTTCAGGCGCCGGTCGAAACCGGCCAGCGCCGCACGGAAGTCCCTTTCCTTGTCGGCGACATCAAGGAGCACGCGGTGCCAGTAGGCCAGGGCGGAAGACGCGGCGCCTCGCGATGCGACAGGCTGTGGCAGCGCACCGGCCGGGCGCCCCTGTCGGGCGGAGCCGGGAACATTCCCCTTTCCGTCGTGCAATCCCTTTCCGGGCAGAAAACCGCCCTTCCCTTCCTGCGCCTGCGCTTTGCCGGGCTCCCCACGGGCTTCCCCGGGCCCCTCATGCGCTCCGCCGGGCCTTCCGGGCACCTCATCAGGCCCCTCACGCGCTCCGCGGGGCCCCTTGTTCGCCCCCCCATGCACCGATCCGGCCTCCCGTTCCGCTCCATGAGCACGCGGTGGTCCGACGCGCGGCTCCTGCACTGCCGCACCAGCTGAAATCGCGGCGAGTGCCGGAAGGGGGTCTTCCGCCTCGAGCCTCATCAGAACGGCCTCGAGCCACCCCTTCTCCCGGCCCAGATCCGCCAGCCGGTCGTCGAGAGCGGCGAGGCGCAGACGGTCCTCATCGTTCACGATCTCGAGGAGCGGATCGCCTTGGCGCACCTGATCGCCGTCCGCCACATGGATCCGGGCGATCCGCCCCTCCATCGGCGACCGGATCGAAACCGCGAGCGGCGTTGTCACCACGGCCGGAAAGGTCTGGACAGCGGGAACCCTGGCAAGGAGGCTCCAGCCGATCGGCAGCAATACGAGAATGCCGGCGACCAGAAGACCGAGGCGCAATTCCCGGGAGGGAGCAACGGGCGGATCGGGGCTCACCCGCCCCGGCGCCTCAGCGCCCGGGCCTAGCCATTCGTCCCGAAGGGAGAGGAGCCGTTCATGCTGCATGTGTCCTCCTCAGTCCGGCGGGAAGCATTGTCTTCGGTGCGGCGGGAAGCTGCACGCTGGCGGGAAGTCGCATGAACCCTCCTCGTCCCGTTGAAGGGGGATGCCCGCCCGACTTTCGTGCTCGCACGGGATGCGTCTTCCCTGCCTGATCGATCCTTCCTGCCTGCATGACAGTTGCGGAAACACGTTCTGCGACCATGACCGGACGCTCGGGATGGAGGGG
>WFPA01000204.1 GCA_015487815.1 Albidovulum sp.
CCGGCCGCGAGACGGGCGGCCGACATTCCCCGGCATGTCGCGTGGCGATCCTGCGCGCCGCGGACATCGCGGGGCGGGGTCCGGTTTCCGACGCCCTTCCCTCCGGCGATCGCGGTGCGAGCCGGCTTCCGTTCCGTCGCTTCGCCGGATGCCGGCGGTGTCGGATCGGATACGAACGACGAAGCGGCGTCCCGCCGCTCAGCGGTTCTCGGCGACGCTCGCGCCCTCGTTGCGGAAGAAGACCGGCAGCTTCGGGGCGACGGGGTAGGTTTCGGCGATGCGTCCCAGCTCGATCGGGACATCGCGCAACAGCCGGCTGCCCTTGCCGAGAGGACCGAAGACCTTGTTCCCCTGGCGCAGATAGAGATAGCCGCCATTGCCTGCCCGGATCACCACCTTCCCGAGGCTGGCGGGAATCGGCCAGCTCTCGCCCTCGTTGAGGATCCGCTCGAATAGCACGCTGCCATCCTCGCCCCTCACCCGCAGCCAGGCCGGAATCGCCGCGACGATCTCCACGGGCGGCTGCGGCTCGGCAGCGGCGGGAGCGGCCGGCTCGGCCGCAGGTGCAAGGGCCTCGCCTCCGAGGGCCAGGGTCATTTCTGCCGCGCGGCTTGCCGGTGGCCGCTCGGCTCCCTGCGCCACCCGCAAAGGCGCCAGAAGGCCGGTGCGATCGGGGTCGATCTCGGCGATCGGGCTCTCGCTCATCGCATCATAGGCGCTGGCGGGAATGCCGGCCGCGGCAACGGGCACGACATCGCGCGCAGCGCCCACCGACAGGGCCGGGGCCGAGGGCGCGTCGAGGGCGAACTGCGAGCCGTCGCCCGGTTTCCCGAGGCCGGCCCCGATACCGGCAGCCTGTTGCCTTTCCGGCATTTCCATCAGGATATCAGATGGTTGAGGGGCAATCTTCACCTGCTGGATCTCGCGCAGGATCGCCCAGCCGCCATAGCCGATACCGGCGATCAGAAGCAGCATGACCGCCAGCCCGCCGATCGCGCCGGGAGTGAGTTCGGCCAGAGGGGCGCGCTGGGCGGTCTCGAAGACGCGGAAACCGGAGGCGGCGGAATGGTTGGCGCCGCGCCCCGTCCCCGCCGGGCGGCGATGGGGGCCGACACGCTCATGGCCGAGCTCCTCGGCCACGCCGCCAAAGCCGCTCTCGGCACAGAACTTCTCGTAGGCCCATTCGGGGTCGAGGCCGAGATAACGGGCATAGGAGCGCACGAAACCGGGGATGAAACCGGGTGTCGGGAAGGCCGAGGGATCGGCATTCTCGATGGCGGCGATGTAGCTGGCCTTGATGCGCAACTCGCGCTCGACATCGAGAAGCGACTTGCTGCGGGTCGCCCGTTCGCCGCGCATCACGTCGCCGAGGCGCAGCTCGAAATCGTCGAAACTCTGGGGTTTCGGGACAACCGGCCCCTCCTCCCCTTTCCCGGCCCGTTCATGGCCATCGGGGAAGAGGCGCTTCGTCAAGCTGGTGCGGGATTCGGCCGGATCGATCTCGATCTGTGCCATCTTGCCTTCCTGCCCATCGCGCCGGCTCTCTGGCCGGCCGCGTGCCCCCGTTGCCCGGGCGTCCCCTGCCGCCGGCCTGCCACGCCCCGGGGGCATACGCGCATGGACATCCCGTCCACACAGCCCCCAGATCTGGTGTGAGCCCCCGTTCGCGCAGCAACGGCTGGCAACGCGACCCGGCTCCGGCCCCGGAACAGCAGATGATTCCCGTCCCTGCGGGCAGGTTACAGGTCGCGTCCCGGTCGGGAAAGGCGAAAGCCGCTCAGGCGCTCAGTTCGGCGCGATTCAGCTCACAATGGGACCACAGGGCATCCATCGCCGCCACGAGGGCGTCCATCTGCTCGGGGGTGTGCACCGGCGAGGGGGTGAAGCGCAGTCGCTCGGTGCCGCGGGGCACGGTCGGGAAGTTGATCGGCTGGACATAGATGCCGTGCTCCTCGAGCAGCATGTCCGACAGCTTCTTGGTATGCACCGGATCGCCCACCAGCACCGGCACGATATGGCTGCCATGATCGAGCACCGGCAGGCCGATGGCCTTGAAACGGGCCTTGAGGGTGGCTGCCCGGTTCTGATGGATCTCGCGGATCTCGGGATGCTCCTTCAGCCAGCGGATCGAGGCGGCGGCACCGGCGGCAACGGCCGGAGGGAGCGAGGTGGTGAAGATGAATCCCGGCGCATAGGACCGGATGGCATCGACCATTTTCGCCGACGCGGCGATATAGCCACCCATCACGCCGAAAGCCTTGCCGAGCGTGCCGTTGATGATGTCGATCCGGTCCATCAGCCCGTCGCGCTCGGCCACGCCGCCGCCGCGGGGGCCATACATGCCCACCGCGTGCACCTCGTCGATATAGGTCAGGGCCCCGAACTCGTCCGCCAGATCGAGGATTTCGGCGATCGGCCCGAAATCGCCATCCATCGAATAGACCGATTCGAAGGCGATCACCGCCGGCCGGCCCCTGCCCGCATGGGCCTCGAGCAGCTCGCGCAGATGGGCCACGTCGTTGTGGCGGAAGATGTGTTTCTCGGTGCGCGAATGGCGGATGCCCTCGATCATCGAGGCATGGTTGAGCTCGTCGGAGAAGATGACGAGATCGGGAAAGAGCCGCGGCAGGGTCGAGAGCGTAGCCTCGTTGGCGATGAAGGCCGAGGTGAACAGGAGCGCCGCTTCCTTGCCGTGCAGATCGGCCAGTTCGGCCTCGAGCCGACGATGATAGACGGTCGTGCCCGAGATGTTGCGCGTGCCGCCCGAGCCGGCACCGGTGCGGTCGATCGCCTCGTGCATCGCTTCGAGCACCACCGGATTCTGCCCCATGCCGAGATAGTCGTTGCCGCACCAGACGACGATCTCGCGCTCGCTGCCGTCGGGGCGGCGCCAGGTGGCGACGGGGAAGCGGCCGCGCCGGCGTTCGATGTCGATGAAGACCCGGTAGCGGCCTTCCTCGTGCAAACGGTCGATCGCCTTGTCGAGACCCGCTTCGTAATCCATCGCTGGCTCCTTTCCCTGTCCGTGTCCCTGCTTTCTCTCCCCGGTCCGCTCCCGGCCCCCGGCTCTCCCGGCCCGGAAGGGCGTTCGCTCGGCCCGTCTTCCGCCTCGCGAATGCCCGCCCCTTAGCAGAAGCGCGCCGGCTTGTGAACCGATGATGCACGATCGGTCCACTTCGCGCCAATGGGGCAGATGGTCCCATCAACGAGATGTGATGCCGCAAGGCAGGCGGCCGGCGGCCGCCGGGGCCTGCCCCACCCTTCCGCTTGCGCGGCCCGCGGCCTATGGTGAGGCCGGGCCGATCCGCCTCGCAGCATGATGCGAGACCGGCCCGGGTGACAGGGAAGCGAGGAAAGCGTCATGGCAAGGGGATACTGGATTGCCCAGGTCGACGTGACGGACCCGGAGCGCTATCGCGATTACATCGCCGCCAACCGCACCGCCTTCGAGAAATACGGTGGTCGCTTCCTGGTGCGTGGCGGACGGGCCGAAACCGTGGAAGGGCAGGCGCGCGCACGCATCGTCGTCATCGAGTTTCCGAGTTTCGAGGCCGCCCGGGCCTGCTACGATTCGCCCGAATACGCCGCTGCCAGGGCGATCCGCGAGGCCGCCTCCGTCGGGGATCTCGTCATCGCCGAGGGGTGGGACGGAATCATGCCCGGTGGCGCACCGGACAATGGCGGGAGCATGGCATGATCGGCCGGATCCTCTCGCGTCTGGGGCAGGCACCCCGCCCCGAGGCACCGGCCGACGAGCGACTGGCCCTTGCCGCCCTGCTCGTGCGTCTCGCCCGGGCCGACGGCGTCTATGATCCGGCCGAGATCGCCCGGATCGACGCGGTCCTGGCAGCCCGTTTCTCCCTGTCGGCCGAAGCGGCGGCGGCGCTGCGCCGGCGTGGCGAGGCGCTCGAGGCAGAGGCGGCCGACACGGTACGTTTCACCCGCAGGATCAAGGAGATGGTGCCGCTCGAAGAGCGCATGGCCATCATCGAGGCGCTGTGGGAGATCGCCCTTGCCGATTCGGCGATGGATGACGAGGAGGCGGGGCTGATGCGGCTCGTCGCCAGTCTTCTCGGGATCAGCGACCGCGATTCGGCCCTTGCCCGCCGGCGCGTGCGCGCCCGCAGGCGACCGGAGGGCTGAGCTGTCGGATGCTGCGGATAGCGACGGGCGGCATTCGGTTGACGGCAGGTGCCAGCAGATCGGCGAGGCGGGTGCGGTGCTGCCATGAGCGGGCAGACCCAGACGGCGGTTGCTGCAGGGCCGGCCCCGGATCCGCTCTTCGCCGGATCCGCTCTTTGATGGAAGCGAACCCTCTTCCGGTGCCGGTTTGTGCGGGCGCATGGCCCGGGTCGGCCGGTGGCATCGGCCTTCCGACCCGCCGTCGCTGCGGCACGGCAACCGCCCCTTCCTGCTCCGAAGGGCGGCCCGGGCCGTCATCGCCCCCCGTTCCATCGGGCTCGGGCTTCACCCATACCGCGCGCGCTGGCGCAACGGTTGCAGATGCCGCCGCCATTGCAGGGCGGGCATGCCCGCCGAGCCACGCAAGGATCGTTCCGCATCCTGCGATCGGGACCTGCCCCCGGATCCGCGGATGGGAGAAGTTCCGCGCCGAGGAGCCCGGGTCTCGCCCCTCTTGCGAGGGGCATGTCTTCGGCCACCCTACATGACGCGGCAAATGCTCAAATGAATTGCAGGCGGCGCCGCGAAAAGCAGATCACCGAGAAGGACCGGATGCCGGTTCCGGCGCCGGCGCCGGAAATTTTCCCTTCCATTCAAGGAGCCCCCCTCAGGGGCAGACACGACCGACGTGTCGATTTCATGCCGTCCGCCTGATCCATTTTCTGAGCGAGCCGCAGGCGGATCATGACGGACGGATGTCGGCGTCAGGATCAGGTCCGGGCGGCGATCGAGCCGCTCCTGCCGAAGAATCGGCCGGAGGTGTGGCGGGTGGACGGCCCGCGGTTGACCGGCGGGATCATCCAGCGGCTGCGGCGGGCCGGCGCCGGAAGGGGCCGGAAGAACTGCTCCGCGCGAATGGGGCTGCGGGCGCGATAGCGGGCCGCATCACCCCCCGGCGCCGGCGCGGGCTGTGGCAGCGGATCGTCGCCGAGCCGGTCGGGCAGGGCGGCTTGCCGAAAGAGCCGGGCTTCGGTTCCACCGTTTTCCGGACACACCGTTCGCCCATGGGGAAAGGGGCCGGAAGCCCGGATCTCCGGGCGCTCGCATGGCGACCCCGCAACGAAAATGCACGCCTGAAACGAAAACGCACACCTGACGATGCTTGCGGGCGGATCGCGCCTGTCTCCTCTCCACTCTCCCCGGAATGCCGAAAAGTCTTTCAGCCGGTTGGATGCAGCGCCGGCAGCTTCCGAAGTTGCCGCCATCCGCGATCGGGAGCCGGATGTCTTCCCCCGGCTGGATGGAGGAGTCCGGAAAAGCCCTCCCGCGTTCCGGGGGATGGGAACAGCAGGTCGGACCGCCACTCCCGCGCTCGGGAAATGCGCCGCCGGTGGAGCCGGGTGGCCGGTCGGACGGTCGCGCTCTTCACCCGGCCACCCCGAAGGGCCCCCAAGGGGGCCGGCATTGCCCGGGATGCCCGTTTGCGCAGCAGCAACCCGGAGGGGGCCGGCATGCCGGATGGCGACCGGACCCCTACCTGCGGCCCCGGCGGGCTTCCCCGAGTCGGGCGGTCAGCTCTCGTCGTCCTCCTTGGCGACGTCGGCGATGGCATCGAGCGGGACGTCATCCCCCTCGAGGACGTCATCCTCCAGCACCGTATCGTCGGCTTCGACCTCGACATCGACCTCGACATCGAGCTCGTCGACGAGCACCGCGTCCTCGGCCTCGGGCGTTGCCTTCTCGCTGTCCGAAGTGAGGACCGGCCGCCCGAGCTGGTTGGCCAGCGAGGCGATTTCGAATGTGTAGCCGCAATTGGGACAGGTAGCGGGATCGCGGCCGAGATCGTAGAAACGGGTCTTGCATTTGGGGCATTCGCGCTTGGTGCCCCATTCGGGTTTGGCCATGCGAACCTCATGTGATGAGCGTTTCAGGAGGGATCGCGGCCAACTGCCACAAGAACGGGAAGATTGTCAAAGCCTTTGTTGTCGTCCTGCCTCGGGCGGGCTCGGGCAGCATCGGTCATGTTCGTCAAGATGGGATAAATTTCCGGGTGGCCGGGGGTGATGATCAGGCGGCCCGGGCGTGATGTCGGAAATGGGATCGGCCTCCTCGTGGTCGATCCGGGTGAAGGCCTCGAGAGGCATGTTGCGGCCGGCGGCTTGCCATTCGTCGTTCTGCTCGAACAGGACAGCGCCGATGAGGCGCAAGATCGAGGCATTGTTGAGCAGGATTCCCACGACGCCTGCGCGGCGCTTTACTTCCTTGTGCGGACGTTCAACCGGATCGGTCCCGTGTCGCTTCTTGCAGGACCGGCAGGGGAAGACCGTGTTGCCGGCACATCGTGCCCGCTCTCGTCCATGAGCTCTGCCAGTTTGGACCAGCGAGAGCGCGGCTGGTCGGCCACGCGCATGGATCAGCGCGATCAGGCCCCGCACCATCAGCCAGACCTGGATTCGCCGGCCATGCCGCGGGTGTCCGGCAAGCCCTGAATCCTCCGGAAGGGCCCCGGCCTGGCCTGCCGACAGCGGCTTGCGCCTGCCCCAAGTGGATTGTCTCCCCCCGGCCGCTTCGGCGCGGCAACCGGCGATCGGCCCGGGGAGCGATGCCGAACCCGCCGCGCCAGCGGTTCGGTCGTGGCCCCACCGTCAGAGCACCGCCAGCCCCCGAG
>WFPA01000205.1 GCA_015487815.1 Albidovulum sp.
GCAATAGACGATCACCGGCCGGTCGGGCGAAAGCCGCGGCTCGTGGTCGGGGTTGCGCGGATCGGCCTTGATCGGCACGAGGGCGTTCGGGATGTGCACCGCGCCGCGGGCCTTGCCCGAGGCCTGAACCTCGGCATGCTCGCGCACGTCGAGCAGGACGGCGCCCTGATCGGCCATCCTGCGGGCTTCGCGCGGCGAGATGCTCTCGACGCGGCCGGTGCTGAAGGCGGGGTTGCGCATGGCGAAATTCATTGCGATTTCCTTTCCTGTCTTTCTCCTGTCCGGGTTCCTGCCCGAACGGATTTCAAGGCTTTCTCAACTGGTTGTGCGACTTGAAATCGGTTGTGGACCCTTCACGAAGACCCCTTGCCGGCGCCTTCCCGACGGGCCTTGCCCCGTTCGCGTGCCCCCCAGATGGGCCATCCGGGTGGCGGGCGCAAGGGGGTGCGACAATAATATCAATATATCACTATGTATATGAACAATGACCGGTGCTTCGAGGCCGCCGGTGGGGCTGAGCCGCGGGAAAACCGTTGATGTTCACGACATGTTCATTCATCTTCACCCGCAGGCCCGGCCTCCGCGGCAGGGCGGCCCTTGGCAATCGTTCCGTGCTCCCCTAGCTCTGGGGCAGCCTCGGGAGAGCATGATGGCGCATCTCAAGACCATTTCCGTGCGCGGCGCGCGCGAGCACAATCTCAAGAATGTCGATGTGGACATTCCCCGCGACAGGCTGGTGGTGATCACCGGCATGTCGGGTTCGGGCAAGTCCACCCTCGCCTTCGACACCATCTATGCCGAGGGCCAGCGGCGCTATGTCGAGAGCCTCTCGGCCTATGCCCGCCAGTTCCTCGACATGATGGGCAAGCCTGATGTCGATCAGATCACCGGGCTGAGCCCGGCAATCTCGATCGAGCAGAAGACCACCTCGAAGAACCCGCGCTCGACGGTCGGCACCGTCACCGAGATTCACGACTATCTGCGGCTGCTCTTCGCCCGGGCCGGCACGCCCTATTCGCCCGCCACCGGCCTGCCGATCGAGGCGAGCCAGGTGCAGGACATGGTCGATCGCATCATGGCCCTGCCCGAGGGCACGCGGGCCTATCTGCTGGCGCCGATCGTGCGCGACCGCAAGGGCGAGTATCGCAAGGAGCTTGCCCAGCTGATGAAGCAGGGCTTCCAGCGGGTGAAGGTGGACGGGCAATTTTACGAGATCGAGGAGGTGCCGCCGCTCGAGAAGAAGCTGCGCCACGACATCGACGTGGTGGTCGATCGCCTCGTCCTGCGCGAAGGCATCGAGACGCGGCTGGCCGACAGCCTGCGCACGGCGCTCGATCTGGCCGATGGCATCGCCGTGCTCGAAACCGCGCCGCGGCCGGGGGAGGGAGAGGCCGAGCGGCTGGTCTTCTCGGAGAAGTTCGCCTGCCCGGTCTCGGGCTTCACCATTCCCGAGATCGAGCCGCGGCTCTTCTCCTTCAACGCGCCCCACGGCGCCTGCCCGGCCTGCGACGGGCTCGGGGTGGAGCTCTATTTCGACCCGGCGCTGGTGGTCCCCGACGGCAGCCTCTCGCTCCTCGACGGGGCGGTGGCACCCTGGCGGCGCTCGCGCAGCCCCTGGCTCACCCAGACCATCCAGGCGCTCGCGGCCCATTACGGTTTCGATCCGAAGACGCCCTGGCAGGAGCTGCCCGAGAAGGTGCGGCAGGTGATCCTGCACGGCTCGGGCGAGGAAGCGATTCCCTTCCGCTACGATGACGGCGGCCGCATCTACAACGTCATCCGCCCCTTCGAGGGGGTGATCCCCAATCTGGAGCGGCGCTGGCGCGAGACCGATTCGAAATGGGTGCGCGAGGAGTTCGAACGCTATCAGAACAACCGCCCCTGCGCGGCCTGCGGCGGCTACCGGCTCAGGCCCGAGGCGCTGGCGGTGAAGATCGCCGGCAGGCATATCGGCGAGGTCAGCGAACTGTCGATACGCGCCGCCCATGACTGGATCGACACCGTGCCCGATACGCTGTCGGCCCAGAAGCGCGAGATCGCCCGGCCGATCCTCAAGGAGATCCGCGAGCGGCTCGGCTTTCTCGTCAATGTCGGGCTCGACTATCTCACCCTCTCCCGCGCCGCCGGCACGCTCTCGGGTGGCGAGAGCCAGCGCATCCGCCTCGCCTCGCAGATCGGCTCGGGGCTCACGGGGGTGCTCTATGTGCTCGACGAGCCCTCGATCGGGCTTCATCAGCGCGACAACGACCGGCTGATCGCCACGCTCGAGAACCTGCGCGACCAGGGCAATACGGTGATCGTCGTCGAACATGACGAGGATGCGATCCGCGCCGCCGACCATGTGATCGACATGGGGCCGGCGGCCGGGGTGCACGGGGGCGAGGTGGTGGCGGCAGGCCCGCCCGAGGACATCGCGGCGCACCCGGATTCGCTCACCGGCGCCTATCTCTCGGGCCGTCGGCAGATCCCGGTGCCGCCCACCCGGCGGCAGGGCAGCGGCCGGGTGCTGCGCATCGAGGGCGCGCGCGGCAACAACCTCAAGGATGTCGATGTCGACTTTCCCCTCGGCCGATTCGTCTGCGTGACCGGGGTGTCGGGCTCGGGCAAGTCCACCCTGGTGATCGAGACGCTCTATCGCCACGCGGCCATGCGGCTCAACGGAGCGCGGCAGAACCCGGCGCCGCTCCGGGCTCTGCACGGGCTCGAGCATCTCGACAAGGTGATCGACATCGACCAGTCGCCGATCGGCCGCACGCCGCGCTCGAACCCTGCCACCTATACCGGCGCCTTCACCCCGATCCGCGAATGGTTCGCCGGGCTGCCCGAGGCCAGGGCCCGCGGCTACAGGCCGGGGCGGTTCAGCTTCAACGTCAAGGGCGGGCGCTGTGAGGCCTGCCAGGGGGAGGGGCTGATCAAGATCGAGATGCATTTCCTGCCCGACGTCTATGTCACCTGCGAAAGCTGCGGCGGTACGCGCTACAACCGCGAGACGCTGGAGATCCGCTACAGGGGCCGGAGCATCGCCGACGTGCTCGACATGACGGTGGACGAGGCGGCGGAGTTCTTTTCCGCCGTGCCGGCGATCCGCGAGAAGATGGAGACGCTCAGGCGGGTCGGGCTTGGCTACATCAAGGTCGGCCAGCCGGCGACCACGCTGTCGGGCGGCGAGGCGCAACGGGTCAAGCTGGCGAAGGAGCTGTCGCGCCGGGCCACGGGCCGCACGCTCTACATTCTCGACGAGCCGACCACCGGGCTGCATTTCGAGGATGTGAAGAAACTGCTCGAGGTGCTGCACGAGCTGGTGGAACAGGGCAACACGGTGGTGGTGATCGAGCACAATCTCGATGTCGTCAAGACTGCCGACTGGATCATCGACATCGGCCCCGAGGGCGGCGAAGGCGGCGGTCGGGTGGTCGCCGCCGGCACGCCCGAGGATGTCGCCGCCGTGCCCGAAAGCCACACGGGCCGCTATCTGCGGCGGATTCTCACCGGCCGCAAGAACCGCGCCCCGGCCGCCTGAGGGGGGTAGCCGCACGCGGCAGGGCCTGTGCGGGATGTGGCGGCGTCGGTTGAGGCAGGGCGGTGTCGGTCGGGTGGCGAGCCGAGTCGCCCATGCGGTCGCGAGCGGGCGAAGCGACGCGTTGGCAGCGGGGCAGACCGGGGCAGGGTGCGCGCGGGCCGCGTGCACCTGTGACGGCGGACGCC
>WFPA01000206.1 GCA_015487815.1 Albidovulum sp.
CGGCAAGGAATACGTGAAGGCCGCCCTCTCGCGCGGGCTCGACGTGGACCGTTTCGCGCCG
Organism: Albidovulum sp.; assembly: GCA_015487815.1. Lineage (GTDB taxonomy): Bacteria > Pseudomonadota > Alphaproteobacteria > Rhodobacterales > Rhodobacteraceae > WFPA01. The sequence goes on from WFPA01000206.1 coordinate 62, forward strand.
CGGCTCTCCTTCTTCTTCGCCATCGGCATGAACTTCTTCATGGAGATCGCCAAGCTGCGGGCGGCGCGGCTCCTGTGGGACCGGATCATGTCGGAGTTCGAGCCGAAGAACCCGCGCTCGCGCATGCTGCGCACCCATTGCCAGACCTCGGGGGTGAGCCTGCAGGCGCAGGACCCCTACAACAACATCGTCCGCACCGCCTTCGAGGCGCTGGCGGCGGTGCTCGGCGGCACCCAGTCGCTCCATACCAACGCCTTCGACGAGGCGATCGCCCTGCCGACCGAGTTCTCGGCCCGCATCGCCCGCAACACCCAGCTGATCCTGCAGAACGAGACCGGCATCACCCATGTGGTCGATCCCCTGGGCGGCTCCTACTACGTCGAGCGGCTCACCCACGAGATGGCCGAGGAGGCGTGGAAGCTGATCGAGGAGATCGATGCCATGGGCGGCATGACGAAAGCCGTCGCCTCGGGCATGCCCAAGCTCCGCATCGAGGAGGCGGCGGCGCGGCGCCAGGCGGCGATCGACCGCGGCGAGGAAGTGATCGTCGGAGTCAACAGGTTCCGCCCCGAACGGGAGGAGCCGGTCGAGATCCTCGAAATCGACAACACCGCCGTGCGCGAAGCGCAGATCCGCCGGCTCGAGAAGATCCGTGCGACGCGCGATGCGGCGGCGGTGAAGAAGGCGCTGGCCGCCCTCGAGGAGGTGGCGCGCTCGGGCGAGGGCAACCTGCTCGAGGCAGCGATCGAGGCGGCCCGGGCGCGGGCAACGGTGGGAGAGATCACCATGGCGATGGAAAAGGTGTTCGGCCGCCACGAGGCCGAGGTGCAGACGCTCTCGGGCGTCTATGGCGCGGCCTATGAGGGCGACGCGGACTTCGCCGCCATCCAGCGCGAGGTAGAACGCTTCGCCGAGGAGGAGGGCCGCCGGCCGCGCATGCTGGTGGTCAAGCTCGGCCAGGACGGGCACGATCGCGGCGCCAAGGTGATCGCCACCGCCTTCGCCGACATCGGCTTCGATGTCGATGTCGGTCCGCTGTTCCAGACCCCCGAGGAAGCGGCGCAGGACGCGATCGACAACGATGTGCACGTGATCGGCGTCTCCTCGCAGGCCGCCGGACACAAGACGCTGGCGCCGGCCCTGGTCGAGGAGCTGAAGAAGCGCGGCGCCGAGGACATCATCGTCATCTGCGGCGGCGTCATCCCCCCGCAGGATCACGACTTTCTGCGCGAGCGCGGCGTCAAGGCGATCTTCGGCCCCGGCACCAACATCCCCGAGGCGGCGAAGGGGATTCTCGCGCTCATCCGCGAGGCCCGCGGCATGGGGCCATCGGAGGACGAGAACAAGGGCTGAGACGCCCCGGCGCATGGCACATGCAGAAGGACGGGCGAGGCGGCCACGACCCGACCGCCCGGAGAAAGGAGGAGGACAAGATGGGATACGCAGAGGTCTATCAGCGCTGGCAGGAGGACCCGGAAGGCTTCTGGATGGAAGCAGCCGAGGCCATCGACTGGGTGAAGAAACCCTCGAAGGCCCTGTTCGACGAGAACGCCCCGCTCTACCAGTGGTTCGCCGACGGGGAACTCAACACCTGCTGGAATGCGGTCGACCGCCATGTGGCGGCCGGGCGCGGCGATCAGGTGGCGATCATCCATGACAGCCCGATCACCGGCCGGCAGGCCAGGATCACCTTCGCCGAACTCAAGGAGAAGGTGGCGCGGCTTGCCGGTGCGCTCGCGCGGCAGGGCGTCGGCAAGGGCGACAGGGTGGTGATCTACATGCCGATGGTGCCCGAGGCGGCGATTGCCATGCTCGCCTGCACCCGCATCGGCGCGATCCATTCGGTGGTCTTCGGCGGCTTTGCCGCCAACGAGCTGGCGACGCGGATCGACGACGCCGCTCCCAAGGCGGTGATCGCCGGCTCCTGCGGCATCGAGCCCGGCCGCATCGTCCCCTACAAGCCGCTCCTCGATCAGGCGATCGAGATGGCGGCCCGCAAGCCCGAATTCTGCGTCATCCTCCAGCGGCCGGAGCAGGAGGCCGATCTCATCCCCGGGCGCGATTTCGAGTGGGAGGCCTTCCAGGAGGGGGCCGAACCGGCCGACTGCGTGCCGGTGCGGGGCGATCACCCCTGCTACATCCTCTACACCTCCGGCACCACCGGCCAGCCCAAGGGGGTGGTGCGGCCGACGGCAGGCCATGCGGTGGCGCTCAACTGGTCGATGAAGAACATCTACGGCGTCGATCCGGGCGAGGTCTACTGGGCGGCCTCGGATGTCGGCTGGGTCGTCGGTCACAGCTACATCGTCTATGGTCCGCTCATTCACGGCAACACCACGGTGCTGTTCGAGGGCAAGCCCGTGGGCACGCCCGATGCCGGCACCTTCTGGCGGGTGATCGCGGAGCACGACGTCAAGGTGCTCTTCACCGCCCCCACCGCCTTCCGTGCCATCAAGCGCGAGGACCCGACCGGCGAATTCGTCCGCAAATACGACCTCTCGGGGCTGCGGGCGCTGTTCCTCGCCGGCGAGCGGGCCGACCCGGATACGGTGGAATGGGCGAAGGCGCAGCTCGGCGTGCCGGTGATCGACCACTGGTGGCAGACCGAAACCGGCTGGGCGATCGCGGCCAACCCGCTCGGGATCGAGCTCCTGCCGGTGCCGGTCGGCTCGCCCGGCGTGCCGATGCCGGGCTATGACGTGCGCATCCTCGACGAGGGCGGCAAGGAGCTGTCGGCCGGCGAGCTCGGTGCCATCGCCATACGCCTGCCGCTGCCGCCGGGCACGCTCTCGACGCTGTGGAACGCCGATCAGCGCTATGTCGAGAAATACCTCTCGACCTTCCCCGGCTTCTACGAGACGGGCGACGCCGGCTATCGCGACGAGGAAGGCTACCTCTACATCATGGCCCGCACCGACGACGTGATCAACGTCGCCGGGCACCGGCTCTCGACGGGGCAGATGGAGGAGGTGCTGGCCTCGCACCCCGACGTCGCCGAATGCGCCGTCATCGGGGTGGCCGACGAGCTCAAGGGCCAGGTGCCGGTGGGCTTCCTCTGTCTCAACGCCGGCTCGGGGCGCGAGCCGGCCGAGGTCGTGGCCGAATGCGTCCAGCTCGTGCGCGAGAGGATCGGCCCGGTGGCCTTCTTCAAGCAGGCGGTGGTCGTCGAGCGGCTGCCCAAGACGCGCTCGGGCAAGATCCTGCGCGGCACCATGGCCGCCATCGCCGACGGGCGCCAATGGAAGATGCCCGCCACCATCGACGATCCGGCGATCCTCGACGAGATCGAGGCCGCCCTTGCCACCCTCGGCTATCCCAGGGGGAACGGCGCGGCCGGCTGACAAGGGCGGTGGCCATCACAGGCCGGACAACGGAAGGGGCAGGCCCGGCGCCTGCCCCTTTCCTGTCAAGGCAAAGCGGGCGGGTGAGCAAGCCGGCGGACACATACCGCCAAGGCTCCCTTCCGCTTCTCTGAAGCAGCTGCCATGTCCCGGGCTGGGTCACCCGATCATCGACCGGGCAGCGTGCGGGAGGGAGGATCGACAGCCCTTCCGGTCACCGGGGGGAGGGCTCTGTATGGCAATGGCTTCCCCGCCCAGCCGGGCAGCGGCGGAAGGAGGGATTCTCGGCCCTTCAGATCGCCGGAGCGGGGCAAGGGCATGGCCTCGGGGCCCTGCCGACCCCCCTCATTCGGCGGTGATCTTCACCACCTGCCAGATCAGCCTTCCGTTCCATTTCTCGCCCCTGAGTTCGGGGAAGTCGCTCATCGGGTAGATCAGCCAGAGATCGCCATACATGTCGTGATCGATCGGCTCGCCATCGGCGCGCATGGCCAGCACCGGGCGATACCGCTCGATCTCTTCCATCGGGATGGCGACCGCATAGCCGTCGGCGGCGGAGATCTCGACATCGGAGGTGTTCGCCGCACCGGCATCCTTCAGCACCGCAAGCAGTCCCGGGCCGGAGAAGGTCACCTTGCCGTCAACGAAATCGTTTTCAGTGGCGATGCGCCGCTCCGCAAGCGCTGCGAGCGCGGCCGCGTCATAGCAATGTGCCCCCCGCGGCGTGACGACCGTGAGCACCGTACCGGCCGGGCAGTCGGCGGCACGGGCGGCAATACCACCGGAAAGGGCAACGAAAAGGGCGACGAGTGACAGGCGAACGGGCACGAACATGGGTCCTCCGCTGACGATGCAGATTCAATCGGAAGACGAATACAGGCCATTTCGCTCCATCATATGTGGGGCAAACCTGACCTGCCCACAGCCGGCTGTCATGGGGTGACCGTCTCAGATGCCCCGTTCGGCCATGAAGGCGGCAAGACGGGCGAGCCCCTCGCGTATGTCCCCGGTCGCGGCGGCGTAGGAGAAACGCAGCGTGCCCCGGCCACGGGCCGGGTCGAAATCGCAGCCGGGCGTCACCGCAACGCGCGCCTTCTCGAGGATCTCGGCCGCGAGTGCGCGGCTGTCGTCGGTGAGGTGGGAGACGTCGGCATAGATGTAGAAGGCACCGTCAGGCGGAGCGATGCGGTCGAAGCCGATCTTGGGCAGCTCCTCCATGAGAAGGCGCCGGTTCTCGGCATAGACCGCGAGATTGGCCGCCAGCTCCTTGCGGCAGTCGAGGGCGGCGAGGGCGGCCTTCTGGGAGATGTGAGGAGCACAGATGAACATGTTCTGCGCCAGCTGCTCGAAGGCGCGAACCATCTCGTCGGGCACCACCATCCAGCCGATGCGCCAGCCCGTCATCGAGAAATACTTGGAAAACGAGTTGATGACGATCACGTCATCCGCCACTTCGAGCGCCGATACCGCCCGGCGTTCATACTGGATGCCGTGGTAGATCTCGTCGGAGATGAGCACCGCGCCCTTTTCGGCAAGCGCCCCGTGAAGCGCGGCCAGCTCGCTCCGGTCGAGCATGGTGCCGGTGGGATTGGCGGGCGAGGCGACCATCAGCCCGGCAATATCGCCGGCTGCCGCCACATCATCCGGGGTCGGCTGATAGCGGTTCTCGGCGCAGGTCTCGATCAGCACCGCATGGAGATCGAGCGCCTTCAGCAGGGCGCGATAGCTCGGATAACCCGGCATGCCGATCGCGACGCGCTCGCCGGCGTCGAAAAGCGCGGTGAAGGCAAGGAGGAAGGCTCCCGAGGAGCCGGGGGTGACGATCACCCGGCGCGGATCGATCGGGAGGTCATACCATTCGTGATAGAGAAGGGCGATCCGCTCGCGCAGCGCCGGCAGGCCGAGGGCGACGGTGTAGCCCAGCGTCTCGTTCTCGAGTGCCTCGGCGGCGGCGCGGCGCGCACCTGCCGGGGCGGGCGTGCCCGGCTGACCAACCTCCATGTGGATCACCCGTTCGCCGGCTGCCTCGAGCGCACGGGCCTGTTCCATCACGTCCATCACAATGAAGGGATCGACTTCGCTGCGGCTTGATCTTCTCATGGCGACCTCGTCTAACTGGCAGCGTCATGTTTCAGTCGGAACGCACAAGGTCAAGTGGGCAGCAGGGTCCGGGGACGCGCGCGGCGAAGGGAGGCAGGGTGCTGGCATCGGTGCTCGCGGCCGCTTTCGCCTTCGCGGGCGGGTTCGACGGCACCTCCCGGGCCGGGGAAATCCGCCTCATCCGTGATGCCGGCATCGAACACGGACTGGCGGAGATCGCCCGGCCGCTCCTCGCCGCGGCGGCGCTGCCGGCAGGCCGCATCCGGGTGATGGTGGTCGATGATGCGCGTCCCAACGCCTTCGTCATCGATGATCGCCACATCTTCATCAACAGCGGCATGATCCTCCTGGCGCGGGATGCGGCGGAACTGCAATCGGTTCTCGCCCACGAGATCGCCCATATCCGCGCCGGGCACATCTCGCGCCGGCAGATGGCGATCGGCGCGGCCAACACCGCAGCCCGTGCCGGCCTTCTCCTGTCGCTGGCACTGGCGGCGGCAACCGGCGAAGGTGCGCTCGCGGGCGGCGTGGCGATGGGCACCTCGAGCTCGGCGCTCGGCGTGCTTCTCTCCCACAGCCGGGCCGAGGAAGCCTCGGCCGACCGGATCGGCCTCTCGCTCATGGCCTCGGCCGGCATCGACCCGATGGCCGCGGTGGCGCTCCTGCGCAATTTCGCGGGCCAGGAGGCGCTGATGACGACGCGACAGGATCCCTGGCTGAGGAGCCACCCGCTTTCACGCACCCGGCTCGTCAATGCCGAAGCGCTGGCCGCCACCCTCACCGCCCGTGCCCGGCAGAAGACCGACCCGGTGCGGCAGAAGCGGGCAGCCTACTGGTTCACCCGCATCGGCACCAAGATCGCCGCCTTTCGCCGCTCCCCGGCTGCCACCTTGCGGAAGATGCAGGGCAGAACCGGCGAGATGGCGCTTCTGGCACGCGCCATCGCCCTCCACCGCAAGGGAGAGAACGCCCGGGCGGGCGCGGCCATCGCCGCGCTTCTGAAGCTCGGGCCGCGCGATCCCTGGTATCACGATCTCAAGGGGCAGTTCCTTCTCGAGCGTCAGCGGTTCGACGCCGCCGTCGGCGCCTATCGCAAGGCCGTCGCCCTCGCCCCGTCCGAGCCTCTCATCCGCGCCGCGCTCGGCCGCGCCTATCTGCTGCGGGGCCGCAAGGGCGATCTCGACCGCGCCATCGCCGCCCTCGAGAAAGCGCGGCGGGGTGATCCCCTCCTCGACGGGGCGCTCCGCGATCTCGCCGTCGCCTATGGCCGCAAGGGGCAAAACGGCATGGCCGCGCTCGTGAGCGCCGAACGCTATGCCCTTCTCGGCCGGATGAAGGACGCGAAGCTCTTGGCCGAACGGGCCGGCAGCCTCCTGGCGCGCGGATCGCCCGCATGGCGCCGGGCGAAGGATGTGATAAGAACCGCTGAAATCTCGCTCAGGAAAACCAAAGGGAGACGCTGATGATCCGCCTGTTTCGCCGCCTGAAGGGCCTTGTTCCCGCCCTGTTCACGGGAGTGCTCCTCGCCCTGCCCTTCGCTGCGAGCGCCACCGACATCACCAACATGAACGACAGCGAACGCGCTGCCTTCGGCCAGGAGGTGCGGCGCTATCTCCTCGAGAATCCCGAAGTGATCGTCGAGGTCATACGCGAGCTCGAAAAGCGCCAGGCCGAGGCGAAGACCGCAGGCGACGCCGCCCTCATCGCGGCCAATGCCGACGAGATCTTCGATGACGGCATTTCCTGGGTCGGCGGCAATCCCGAGGGCGATGTCACCCTCGTCGAATACATGGACTATCGCTGCCCCTATTGCCGCAAGGCCCGGCCCGAGGTCGCCGATCTGCTCCGCAAGGACGGCAACATCCGCTACATCGTCAAGGAATATCCGATCCTCGGCCCCGATTCGACCTATGCCTCGAAGGTGGCGATCTCCACGCTGCGCAATCTCGGCCCCGACGCCTATGCCAGGGTGCACGAGGCGCTGATGACCCATAACGGGCCGTGGAACGAGAAGGCGATGCGGCGGCTCCTCGCCCATCTCGGCCTCGATGCCGACAGGGTGCTCGCCGGCACCGGGGCACCCGAGGTGCAGGACCATATCGACCGTATCCTGACCCAGGGACGAAAGCTCGGAATCGACGGAACGCCGACCTTCGTCATCGGCGATACCTTCGTGCGCGGATATGCGCCGGAACACGCCATGGCGCAGATCGTGGCCGATGTCCGCAAGCGCGGTGCCGGCCGACCGGAATAGCGACACCTCCCGCCGCGGGCGACCGGCGGGCGCGCTCATCCCGAAGATGACCCGGCCGGCGCCATGCACGATCGCCAGCGGCCGGCGGCGGCAGGGAATCGCCCGTCGTTGCCGCCGGCCCTTTTCCGCAGCGGCAAGCTTCCCTATAACGGCCCGACAAAAGGCGCTGCGACACTCTGCCCCTTGCGGGTCGTCGTCAGGGCGCCACGGGACAGGAAACGGGATCGAGACAGATGGCCAAGCGAGATCATCAGGACGACGTCGCCTTCATCAAGGCCCTCGCCGAGCTTTTGCGGGAGAACGAGCTGACCGAAATCGAGGTCGTGCGCGAATTCGGCGAGGATGACAGCCTCACCGTCCGCGTGGCCAAGGAAGCGCCCAGGCTGCAGGCGATCGGGATGCCGGCCGCGCAAGCCGCGGCTCCGGCTCCGGCGCCGGCACCGGCTCCGGCACCGGCCGTCGCGTCTTCCGAGCCTGCCGGCGAGGCGCTCGAGGACCCGGCGCTCCATCCCGGCGCAGTAACCTCGCCGATGGTCGGCACGGTCTATCTCCAGCCCGAACCGGGCGCCCCGCCCTTCGTCAAGGTCGGCGACAAGGTGAGCGAAGGGCAGACCCTGCTCATCATCGAGGCGATGAAGACCATGAACCACATCCCCGCGCCGCGGGCCGGAACGGTGAAGCGCATTCTGGTGGACGATGCCCAGCCGGTGGAATTCGGCACCCCGCTGATGATCATCGAGTGAGGCGCGCATGTTTTCCAAGATCCTGATCGCCAACCGCGGCGAGATCGCCCTCAGGGTGATCCGCGCCTGCCGCGAGATGGGCATCAAGAGCGTCGCCGTCCACTCCACCGCCGACAGCGACGCCATGCATGTCCGCCTCGCCGACGAGAGCGTCTGCATCGGCCCGCCACCTGCGAGCGACAGCTATCTCTCGATCCCCGACATCATCGCCGCCTGCGAGATCACCGGTGCCGAGGCGGTGCATCCGGGCTACGGCTTCCTCTCCGAGAATGCCCGCTTCGTCGAGGCGCTCGAGGATCACGGAATCGTCTTCATCGGCCCGTCCTCGGAGCATATCCGGCTGATGGGCGACAAGATCACCGCCAAGGAAACGATGAAGAAGCTCGGCGTGCCGGTGGTGCCGGGCTCCGACGGCGGCGTGCCCGATCTCGCGGCCGCCCGCCGCATCGCCGGCGAGATCGGCTATCCGGTGATCGTCAAGGCCACGGCCGGAGGCGGCGGACGCGGCATGAAGCTCGCCAGGAGCGAGGACGAGCTCGAACAGGCCTTCCAGACCGCCCGGGCCGAGGCCAAGGCCGCCTTCGGCAATGACGAGGTCTATATCGAGAAATATCTCGGTCGGCCGCGCCATATCGAATTCCAGATCTTCGGTGACGGGCGCGGCGCGGCGGTGCATCTGGGCGAGCGCGACTGCTCCTTGCAACGGCGGCACCAGAAGGTGTTCGAGGAATGCCCCTCCCCCGCCATCACCCCCGAGCTCAGAGCCGAGATGGGTGCCGTCTGCGCCAGGGCGGTGGCCGATATCGGCTATGCGGGCGCCGGCACGATCGAGTTCCTCTACGAGGACGGGAATTTCTACTTCATCGAGATGAACACCCGCCTGCAGGTCGAGCACCCGGTGACCGAGGAGGTGTTCAACGTCGATCTGGTGCGCGAGCAGATCCGCGTGGCCGCCGGCGAACCCCTGAGCTTCACCCAGGAGGATCTCGTGCCCCTCGGCCATGCGATCGAGGTGCGGATCAACGCCGAGAAGCTGCCGAACTTCACTCCTTCGCCCGGCACCATCGGCACCTATCACGCCCCGGGCGGTCTCGGGGTGCGGATGGATTCGGCGATCTATTCGGGCTACCGCATCCCGCCCTATTACGACAGCCTGATCGGCAAGCTGATCGTGCGCGCCCCCGACCGGGC
>WFPA01000207.1 GCA_015487815.1 Albidovulum sp.
ATCGACCGGGAAGAACAGCCCCGTCGCCCGCAGCTCCTCGTTGAGCCGGGTGCGGGTGACACCGGGCTCGACCCGGGCCAGCATGTTCTCGGCATCGATCTCCACCACCCGGTTCATGCGCGAGAGGTCGAGACAGAGGCCGCCCGCGGGTGCGATCGACTGGCCTTCGAGCGAGGTGCCGGTCCCCCAGGGGATCACCGGCAGGCGGTGACGGTTGCAGATCTCGAGGATCCGCCGGACCTCCTCGGCCGTTTCGGGATAGGCGACGGCATCGGGCGGTGCCAGCGGATACCAGCTTTCGGACCGGCCGTGGATTTCCCGGTCCGAGGGCGAGCGCGTGAGCCGCTGGCCGATGAGGGCGGCGACGGCAGCGAGCGCCGGTTCGCGATCTTCTCCCGCGTGCGGCGCGGCCTTGGCGCCTTGCGTGGATGCTGGCTGGGTCATGGATGCCTCCGATCTTGCTGTTTCTGCCTGCGTCGATCGGGCGCCCGCGTCAAGGGGCGCTGCAGGACCGTGGCCGCCGATCGAGCGACCGCGCGACCACCGAGCGTCCGGCCTTCATCCCGCCGCCTTGGCCACCTCGCCGACCGCCTCGATGACCGGAAAGCGGCAGCGATGTTGGGGAGAGAAGGTCGGACGAGCGAAGGGGAGGTGCAGCGGAAAATGCGGGGTGTGGAGAGAGCGGAACCCGCCCGGGCATCGGCGCCGGCGCGGGCGGGTCATGTCATTTCCGCATCACGAGGGGCGACCGGGCAGGGAGTGAGGAGCGGCAGTGTTGCGGCCCGGGTGCACCGTTCGGGAAGCTCCGCGGCCGGGCGCGGGCGGAGCCGCTCCCGCGCACGGGGCAGGGCGGAGGTCCGGTGGCCGGGAAAGGGCTGAGGGGCGGCGTACGAGCAGGGCGTGGCAGCGACCGCCCCGGGTGAGGCCCGCTTGCCCGTCCCCGTGGATGAGCCGCTCCCTCCCGGCGTGCAGGCCGGGCGCGGGCGGGCCGCCATGCCATTTCCGCGACAGGGCAGGGCAGCAGGTGCGGACCATCACCAAGGAGCCTCGTGGAGATTCATGGAAAGCCATGCCCCTGTCGCGTAAAGACGGTTCAGCGAAGGGACGAGGCCGGATGGAAGGGCGGCATGCGGTCCCCGGCGGCGGGCGGCGCATGTCGGACCGAGGCCGGATCCGGCGACCGGTCTTCCGGCCCACCGAATGGCCACGACCACGGCTGAGCGCTTCGCGAGTGTTCTGCCCGTCATGCTCCCCGCGGGGCAGTGCCGGTCAGGCAGGCCATCGCAGGAACAGCCTCCCTTCACTTCCAGATGTGTGGCGGATGGCACGCCCTCATGCAGCGCAACGGGATGGGTGACCGTTTCCTCCGCCCGCATCATCCCGCCTGCATGAGGACAGGCTGCACGGTCGCGGGGCCGGCACGATGGCGCATCCCGCATGTGCCGTCCGGGACGGCGCGGTGCCTGTCCATGCGCCGTTCTGCCTGCCGGTCATTCACCCCTGCCGGCGTGGCCGAGCCCGGTTCCGTTGTCCGCATGGGAGCGGGCGGCGCTTGTCCGCATGGGAGCGGGCGGCGCTTGTCCGCATGGGAGCGGGCGGCGCTTCGTTTCGCAGGCACGCCGCAGCTCCCGGATCTCTCACGGGCGGGGGCGGCGGCCGCGCCCGTCCGCCCGTGAACGCGCCGATCCGGGCTCCTCCGCCCGCAGGCACTCCGCCCGCTGCTGCCTTCGGCGGTCCGCTCCGCCCCTTCCTGTCATGTCCGCCGGGCGTTTACCTTGCCCGGCCGCTGGTGTAGCGCGGGAGAAGCCGTGCCCGTCATGCGGGGTTGCCGTCGCGGCTGGACGCTTGGACATCAGGTCAGGGGACCGGGGAACCATGCCACAGATCGGTGCCTTCCTGCGGGAAAGTCTCGAACAGCTGGGGCGGGAGATCCGTGAGGAAACCGAGGCGTTGCGCCGTCATGGCCCCGACCAGTTGCGGCTGTGGGCGCTGGCGGCGGTGGTGGGTGCGGTTTCGGCGCTGGCCGCCCTTGCCTTCCGCTTCGCCATCAGCTGGACCCAGCGGCAGATCTACGGTTCGGACGACGTGCATCTTGCCTCCCTCGCCCGGGGGCTTCCCTGGCCGATCGTGCTTCTTGCGCCGACCCTGGGCGGGCTGGTGGTGGGGCTGCTGCTCCATGCCCTGACCCGTGACGGACGGCCACACACGCCGGCCGATCTCATCGCCGCGGCCGAGCTCGAGGGGGCACGGCTGCCGGTGCGCGAAGGGATCGCCTCCATTCTCGCTTCCTGGATTACGCTCTCGAGCGGTGGCTCCTCGGGCCGCGAAGGGCCCGTCGTTCATTTCTCGGGGGTGATATCGACGATCCTTTCCGATCTCTTCCGCCTCGATGCCGCTCGCGCGCGCATCCTCCTCGGTGCTGCCTCGGCCGCGGCCGTGGCCGCTTCCTTCAACGCACCTCTTGCCGGCGCCATCTTCGCGCATGAGGTGGTGCTGCGTCACTACGCCATCCGCAGCTTCGGCCCGGTGGCGATCGCGGCGGTGATCGGGGCGGTCGCAAGCCGCCTCGTCTTCGGCGAGTTCACCGAATTCGTGCTGCCCGGGGCGCCGATGCTGGCCTTCTATGTCGAGCTGCCGGCCTTCCTCCTCCTCGGTCTCGTGATCGCGCTTGCCGCCACCGCCTTCATGCGCGGCATCTTCTGGGCAGACGATCTGGGCGATCGGCTCCAGGCGGGGTTCGGATTTCCCCGTTGGCTGCGCCCGGCGCTGGCGGGGGCGGTTCTGGGGACACTGGCCCTGGGATTTCCCCATGTCATCGGCGTCGGCTACGAGACCACCGCCCGGGCGCTGACGGGGGCACTCCCCTTCTGGACCGCCGTGATCTACGCCCTCGTCAAGGCGGTGGCGGTGGCCGTCACTCTCGGCGGGCGGATGGGCGGCGGGGTCTTCTCGCCCTCGCTGATGCTGGGAGCGCTGACCGGTCTGGCCTTCGGGGAGGCGGCGACGGCGATCCTGCCCTTCTGGTCGGGCAATGTCACGCTCTATGCCCTTGCAGGAATGGGTGCCTTTGCCGCCGCCGTGCTCGGGGCGCCGGTTTCGAGCGCGCTCATCGTCTTCGAGCTGACGGGGGACTGGCAGACCGGTCTGGCGGTGCTCCTGACGGTGGCGACTGCCTCGGCGCTCTCGAGCCGTCTTGTCGAACGCTCCTTCTTCCTCACCCTTCTCGAGCGCAAGGGCATTCACATTGCCGCCGGCCCCCACGCCTGGATCCTTGCGGCGCTGAGGGTGCAGGACCTGATGCGCCCGCTTGACGACCCCGAGAATCCCGACCGCGAAGTGCTGTGGAAGCTGGTCGAATACGGCATCCACGCCACCGCCCAGTCGAGTCTGGAGACGGTGATGCCGATCTTCGAGAAATCGGGGACGCTGCATGTGCCGGTGGTGCGGCTCGGCGGGGAGGGCGAGGCGCCCGAGATCGTCGGGGTGCTGCACAAGGTCGATGCGTTGAGCCGCTACAACGCGGCGCTGGCCGAGAAGAGCGCCGAGGAGCATGGTTGAGCCCCCGGACGGGGACGCCGCCTGAGGTGCGGCGCGTGCGTCCCCAAGGAGGGTGACACGGCCTGCGGGATGGGAAAAGGCGACGGCAATGGTCAGGGGTGCCGCACCGTCTTCACCGGCCCTGCGGGGATGCGCGAGCGGGCATGTGAAAGGGCGGCCGAACCGGGGAGCAGGGTTGCGGGAAGGGTTGCGGGAGGAGGTGCGCCACGGAAATGCCGGGCGCTCCCGACTGCGCCGGTGCGGGCATGACGGCCGAGCCATGCGAAGGGGGCCGGCCTCGTGGCCGACCCCCGCATGTCCTCGCGAGGCTTGATGGCGC
>WFPA01000208.1 GCA_015487815.1 Albidovulum sp.
GCTTCTTGTGCGGCTTGCCCTTCTCGCCGTTGCGGTCGAGGAAATCCTTGAAGAAGTCCTCGAAGGGCGAGCCCTTGGGCACCATCGGCATTTCGATGCCGCCCTCGACGAGGGTGGTGGTGGTGATGTTGACCACCGCCGGGCTGATCTTCTCGACGATGTCGGCGAAGCTCGCCGGGATCATCTTCTGGCTCTCGGCCTGCGCCGCGGGTGCGGTGGCGCCCCCGAGCGCAAGGCCGATGCCGAGGCCGAGCGCGAGCGCCGCGCGCATCAGGGCGCGGCTCTTGCGCTCCACAGTTGCAGGAATGTCGAACACGTCCTGTCCTCCTTGGGTTGCTGTTCTCGGTGCCGGCGCCGGCCGGAGGGCACGGCGCAATCGGGCCGCGGGGCCCGGGCACTGTCGTCAATTGCGCCTGTTGCGGGAGGAGATACAACTCAACTTGGCTCTCCGCCCATGAAATTCCCGTGAAATTCCCGATGGCTGACATGGGGAGCCTAGCGCGGATCGCAAGGGCTGGCCACCGGTTTCCGGCATGTCCTCCCCTGCCCTGCGCACCTCGGCCGACGAGAAAAGGGCCGGCATGCGCCGGCCCTTTCCCCATGTCGCCGCTCATGGCCCCGATCAGCGGCCGTTTTCGGACTTGAGATAGTTGAAGAAGGCGCTGTCGGGCGACATGACGAGGCGGGAATTGCTGGCGCGCAAGGCCTTCTCGTAGGCCCTCAGGGAGCGGTAGAATTCGAAGAACTCCTTGTCCTTGCCATAGGCACGGGCGAAGATCGCGTTGCGCTTGGCATCGGCCTCGCCGCGGATGATCTCGGCCTGCTTCTGCGCCTTGGAGACGATCTCGACCCGCGTGCGGTCGGCCGCGGCGCGGATCTTCTGCGCCGCCTCCTGGCCGCGCGCCACCTGGTCGGCCGCCTCGCGCTCGCGCTCGGCCCGCATCCGCGCGAAGGTCGCCTCGAGGTTCTGGGCCGGCAGATCGGTGCGCTTGAGCCGCACGTCGATGATCTCGACCCCGAGCGCCTCGGCCTTCTGCCGCGCCTTGTCGCGGATCCGCTCCATCAGCTTCTTGCGGTCCGAAGAGAGGATCGCGTTCGACACCACCTGCCCGAGCGCCTCGCGGATCTCGGCGTTGAGGATCCGCTCGATGCGGCGTTCGGCAAGGGGAATGCCGCCATCGCCCACCGCCTTGCGGAACTGCACCACGTCGGTGATGCGCCAGCGGGCGAAGGCATCGACCACCAGCCGCCGGTCGTCGAGCGGGGTGACCTCGAGCGGCCGGGTCTCGAGCGAGAGGATGCGGTCGTCATACTTGACCACCTGCTGAATGAGGGGGATCTTGAAGGCCAGCCCCGGATCCTCCTTCACGGCCTTCACCTTGCCGAATTGCAGGACGAGGGCCTTTTCGCGTTCATCGACGATATAGACCGCCGAGGTGACGAGAAAGAGCAGAACGACGACGGCCCCGATCAGGATGTTGAGCTTGCGGTTCATTTCTGCGCTCCCGTCTTCGTCTGGCCAGCCTGCATGCGGTCAAGCGGCAGATAGGGCACGATCCCCTTCACCTGGTCGTCGATGATGATCTTGTCCACATCGGCGAGCACCTTCTCCAGCGTCTCGATGTAGAGCCGCTTGCGGGTGACGTCAGGGGCCTTCTGGTATTCGCCAAGCACGGCCTCGAAGCGGGAAGCCTCGCCCTCGGCGGTGTTGACCACCTGCGCCCGATAGGCTTCCGCCTCCTCGACGAGCTTCGCCGCCTCGCCACGCGCCTGGGCCAGCACGCGGTTGGCGTAGGCATCGGCCTGCTTCTGCAGCCGGTCACGCTCCTGCTCGGCCGCCTGCACCTCGCGGAAGGCGTCGATCACCTCGCGCGGCGGGTCGGCGCGGTCGAAGTTGACCCGGATGATGTTCACCCCCGAATTGTAGCTGTCGAGGGTGGACTGGATGAGATCGTGCAGCTGCTCCGAGATGATGCCGCGATCGCGGTTGAGGATCGGCGAGAGCTCCGACTGGGCGATGATCTCGCGCATGGCCGATTCGGCCACCGCGCGGATGGTTTCGGGCGGATCAGCCAGGTTGAAGAGGTAGTCGGCCGGGTCGGAGATGTTCCAGACCACCTGGAAATCGATATCGACGATGTTCTCGTCGCCGGTGAGCATGAGGCCGGCATCGGAGGTCGAGTTGGTGCCGACGCCGATGTCCTCGGTGCGCTCGCGCGTGGTCTCGACGATCTCGACCTTGACGAGGGGCCAGGGCGCGAGATGCGGGCCCGATTCGGTGGTGCGGTAATATTTGCCGAGGAAGAGTTCGACACCCCGCTCCTCGGGCTTGATCGTATAGAAGGATGCCAGGAACCACAGCACCGCGAGGAACAGCACCCCGAGAACGATCGCGCTGCGGCCGAACCCGCCGCCCCCGCCGGAACGGCCGCTGCTTCCGCCGCGGCCACCGCCGCCGCCCATCAGCACCTTGAGCTTCTCCTGACCCTTGCGGACGATCGCGTCCATGTCGGGCATCTGGGGCGTATCCCCGCCCTTGCGCGGCGGCCAGGGATCGCGGCCACCGCCGCCTCCGCCACCGCCCCACGGGCCCTTGGAATTGCCAGCCATGCGGCCTCCTCCTGTCATTCATCATGCCGCCTTGTGCGGCGCATCTGCACATTTGCCATCGAATCCGTCCTGCGGACCCGGTTGCCGGGAGTCTGGTTCATTTTGCGGCTGGGAGCAACGGGCGAAAGGTCATGGATCCGGCTCTGGACGGCTCTCCCGTTCACGATCAGTTGTGCCGCCGGGCCGTGGCGGAAAGGGTGCTCCGGCGTGGAAGGAGGGGAACACCGGCGCTGTGGCCGGGCACCTCCGTGTTCCATCGCCCTGCCCCCCGCCTTTCAAGCCGCCCGGGACGGGGACGGTGCCGGCTGGCGGGCGCCGGGGGGCAATCCCCCCTTCCGCCCGGTCGGCCTACCAGCTGCGGACGGGCTTCTTCATCAGCACGAGTTCCTCCGCCGCCGTCGGATGAACGGCGATGGTGCGGTCGAAATCCTCCTTGGTCGCCCCCATCCCGAGGGCGACGCCGGCAAGCTGGATCATCTCGGCGGCGGCGGGCCCGGCGAGATGCACACCCATCACCTGGCGTGTCTCGCTGCAGACGATCATCTTCATCAGCATCCGCTCCTTGCGCCCGGCAAGAATGTTCCTCATCGGCCGGAAGGCGGAAAGATAGACCTCGACAGGCCGCTCGTCGCGCGCCTCCTCCTCGGTCTTGCCGACGGTACCGAGCTCCGGCTGGGTGAAGACGGCGGTCGGGACAAGCTCGTGATCGGCGGGCGTCGGGTTGCCCCGGAACACGGTTTCGACGAAGGCCACCGCCTCGCGGATCGCCACCGGGGTAAGGTTGACGCGGTTCGTCACATCACCCACGGCAAAGACCGACGGCACGGAGCTGCGCCCGTAGTCATCCACCCTGATCTCGCCGAAACGGCCGGTCTCGACCCCGGCGGCCTCGAGCCCGAGACCGGCGGTATTGGGGCGACGGCCGGTGGCATAGAGGATGACGTCGAAACTCCACTCGCGCCCGTCGGCGCTCTTGACGAAGAGCGATCCGTTCTCCTGCCGCCGCACGAACTCGACATCGGTGCCGACATGCAGATCGACACCGCGCCGTTGCATCTCCTCCGCAAGGTGCCCCCTGAGCTCGTCATCGAAACCGCGCAGGATCTGGGCGCCGCGATAGAACTGGGTGACATGGACGCCGAGCCCGTTGAAGATCGAGGCAAATTCGCAGGCGATATAGCCGCCTCCCACCACCAGCATCCGTTTCGGCAGCTCGGGCAGGTGGAAGACCTCGTTCGAGGTGATGACATGTTCCGAGCCGGGGAATTCGGGAACGAAAGGCACACCGCCGGTAGCGACAAGAATGTGCTTCGCCGTGACCTTGCGCCCTCCGACCTCGACCGTGTGCGGGTCGATGAGCCGGGCTCGGGCGTCGAAGATCTCGACCCCGGCCCTTGCGAGATTGGCGCGGTAGAGACCCTCGAGCCGATCGATCTCGGCATCGCGCGCCGCCCTGAAAGCGTCCCAGTCGAAGGCAATCTTGCCAAGGCGCCAGCCATAGCCGGCCGCGTCCTCGAAATGGCTGGAATATTCCGAGGCATAGACCATCAGCTTCTTCGGTACGCAGCCGCGGATGACACAGGTGCCGCCCATGCGGTATTCCTCCGCAAGGCCGACGCGGAAACCGTCTTCGGCCGTGAGCCGCGCGGCCCGCACGCCGCCCGAGCCGCCACCGATGACGAAAAGGTCGTAATCGAAACTCATCTCTTCCTCTCATCCGTCAGGAAGGGGCCACAGGCGCCGCCCCACGATTGCCGCCCTTCTGCGCCCCGTCGGCGGGACGGTCAAGCGGCTGGCGCAGCACGGGGCTTCAGCACCCCGCCGCCATTGCCGCCCGGCCGGGGCCTGCCTGGAAAGGTCCGGGATGCGATGCGGCCGGGGGCGAAGCGCCCCTGCGCTCGCATGTCGGCCCGGAAACCGGACCTTCGCACGTTCTGCCGCGGTTCAGGCTGCTGCATGCCGCAGACGTCCCATGCCGGGGCCGTCAGCGGAAAAGGGGGCACACGTGGCTCCGCAAAACCCGGCGCACATGCCGGGCAGTCATGCACACGGCATTCACGCCGGATGGCGGCAGCTCACCGCAACGGCTTCAACGGCGGCTTCAGCCCAGATCGCGGAAGATGTTGTCGCTCTCGCCTATCTCCACCCGGTCGCTCTCGACGATGCCGTTGTTGATGTCGCGCACCTCGACCGAGCCATCGCCCTTGCCGATGATGACCACGTCGCAGATGTCGATGAAGAGCCCGTTCTCGACCACGCCCGGGATCTGGTTGAGCACCAGCGAGAGCTGGCGCGGATTGCCGA
>WFPA01000209.1 GCA_015487815.1 Albidovulum sp.
CGCAAGGACGGTACCATCTCGATCCATGCCGCCGATTGCGACGCGCTTGCCGAATACGAGGATGGCTGGATCGACCTGCGCTGGGCGCCTGTCGAGTTCGCTCCGGTCAACGAGGTGACGATCGTGGTCATCATGGCCAACAGCGCTGGCGTGCTCGGGCGGATTTGCACCTTGCTTGGCGAGCAGAACGCGAATATTTCCGATCTGGTATTCGTTGACAAGAAACCCGACTTCTATCGCATCAACATCACCGTCGAGGTGCGGGACATCGGCCATCTGCACAACATCCTGACATCGATCGAGGCCGACGAGGGTGTTGTGGATGTGGAGCGGTTCCGCGATCCGTCCCTCGATCGCAAGCCGGCGGATGCGGCGTCCGAAGCCGCAGCCCTTGCCGAGCTCGGGAGCGGGGCCCGGAGCGCTGCCGGCTGATCCCGGTGCGACAGGGCGGGGTGAGGCAGGAGGCAACGTGCTCTTCAAGCGTCGCGAACGACCGGGGCTTCTGACCCGCATCTGGCATTTCTTCTGGCCCCGCTCCGGCTGGAGCCGGGCGACGCGGTATGTGATCCTGCGCCTCAAGCGGCTGCCGGGATCGCCCGAAGAGATCGCCCGCGGCATCGCCGCGGGTGTCTTCGTGAGCTTCACACCCTTTTTCGGAATGCATTTCGTGTCGGCCGCCCTGATTGCCTGGCTGATCCGGGGCAACATCCTGGCGGCGATCCTCGGCACCTTCTTCGGCAACCCTCTGACCTTTCCCCTCATCGCCGCTCTCAATCTCGAACTGGGCAGCTGGATGCTCGATGTGAGCGCCGATGTCGCCAACCACTCGCTGCCGGCGCTCTTCAAGGGTGCGTTCTGGGATCTGTGGCACAATTTCGTTGCCATGTTCACCGGAGAGACGGTGGACTGGAGCGGCTTCCAGGATTTCTTCAGGGGCATATTCCTGCCCTATCTCGTCGGCGGCATCGGTCCGGGTGTGGTCTTTGCCATCGGCTCCTATTATCTTTCGGTGCCGCTGATCGCTGCCTATCAGAACCGGCGGCGGGGCCGGCTAAAGGCGAAATGGGAGGAGATTCGCCAGCGCCGCGCTGCTGCGAAACGGGAAAAGGCGGAGAAGAAGGCTGCTCCGCCGCCGGCCGCGAATGCCAAGGCGCGAGGCGAGGTCAGGGAGGGAGAGGGACGATGAGCGAAAGGCGGGAGTCTCCGGCAGGCCGGGTGCGGGGTCGCCTGCGGCTCGGGGTCAACATCGACCATGTGGCCACCGTTCGCAATGCCCGCGGCACGCCGTTTCCCGACCCGGTGCGGGCCGCGCTTCTGGCCGAAGAGGCCGGTGCCGACGGCATCACCGCCCACTTGCGCGAGGACCGGCGTCACATTTCCGACGAGGACATCGCCCGTCTCAGCGAAACCCTGACCCTGCCGCTCAATCTGGAGATGGCGGCGACCACCGAGATGCAGGAGATCGCCCTGCGCCACAGGCCTCATGCCGTCTGCCTCGTGCCTGAAAAGCGCGAGGAGCGAACCACGGAGGGCGGGCTCGACGTGCTGGCCGAAGAGGCGCGGCTTTCGGCCTTCATTGCGCCTCTGGCCGAGGCCGGCTGCCGGGTTTCACTCTTCGTCAACCCCGAGGCGGATCAGATCGAGGCGGCGAAGCGCGTGGGTGCGGCGGTGGTCGAACTGCACACGGGCGGCTATTGCGACGCCCATCACGAGGGACGCCTTGCCGATCGCGACCGCGAGCTTGCCCGCATCCGGAACGCGGCCCGCCACGCGGATGCCATCGGCCTCGAGGTCCATGCCGGCCACGGGCTGACATACGATACCGTCGGCCCGATCGCCGCCCTGCCCGAGATCGTCGAGCTCAATATCGGCCATTTTCTCGTGGGCGAGGCGATTTTCGTCGGCCTCGCCGAAGCCATCCGCGAGATGCGCCGACGCATGGATGCGGCACGCGGGGTGTGAGCCGATCGGGAGAAGGAGATGTACATGCGGCGCTGTTTCCCGGCGATTTGCCTCGGTTGTCTCGCAACGCTCCTTCTCATGCCGGCCGGTGCCCAGACCGTAAGCCCCTGCGACTGGCGGGCCCGTGCCGATGTCCTTGCCGAGCCCTGGGAGAAGAACAGCCGGACTTTCTCGAACGGTGCGGTGCGGGTGGCGCTTCTCGACATGATCGAGCCTGCCGCCGCCGCTCTGCATCTCCTTGTGCTTTCGCCGCCCGAGGGTCCTCTGGGCGAGCGCCAATGCCGCATCGTTTCGCTCGAAGGGTCGCGCGGTTTCGCATCGCTCGATCTTGCCAAGCTCCGGGCGCGATACGATCCGGTGGTCGGCCTTGTGCTGAAGCTGCCGGCCGGAGCCCATGACGGGATCTCGGCCCTCACGCGCCGCGGCGTCCTGTCCGTCACGATCAACCAGACGAGCGGAGCGGTGAAGGCCCGGTTCGAGGAGCGGGTGGAATGATCGTCGGCATCGGCACCGACCTGGCCAATATCGAGCGGATCCGCGGTGTGATCGCGCGCTTCGGCGACCGATTCCGCCAGCGGGTCTTCACCCCCGAGGAGCTGGCGCGGGCGGCGCGGCTGCCCGACGAGGCCGCCTCCCTCGCCAAGCGCTGGGCGGCCAAGGAAGCCTGCTCCAAGGCCCTCGGCACCGGGCTGCGCATGGGTATCGCCTGGCGCGACATGGCGGTCTTCAATCTCGCGACCGGTCAGCCCCGCATGCGGCTGACGGGCTGGGCTGCGGCCCGGCTCGACGCGCTCGTGCCCGCCGGATGGCGCGCCGACGTCCATGTCTCGCTGACCGACGATCACCCCTGGGCGCAGGCCTTCGTGGTGATCTCGGCCGAGCCGCCCTCCCTTGACAGCTCCCGGGGCCTCGGCCAAGAGGGGCCGACCTCATCCGCAGACAGGAACGGCCATGCGTGACGACAGCGACGACTCCCCCGCGGCACAGAAGGGACTTGGCGACACGATCGCGGAATGGGGCAAGACCATCTTCTGGGCGCTCATTCTGGCGGGGCTCATCCGCACGCTGCTGTTCCAGCCATTCTGGATCCCGTCGGGGTCGATGAAGGACACGCTGCTGATCGGCGATTTCCTGTTCGTCAACAAGATGGCCTATGGCTATTCGCGCCATTCATGCCCGTGGTCGCTCTGCCCGATCAGCGGGCGGATCTTCGGCCGCGATCCCGAGCGGGGCGATGTGGTGGTCTTCAAGCATCCGGTCTCGGGTGCCGACTTCATCAAGCGGGTCATCGGCCTGCCGGGCGACCGGATCCAGGTCATTCGTGGCGTGCTCTATATCAATGGCCGTCCCGTGCGGCTCGATCCGGCGGGGGAGTTCGTCGAGGTCAAGGAACCGCAGGGGCCGGCCGGCAACATGCCGCGTTGCGCCAACGACCCGGTGCCGATCGGCGGCACCTGCATCAAGCTGCGTTATCGCGAGACGCTGCCCAATGGCGTCATTCATGATGTGCTCGATATCGAGCCCGACAGTTCGGCGGACGACACGGGCGTCTTCACCGTGCCCGAAGGCCATTATTTCGTTATGGGGGACAACCGCGACAATTCCCTCGACAGCCGCTTCCCGCAAAAGTATGGCGGCGTCGGCTTCGTTCCGGCGGAGAATCTGGTCGGGCGCGCCGACCGGGTGATCTTCTCCGCCGCGGGCAGGCAGATGTGGGCCTTCTGGACATGGCGCAAGGACCGTTTCTTCAAGGCGATCGAATGACGGGGGCCGGGTGAAGCTTTCGCGCGAACTCAAGGAATTCTCCCGAAAGCTCGGCCATGACTTCCGCCGGCCGGAGCTCCTGCGCCAGGCGCTCACCCACCCCTCGGCGGCCAGGGACCCGCTGGCGAGCAATCAGCGGCTGGAATTTCTCGGCGACCGGGTGCTCGGGCTCGTGATTGCCGAGGCGCTCTACCGGCGCGACAAGGAAGCAAGCGAGGGGCAGCTGGCGCCGCGATTCAACGCCCTCGTGCGCAAGGAAACCTGCGCCGATGTCGCCCGGGAAACTGGGGTGGGCGAAGTGCTCCGGCTCGGCCGCTCCGAGCGGCTGACGGGGGGGCGGCGCAAGACGGCGCTTCTGGGTGACGCGATGGAGGCCCTCATCGCCGCCGTCTATCTCGATGCCGGGTTCGAGAAGGCGCGGGAGCTTGTCCTGCGGCTCTGGGCACCCCATCTGGAGAATGCACCGGCCGATCTGCGCGACGCAAAGACACGGCTCCAGGAATGGTCGCAGGCGCGGGGCAAGGGCTTGCCGATATATCGCGATCTCGGCCGCACCGGCCCCGATCACGCGCCGACCTTCCGGGTCGAGGCGGCGCTTGCAAGCGGAGAACAGGCGGTCGCCGAGGCCGCATCCAAGAGGGCGGCGCAACAGGCCGCCGCCGCCGCTCTTCTCGAACGGCTGAAAGGCGAAGATGAAAAGGAACGATCAGGTGCAGGACAGCCAGAGGAGACGCACCCCCGGTCCGGACCGGACCGGGGCGGCGCGTAAGGGCGAGATGGCGCGAACGGGGGCGCCGCCCGAAGAGGAAAACTCCGGGCGCTTCACCATTCCGGGGGAAATCGCAGCCGCTCCGACCGGGACACCGGCCACGCCTTCGCACGGAAAGGCAACGGGTGCGGCCTTGCCCGGGCACCGCCCGGAAGGCGCGAGTGCATGTGCGGAAGAGGCATCCGCAGGAAAGAGCCGCGCCGGATTTGCCGCCTTCATCGGCGAACCCAATGCCGGCAAGTCGACGCTGACGAACCGGCTCGTGGGTGCCAAGGTGTCGATCGTCACCCACAAGGTGCAGACCACGCGCACGCCGATCAGGGGCATCACGATCCACGGCAAGACCCAGATCGTCTTCGTGGACACGCCCGGGCTCTTCCGCCCGAAGCGGCGTCTCGATCGGGCGATGGTCTCGGCTGCCTGGGGTGGGGCCGGTGACGCCGATGCGGTGGTGCTGCTCGTCGAGGCGCAGAAGGGGGTGACCGAGGGCGTGCGCCAGATCGTTGCCTCGCTCGGGGAACGGCTGCCCAGACGCACCCGCGTGGCCGTGGCCATCAACAAGATCGACCGGGTGAAGCCGGCCCGGCTCCTGCCGCTCGCCGCCGAGCTCGGGGCGCTCCATCCCTTCGAGCGGGTATTCATGATCTCGGCCGAGAAGGGTGATGGCACCGAAGATCTTCTCGACTGGCTCGCCGAGGTGATGCCCGAGGGGCCGTGGCTCTACCCCGAGGACCAGATTGCAGATGCACCGCTGCGACTGCTTGCCGCCGAGATCACCCGCGAGAAGCTCATGCTGCGGCTTCACGAGGAGATCCCCTATCAGCTTACTGTCGAGACCGAGAGCTGGGAGGAGCGGCGCGACGGCTCCGTCCGGGTCGACCAGATCGTCTATGTGATGCGGGACGGGCACAAGGGCATCGTTCTCGGCAAGGGCGGCGAGACCATCAAGGCCGTCTCGCGGGCCGCGCGGCTCGATCTGGCCGAGTTTCTCGGTCGCAAGGTGCATCTCTTCCTGACGGTCAAGGTCCGTCCCGGCTGGCAGGAGGAGGCCGAACGCTATGCCAGCATCGGCCTCGACATCGCGGACAGCTGAGCCATGGAGCCGCGGCTCGCTTCCGGGATCTGGGTGCAGGCCCATATGCGACGGCTGGCGCTGATGGGGATTCCGTCCTTCATCGTCGCCCGCGGCGACCCGGTTGCGGGCGCGGTTCTCGTCAAGGTCAACCTGCTCGACGGCCGCGCCGCGCTCTATCAGCGCATGAACACGATCGACGGATCCTTGGGCTGGGTGAAGATGCTGGAGGGGGAGGACCGGCGTGTCGAGGAGGCGATCGCCCGTCAGAGGGGGCGTGACCGCGATCTCTGGGTGATCGAGATCGAGGATCGCGAAGGGCGGCATTTCCTCGACGACGAAGCCGGCTCCGGCGGAGGGGAATGATGGAGTGGCGAGGCGAAGGCATCGTGCTCGAGATGCGTCCCCACGGTGAAGGCGGGGCGGTGCTCGAGGTGTTCACCGAGGGCCATGGCCGCCATGCCGGACTCGTCCATGGCGGCCAGTCGCGGCGAATGCGGCCCGTGCTGCAACCGGGCAACCGGGTTGCGCTCGAATGGCACGGCCGGCTCGAAAGCCACCTCGGTCGCTTTGCGGTCGAGCCGCTGGAGAATGTCGCCGCCCGGCTTCTCGACGACCCGCTGGCGCTGGCGGCGCTTCGGTCCCTGACGAGCCTTCTCGCCTTCACCCTGCCCGAACGCCAGCCCCATGCCGGCCTCTATCGCCGCACGGCCGGGGTGATCGGAGCCATCGGTCGGGTGGATGAATGGCCCCAGCTCTATCTTCTGTGGGAACTCGCCCTTCTCGAGGAGATGGGCTTCGGGCTCGATCTCGGACGCTGTGCGGTGACGGGGCGGCGCGAGGGGCTTGCTTTCGTCTCGCCGAAGACCGGGCGGGCCGTGACCCGCGAAGGCGCCGGCGGCTGGACCGACAGGTTGCTGCCGCTTCCGCCGGTGCTGCTCGGAGAGCCGGCGGTGAATCCCGGTGAAGTTGCAGCCGGGCTCGAGATCACGGGGCATTTTCTCACGCACCATCTGGCTCCGGCTCTCGGCAACCGGCCCCTGCCGCCGGCCCGCGAGCGATTCGCGGCCCGGCTGAAGCGTGCAGCCGACGGCAGTGCGTGATGTCCGCAGCCAGCGCCACTGCGCCGGCAGTCGCGTTCCGGTGCGCTTGCTCCCTGATTTCCGGCCGGGTTGACGATTTGTTCACGAATCGACGGCAAGATCAGCCCGATTCGAACAGGAACGGAGACAGAAACACCAGCAATCATTCATAGACGACAGACGAGGTGGGAAATACCAGAGGACTGCCCGGTCCATCCGGTCGGGCCGAAAATGCATCCCGTTGCTGCCCGTCTCGGGCCTGGGTGCATGTGCGAGGCACTCGCCCCCGGAGCGCGGCTCATGGCGCGAAGCGCATGGACTGTCGGCTCACGAGGAGGGGGATTCG
>WFPA01000210.1 GCA_015487815.1 Albidovulum sp.
ATCATCCGAGCTCAATCTCGATCTCCGCCAGCTCCGCGAGGTGCCGGCGGAGGTGGTGCTCCAGCACCTGCTCCATCAGATGGGGGTCCACGCCCAGCTCCGCCGCCATGTCGGCGGCAACCCTGGGCGGCCAGTTCATCCAGGCGTCGCGCTCGCGCCGGGCGAGGTCGAACACGAGTGCCGTGGCCTTCGCCTTGTCGACCAGCTCGCCCTTCAGCTTTGCAAGCTTCACCTTCGCGGTCTGGGCGCCGATCATCTCGCGCGCCGCCCGGGCGCGCATGAAGGCGGCCGGGCCCACGGGGCCGGCCTCGGCGAGGGTGTCGTCGACAGCCTTTCGGGCCGAGCGGGGGGCGGGACTGCTGCGCCGCTTTACCGGGTCGGTCTGCAGGTCCCACTGCCGGTCGGCCTTCACCGGGTCGATGGTGCCGTCCTTCTCCAGCGTGATCCGGCCTGCGGCGATGGCCTTGCGGACGGCGCTTTCGGCCACACCGCGATGGCGGGCATAGGCGCGGCGGGACAGGCCCATAAGACTTCTCCGATCATCATGCAATCCGACGGCGCCTGATAACGCCATGATATTGCTGCGATTATACTGGATAACGGCGGGCGGTTACGCGAATCTGTCTGCACGAAAACGACACAAGAAACGGAGACACGCCCATGACCGCCACCATCCTGCCCACCGGGAACGAAACCTGAGGCTTCTGGGGAACCATGTCGCGCCTGGAAACCCCCACGCCGGTAGATACGGGCACGGCATGGGACCTTGCCTTCGCGGCCATCGGCGAGGCGACCGGGCTCGGTGCCAGTGCTGTCAGGGCCTTCCTCGATTCCCGGCACGGACGCCACTTCGCAGACGATGTCGCGAACGAGATGGCGGCCGGGCGGGCACTTGCAGAGGCAATCACGGCCGCAACTGCGCGGTGGATGAAATGGAGCATACGCCGCCGCACCAGCCGGCGAACCGGCATTCCTGCCGGTCTTCCCTGTCTGACCGGCCTTGCGATTCACGCCGAGATCGAGTCCGAAGCCTGCAACTGAACCCGGCGACCCCGACCTCGCCCCGCCAGGTGCGGGGCTTCAGGCGGTGGAAGGGTCCGCATTCCGCGCGCCCGAAAACCCGGAGGTCATGATGCCCGAACTCACCGAAACCCAATCCCTGATCCTCTCGCGCGCCTCCCGGCGCGATGACCGCATTGCCCTTCCCCTGCCGGGTCGCCTGCGCGGGGCGGCGGCGAAAAAGGTGGTCGCGCCGCTGATCGAGCGCGTCCTGTTGACCGAGATCGATGCCGATCCCCGCAAGCGCGGCGCGCTCTGGCGTCAGCGGCAGGATGGAACGTTTGCCACGCTCGCCATCACCGATGCCGGGCTCGAGGCAATCGGCGTCGAGATCGACCCGCCCCGGCCTGAGCCTGCTTTCGAACCGGCGCCGGAACGCCCGGCCCGGCGCAAGGGCACCAAGCAGGCGATATTGGTCGAGATGCTGCGCACTAGGGATGGCGCCACCCTCAATGAGATCGTCGCCGCGACCGGCTGGAAGAAACATACCGCGCGTGGCGTCATCTCTGGCCAGCTCCGCAAGCGGCTGGGGCTGAACGTGGTGACCGAGGCCGATGCCGAAAGGGGCCGGGTCTACCGGATTGTCTCACTTCCGACATCTACTTCCCGACGCGGGTCCAACTCCGACAAGGAATGAAGTTGCAGGATCAGTTTTGCGAGCCATCTGAAGTCGGCTCCAGCGGTTTCGAACTGGTCTTTTTTGCCCTGAGGTATAGGAATGCGCTCATAGCGCCCACAAGAGCGAGAAACGCGGTGACCCCGCTATTAGATCCAACCGAAATAGCGTCGCTGCATTGGTTTCCGGGGCAGACGTGTCGGGCATCTGAAAATGCCGCAACTGATACAAGTCCGGCTCCGAGAAATATGATGCCCCCCATGATGACTAAGGTCCACGCGAAAAACTTCATGCGCTTTCTCCGAACAGGATCTATCGAGTTTGCTCGATCCTATTTCAGATTTGCCATTCCTCGCAATGATTCCGCGAATGTATGTGACACTGCATAGTTTACCGGAAGCCGTCACTAAAAAGGAGCCAAACATTTTGATCACCGGTCGGTGAGGCGCCATGCGGACCCACACGGGGCCAAACCCTCGCGTCGCGCTTCACGGAACGGTGTTGTTCATTATAGACCGTGTCGCGCACACGTCCGCATCGAAGGCCCTCCGCAGGGTAAAAGAGTGAAACACCAAGACGGCCGAGAACAATGCGGCTAATTGCAGGTTCTGGCTTAACGTGGCCTATAGATCAACGGCGGGGAAGGCCAGGATCTGGATCAGGACCGCCAGGCCATAACCGACCATGACGTTCGTGATCGCTTCTATCAGCGACATGGTCCGGCTTTGCTTCATGTAGCTTTCCGTTTGACCGAGATCTCATCGAATTTTCGACCGGTCTCCTCCAGCACCGCCTGTCTTCCGGCGGCCTCCTGCCAGCGTTTGATCGCCACATCCACAAAGGCCGGCTGCAGTTCCATGGCAAAGACCTCCCGGCCCAGCGCCTCGCCGGCCACGATCTGGGAACCCGATCCCGAGAACGGCTCGAAGCAGATCTCACCCTTCCTCGTGTGCCGGCGCATCGGGATCGCGAACACCTCGAGTGGTTTCTGGGTGGGATGCTCGGCCCCGGCCGGCCGCGCCGCGCCTTCCCAGTCCAGTTCCCACACGCTGGTGACATTGTGATCGTTGCCGCCCAGGTGCGGCGGCTTGTTGCCCTGCTGCCAGCCCATCAGGCAGGGTTCGTGCCGCCAGGGGTAGTAGCTGTGGGTGGGAATGGCGGCGGGCTTCACCCAGACGATCTGCTGGTGGTTGAGGATGCCGAGCTCGGTCCAGATCGCCTCGATCATTGCGGCCCGCTTGTGGGCGTGCCAGCAATACCAGGCGGCATCCTTGCGGGTAACCTTGATGGCGTTGCGGAAGACGGCGCGCAGGAAGCCCTCGGGATCCTTGATGTCCACCTCGCGGTAGAGATCGGACCAATCCTTGCCGGTGTCGTTCGGTCGGCCTGCGCCGGTGTAGTCGACCAGGTAGGGCGGGTCGGTGGAGAACAGCGCGGCGGTCTGGCCGTTCATAAGCCGCTCCACGTCCTTCAGGTTGGTGCTATCGCCGCACAGCAGACGGTGATTCCCCAGCAGCCAGAGATCGCCCGGTCGGGTGACCGGGTCCTCTGGCGGCTCCGGCACCGGGGCGGGCGCAAGGTCGCCTTCAGGTTCGTCGTCTTCCAACTCACCCAGCAACTCATCCAGCTCCTCGTCCGAGAACCCGACAAGGTCGAGGTCGAAATCCATCTCCTGCAGGGCCTGCAGTTCTGCCCGCAGCAGCTCCTCGTCCCAGCCGGCATTCTCGGCGATCTTGTTGTCGGCGATCACCAGCGCCCGGCGCTGGGCCTCATCGAGGTGGTCCAGCGTGATGACCGGGACCTTGTCGAGCCCGAGCCTCTCGGTGGCGAGCAGCCGGCCATGGCCCGCGATGATCACCCCGTCGCTGCCCGCGAGGATCGGGTTGGTGAAGCCGAATTCCTCGATCGAGGCGGCGATCTGGGCGATCTGCGCATCCGAATGCGTGCGGGCGTTCCCGGCGTAGGGGGTAAGGTCGCCCACGGGTGTCATCCTGATCTTCACGGTCGTTCCTTGCGTTTGCCGCCCCTGAAAAGAAACGACCCCGCGCGATAGCGGGGCCGGAGTTGAGGCCAGGGAGGCGGTATCTGCTGGGGTGCGCACCCGGATCTGCTTGAGGTGCGCACCTGTGAGGCTGAGTGCGCACCCGGGTGCGCAGGTGCGCACTTGGTGGAATTCTCACAAGCCATGGTAAATATGGGGTTTTCCCGCGCCAGTCCGGTCAGTGCGCACCCGAACTGCGCACCCAAAACAACACCCTGTCGCTGGTGAAATGC
>WFPA01000211.1 GCA_015487815.1 Albidovulum sp.
AACCGCCCCTCACATCGATGACCGCCGCGCGCGACGCAATGTCTTCCTTCTTGCGCTGGCGCAGGCCGTGGTCGGCGCCCAGATGCCGGCGATCTTCACCATCGGCGGGCTGGCGGGGCAGTGGCTTTCGCCCAATCCCTGCCTCGCCACGCTGCCGATCTCGCTGATCGTCTTCGGCTCGATGACCACCGCACCCTGGCTTTCGCTGGTGATGCAGCGCCGGGGGCGACGGGCCGGCTTCATCATAGGCGCCCTCGCCGGGGCTGCAGGCGCGGCGCTCGGGGCTTCGGGGCTGGCGACGGGCAATTTCCTGCTCTTCCTCCTCGGTGCCTATCTCACCGGTATCTACATGTCGGCCCAGGGGTTCTTCCGTTTCGCCGCCGCCGACACGGCTTCCGAAGCCTTCCGCCCGAAGGCGATCTCCTGGGTGATGGCCGGCGGGCTCGGAGCAGCGGTGCTCGGCTCCGAAATCGTCAAGCTGACCAAGGACATCTCGCCGATCCCCTTTCTCGGCATCTACATGGCGGTGATTGCGCTCAACCTCGTCGGCATCGGGCTCTTCCTGCTGCTCGACATCCCCCGCCCGCGTCGGCGCGCGAAGGGCGAGAAGCGCGGTGGACGGCCCTTGCGGCAGATCCTGCGCGATCCGCGGGTGCTGGTGGCCATGATCGTCGCGGCGGTGAGCTATGCGCTGATGAACCTGGTGATGACCTCGACGCCGCTGGCCGTGGTCGGCTGCGGCTTCGATCAGGGCGATGCGGCCAATGTCGTCATGTCCCATGTGCTGGCGATGTATATCCCCTCCTTCTTCACCGGCCATCTCATCGCCCGCTTCGGCACCGTCCGCATCATGACGCTGGGCCTGGGCCTGATCGCCCTGGCGGGGGGCGTGGCGCTCTCCGGCGTCGCACTCACCAACTTCTTTCTTGCCCTCGTGCTGATCGGGCTGGGGTGGAATTTCGGCTTCATCGGTGCCACCACGCTCCTTGCCTCGGCCCATGCGCCCGAGGAGCGCGGCGTGGTGCAGGGGCTCAACGACATGGTGGTGTTCGGTGCCGTCACCTTCGCCTCGCTGGCCTCGGGCGGGCTGATGAACTGTGCCGGCGGATCGGTGGTCGAGGGCTGGAACATGGTCAACCTCGCCATGATCCCGTTCCTCGTGCTCGCAGGCGGCGCGTTGATCTGGCTGGTGATGCACCCGAAACTTTCCGAAAACTGACGCCAACGGATCAAGTTTGCGCCGGAACGTATTGAACGCAAAGGTGTTCGCCCGTTCCGCTGCCCCTTGCGGCCCTCAGGGTCCGAAGAACACCGCACGGCGCAAGGCCCATTCCCGCGCCAGCGGCGACAGGCGGATGCCGGAGGCCGATATGTCGCCGGGGGCGCGGCGCATCCGCGCAAGGAGCGGGCGGGCGGCATGGGCCAGCGCCAGGGCCGGGCGCAGCCGCCGCGGCAGGCGGCTCAGAGCCGGACGCAGCCCGGCAAGTTCCGACGATGCATCCTCGATCACCCCGGCCAGGGCCGCCGCGTCGAGATCGGCCGGCAGCGGCCGCCGCCCGCGGGCGGCCAGCGCCGGCAGGACGGAGAGATAACGCGCGAGCCCGTCGATCGTGCCGAGCCGGTGAAGCAGCGCGCGGGCGGCTCCGTCCGCCCCGAGCGCACGCCCCGCTTCGGCCAGAAGCGTGCCGCCGGTCGCGGCGAGATAGGCTTCGAGCGCGCCCTGGTCGGTGAACATGTCCGGTGCGAGATCGTGCGTGCGCGCCGCGATCAGCCCGTCGAGCGCCTCGACATCGAAAACGCCAGCACCAAGACGGGCGGCAAGCGGTGTCAGAAGCTCCGTGCGCGGCACGGCTTCGCCGCGCCCGGCGGCCGCGATCATGTCCTGCCACCACCTCAGGCGGATCGCCCCGAGCCCCGGCTCGCTCACCGCCCAGGGAATGCGGGCGATCTCGAGATTGAAGGCGAAAAGCACATGCAGATGGGATCGCGCTTCGGGCGGTGCCAGCCGGGCGATACGATAGCGCACCCGGTCATGCCGCCACACCATCCGGGCGCAGGCGGCCAGGCCGAACTCCCCTGCCCCGCCCGTGCCCCCTGATCCGCCCGGCCCGGGCGCGGACGCTCTGCCCCGATCAGCCAACCGGCGCCACCCTGTCATGGATCAGCTTCCAGATGATGGCGTCATGGATCGCCTCGAAGGAGGCATCGACGATATTGGGAGACACGCCGACGGTGGACCAGGTGAGCCCGTCCGCCCCGAGCGCACGCCCCGCTTCGGCCAGAAGCGTGCCGCCGGTCGCGGCGAGATAGGCTTCGAG
>WFPA01000212.1 GCA_015487815.1 Albidovulum sp.
GAGATCAGGGTCGGAGTGAGCGATCGCGAGGAAGTCGCCCGGCTCGCCGGCCGTCCCTCCACCACCGGCGTCATCACCGACAGGGCCTGGTATTACGTCGCCAGCAAGCGGCGGCACTATGCCTGGAAGGCCCCCGAGGAGATCGACCGTCAGGTGGTGCGGATCTCCTTCGACGGACGGGGCACCGTGCGCAACATCGAGCGATTCACCCTCGCCGACGGTCGTGTCATCCGCCTCAACGCCCGCGTCACCGAAACCGGTATTCGCGGCATCGGCCTCTTGCGTCAGCTCCTGAGCAACATCGGCCGCACCCGTCTGACCGAACAGGATCTGCGCTGAGAAGGATACCGCGGCCCGTGCCGGGGGGCGGCACCAGCTTCGAGCGGCATCGGTGAAAGCAGCGGCAGAGCCTTCCGGCTCTGGCAGCACCCTTCACCGGGAGATCACACCCGCGGGCAGAACGATCGCGCAAGCCCCCGGCTGCCGGGGCGCGACGGACGCCCTCTTCCCTCTCATCCACCGCATGGCGCATTGCCCTGCCCCGCTCCGCCCGTCCTGCCCCCTTCGGCCGGCTCCCGCACGCGTCTTTGCCGAAACCGCACCTCTTGGCACAAGAGGGAAGAAAGCGACCTCCCCCGCCGTGCCGCTTGCCGGGTCATGCGGCATGGACCTGCCGGAACCGGCTGCCGGCACCGAAGTCCGCCATCCCCCCGAACCCCGGGCGCGTTGCCGCCCTGCCACTGGCGACCATGTCCCTGCCGCCATCTCCCTGCAAGAACTCCGAAAGAGCGGGACCGGGAAACGCACCATCCGGGGCACACGCGCCCTCGCCGGGAAGGGGCGTTCCATCCCGGAGCCCGAAAGTCGTGGAGTGTCCGGTGGAACCGTCGCCAGATCGGTCAGGGCTGGCGGCAGGATCCGGCGCCGGCTCCCCCGACCCGGAAATCGGCGGTTGGGTCCGACCGACCTCACCGATGCGGGGCTTTCGCGAAACATGGCGGCCCGTGCGCCGCGCCCGTGAGCGCCCGTATGCAGGTCGGCAGCGCTGCCGGCACTCCGCCTCCGCGGGCCGCTCCTCAGTCGCGCTTCTCGTCCTCCCCGGCCGCCACGCTGCTGCCGGAGGCCGACCCCCCGGAGGCCGACCCTCCAGAAGCAGAACCGCCGCTCCCGCCCGACCCGGCGCCGGCCGCATCCTCCTCAGAACCTTCCACCGCCTCGCCGGCATCATCCGGGCCGGCCGCCGCCTCGTCGAGGATCGGGCCTTCCTCGTCGTCGATCTGGCTCTCGGGGATGGTCAGCAGCGCTTCGGCCTCGGCCGCCACGTCCTCGGCCTGTTCGGCGAGGTTCTCGAGCAGCGTCAGCACCGACGGCGGCACCCGTTCGATCACCCGCTCGACTTCGACAATCTTCTCGACCTCGACCCGCTCCACCGCCGGTTCGGCTTCCCGCATGCCGGCCAGCTCGGCCTCGAGCGCCTGCGCCCGTTCCTCGGCCAGCCGGGCGGCGCGCGCCGCCTCCTCCTCGCGCCGCAACGCCTCGGCAGCCTTCTTCTCGGCCGCATCGCGCGCTTCCTTCAGCGCCGCCATCTCCTCTTCGAGAGCGACGGTGCGGTCGGCCAGCATCAGCCCTGCCATCAGCAGCATCCGCGCCTCGGTGAGCTTCCCGGCCTGCCCGGCGAGCCGCCCCGCCTCCGCATCGAGAAGCTTCGCCGCCGCCTCGAGATAGGGTTCCTCCCCGTCCTGGCAGGCGACATGGTAACGCCGGCCGCCGATGGTGATCTCGACCTCAGCCATCCTGCGCCTCCCCCGCCACGCCAGGCGCCGCCTCCGTCGCGCCGGCCTTGCCCTCGATGAGCGGCCGCAGCTCCGCCATCAGATGGTCGATCTCGGCGATCTCGCTCGCCCGGGCCGCCTGCATGGCGCGGATTTCCGTTTCCATCGCCCGGTTGATCCTCTCGGCATCGACCGCGGCGCCCGCCGCCGCTTCCCTCAGCGCGGCCAGCTCCTCGGTCAGGGTGCGATTGCTTTCTCTCAGGCGGCGGATCTCCTCCGACTGGGCCTCGATCCGGTCCGCGAGCCGCTTGAGCCGCACCTCGTAACGCCGGCTCATGCGGCGCAACCGGTGCTTGAGCCGCTCGGCCCACTGCCTGAGCTCCTCCGCAAGCTCCCGTTCCCGTTTCAGCTGCCGTTCGAGTTCGCGGATTTCCTCGGCCCGGTCACCGTCGCCGACGGGGGCGGTGCGCACCGTCCGCACCACCCGGCCGAGCGCCGCGGAAATCCGCTGCCCGAGCGCCTCGACGCGTGCGCGTGCCGCATCATCCGCACCGGCCTCTTCCTCCGGCATCTGCGTGTCCTCGCTCACCATCCACTCCCGATGAGGCCATGTCCTTCCTGCACCTTAAACACGGTGCCGCTTTCCGTCCAGCCATTGCCGCACCCCGCATGTCATCGGGATGGCCCGCTGCCATCGCATCCCCGGCGCCTGCCGCCGCACCGTCCTGCATTCCCGGAAGCACCCGGAACGCGCGCGGCCCGGTCATCACCCGCGCCGCACCGCGCCCACCCTGCACCATCTCCGTTCCCCCACAGGAATGCGCCCCGGCCGGGTGACACCAACCGGGAGGAACTGCCTGCCGGCGGGGCGCCCCGGCTCTTCCTTCACCGCCCTTCTTCCCGCGCCGACCGCACACGCCGGAATGGCGAGAGATCCCTCATCTGCCGCCTCCGCCTCACGCCCTTCCCGGCCTGCACGTGACCGGATGGCGGAAGCAGGGATCGTCGGCAGAGCCACGCCCCAGGCCACCAGTGCCGGGGCCTGATCGTCGGCCATCAGCCGCCAGCCATCCGCCGCCACCGTCTGATCGGCGGCATCGAGCAGATCGACGCCGTTCACCGCCCGCACCGGCGCGACCGGCAGCGGCTGGCGGTCGGGTGCCGCCCAGCGGCTGACGGCCAGGGTGAAATCCCGCGCCAGCAGCACCCGGCCGATGCGCCGCTCCACCGCCGCCATCCCCGCCCGCAGACAGTCCTCGAGCAACCCGTCCTGCAGCCCGTCCGAGGCAAAACCGCTGCCAAGGCGCAGCTGCGCACGCAGCGCCGCCACGGGCAGCGCCGCGACCGGTGGCTTCGCCAGCTCCGTCAACTCCATCGCATCCATCCTTCCGCTTCGTGATCCGGGCCGACGCCCGCCCGTCCTGCCGCCCGCGCCTTCCAGGCCTTCCGCCAGCCGCGCGCATCCGTTGCGTCACCCCGTTCCCTTCATCCAGCCGCACCGGGAGCCCCGCAGACCGTGGCGCATGCCTGCCTGCGAAGGCACATGCGAGCGGCCACCGATCTTCTTCCGAAGCGCAGCGGCAGCACGGGCCCGGGCTTGCGGCCGGGCAGACCGTCAGACAGGGCCCGGCCCGGACGGACGTCCCCGGCGGGCAGGCCAGCCCCTCTTCACGCCCTCCGCCTTCTCCACGCACGCCCGCACGGAGCGCAGCCCCGCCCGGGGAGGATCGGCGGAACCCTCTCCCGCCCGCTCCGTTCGGAGATCACGATGCCATCGGAAGAGCAGCATCATGGCCCCGGTCGAAGCATCACAGTGGGAAGAAGGGTTCCGCCCCCCGGACTGCACGGCATGACCACCACCGCCCGGGGGCGCCACATTGCCAGAAGCGCCGAAGACGCGCCCGCCCCTGCCCCAGGTGCTTCGAAGGGCGCCTCGAGCCGGGCCGACGGCAAGCAGGGCACGGAGGCGGACCGCCGGACCCGCCCCGCCATCTCACCTGCCCCGCCTCAGGCCACGTCGAACCTGAGCAGCTTGATCGCGGCGAAATCGGTCACGTCGCCACCCACGCGCCGCGTGGCGTAGAACAGCACATGGGGCTTGGCCGAGAACGGATCGCGCAAGATCCGCATGTCCGGCCGCTCGGCGATGGTGTAGCCGGCCTTGAAGTCGCCGAAGGCAATCGCCGTCGCGCCGGTGGCGATGTCGGGCATGTCCTCGCAGATCACCACCGGATAGCCCATCAGCCGCGCCGGCTCCTGGGCCGCGAGCCCGTCGGACCACAGGAAGCGGCCATCGACATCCTTCATCTTGCGCACCACGCCCGCGGTCTTCGAGTTCATCACGAAGGCGCCGTTGGCGCGGTATCGGGCGCCGAGGGCATAGACCAGATCGACGATCACGTCCGCCGGGCGTGTCGCGTCGAAATCGCCGGCCACCCCGGTGGGCACATAGCCGATATTGCCCCAGCTCCAGCCGGCATTGTCCACCTGGGGATGGGAAAGGAAACCCGTCGGCTTGTCCACCCCGTCCCCCGAGATGAACGCGGCCGATTCGGCACGAGCGAACTTGTCACCGATCCGTTCGGCGAGCCAGCCCTCGATGTCGAAGGCGCTGTCATCCAGCAGCCGCTGCGAGACCTTGGGCATGGCCGAAAGCTCGTGCAGCACCACCGAGATCCGGTCGATCTGGGGCGTCGCCGTCTCAGCCACCGGCCCCGCCTCCGTGCCCCAGCCGGCACCGATGTCGGCATGATCGATCAGCACGTCGAAACTGCCGCTCTCGACCTGCACCACCTTCGCCACCTGCCTGAGCGACGAGGCGCCGCGCAGCACCCCTTCGATCCGCTCGGCGGTCTCGGGATCGACGAGATAGCCGCCGTCGGCCGCGACCGAGCTCACCATCCCCTTCCCTTCGAGGCCCAGCGCCTTGAGCGCGCTGTCGTCGCCGGCCCGCACATAGGCCGCGAAGGCCTTGCGGTGGGGCGCCTCCTCCCGCTCCGCGACCCCGAGGGGCGGGCGTTTCGTTTCCGTCATCCTGTGCTCAAGCATGGTCATCTTCTCTTCCTGTCTGTTGATCCGCTCGAAGATCGCGTCCTGCATCGCCGCCACCTCGCCGAGAAACCCGGCCAGCTCCGCCTTCACCTCCATCAGGGCCATCGCCTTCCTCCTTCCCCGTTCCGCTGCCCGCTCATGCCAGAACGCCCTTCATCCGGCCGGCGGCGACCACCGCTCCCACCTTCCCTGCGCCGGCGTTCCGCCGACCCTCGGCCAGGAGCTGCCGCGCCTCGGCGAGAGCGTCTGCCAGCATGTCGGCAGCCGCCGCCCCGACCGTCTCCTCCCGCTCCGCACCGGGCAGGACGCCGCCCTTGCCGAGCCGGGCCAGGGGCTGCATCGGGAAGGTCACCAGCGACACCTCCCACAGTTCGATTTCCCTCAGCCGCCTGAGCCCCTTCCCGTCCTTCTCGACCCGGATGACGCGATAGCCGATCGAAAGCCCGTCCACCGCCCCGGCCTCGATCAGCGCCTTGGCCTCGCGGCCGCGCTGCACCGCCTCGAGCAGCCGACCGCGCACATAGAGCCCGCGGTCGTCCTCGTGCACCTCCTCCCACACGCCGATCGGCTCGCGCGCGTCGTGCTGCCACAGCATCCGCACCGCCCGGCCGCTTTTCCGCATCGCCTCGAGTCCGGCGGCATAGGCGCCCTTCTCCACCACGTCGCCACCCGCATCGGGCACGCCGAACAGCGAGGCATGGCCCTCGATCACCGCCCCCTCGGTGAGCGCCAGCCCCTCGCCGAGCCGGCAGAACTTGGTCTCCAGCTCCGGCGGGCCGCACCAGGTCACCATTTCGTCCATTCCGTCCTCCTTCTGCCTCACCCCGCCCCCATCCTGAGCAGGGCATAGACCCCTTGCGTCAGCACGAAGCCGACCACCCCGAACACCGCCAGCCACAGCCGCCGCTCGAGCCGCTCCAGCATGCTCTCGATGGCGTTCAGCCGCCGCTCCAGCGCCTGCCAGCGTTCGTCGGTGATCCGCTCATGGGCCTCGATCCTGAGCGCCGCCTCGAAAGGCTCGTAGAGAAAGCGCGAGCCGCCGGCCCGTCTCTGCGCCCCGCTCATGGCGTGCCCTCCCCGTCCGCTGCCCGCGGCGGCAGGCCGAGGAGGGCACGTTTCTCGTCGGCGTCGAGGAAATCGGCCGAGGCGATCCGCTGCCACTCGGCATCGCGCTCCTCCGCCAGCGCCGGCACCTTGTCGAGGTCGGGCCGGATGACGATCTTCTCGCCCGCAAGCGCCCCGAGCCAGTTGCCAAGCCGGCCGAGCACCCGTCGCGCCAGCGGCAGCACCGTGAGCCGGAAGAAGGCCCGGCCCGCCTCGCGGTAATTGGCATAGGTGTTGTCTCCCGGCAGGCCGAGCAGCATCGGCGGCACGCCGAAGGCAAGCGCGATCTCGCGCGCCGCCGTCTCCCGCGTGCGGAGGAACTCCATCTCCTGGGGGCTGAAACCCATCGGCTTCCAGTCGAGCCCGCCTTCGAGAAGCATCGGCCTGCCGGCGTTCCGCACCCCCTGATGGAAGCTCTCCAGCTCCTCGACCAGGCGGCGGTACTGGTCGGGCGCGAGACTCGCCTGCCCGTCGCCTCCGCGATAGACCAGCGCCCCCGATGGGCGCGCCGCATTGTCGAGCAGCGCCTTCGACCAGGCGGATGTGGCGTTGTGAATGTCGATCGACCGGGCCGCCGCCCTCAGCGGCGACAGCCCGTAATGGTCATTGCGCGGATCGATCAAGCGCACATGGCAGATCGGCCCCGCCCCCGGCGCCCCGGCCGGGAAGCGCAGCTTGCGGCTGCCGATGCGGTACTCGAACCCCGTCGGCCAGCCATCCTTGCCGACCACCACCGCCATCCGGTCCGAACGCAGCACATGAAGCTCCTGCGGCAGCCCCGGCGCCTCGCCGGGCACCGCCTCGAGATAACCGTCTCCCGTCAGCACCAGCTGGAGGAAGAGCGCCTCGAGAAGGTCGGCCCGTCCCTGTTCCGCATTCGGTCGCTCCAGAAGCGCGATCACCGGATGGGCCGCCCAGCGCACCTCGCCATCACCGACGACGAGCGGCAGATCGGCCGCCGCCTCGGCGATCAGCCGCGCCGCCCGATGGGCCACCGGATTGTCGGCAAACCCGGCCCGCATCAGCGAGGCCGCATCCCCCGGCGTCCAGACCGCCCGCCCGCCGCTCTCGAGCGCAAGAAGCGCCGCCGTCGCCGAGGCCTTGGCCTCCGCGCCGCCCCCGGCTCCACCGGCCGCCGCCGTCTCCCTGCCCCTCAGCCTGTTGAACAGATCGAGTGCCATTCATCGCCCCCTGCTTGTTCTCCTGCCCCGCGGCGTGCCATCCGGCCGCCACCGATCGGGCGCCCCCGGCGGCGCACCGCCCTCATGTGCATCCGAGCTCGCCCTTTTCCGGCGCGCCGTCCTTGCCGGGAGTGCCGCCACTCTTCGCCCCCGCACCCGCACGACCGCACATCTCGCCCGCACGGGCCCACCGGATGGCTTCGCCATACCGGCCCGTCGCAGGCATCGCCGCACGCCAGGCACGCCCGCAACTTCGCGATGCGCCGAGGAAGGCACCGCTGGCCGACCGCCATCCCGCACACCGGCCATGCACTGCCTGTTGATCTGCCTGTCGATGCACAAATCTTCCGACAAGCGCGGGCCGGATCGCCGCCCGAACGCCCGTCACTCCCGCCCCGCCCTGCAAAGCCCCGCCGGGTCGGCCGCGCTATCGCATCGTTCCACTCGCAGCACCCGCGCCGCCGGCCGCACGCACCTCTCAGCTCGCGTATCCGGGGCGCTGCGGCATCCACCTCCCCCGGCGCCTGCTCTCACAGCAGACGAATGCGCGGCTCGGCCGCGGGCGCCAGCGCGTCGATCATCAGCGCCCACAGCGCCCAGACGAGCGCGTCCACCCGGTCGGGACTGCCGCCACCCTCGAAACCGCGGAGCGTCATCCGCTCCATCTCGGCCTCGAGCGCCTCGAGCCCCGGCAGATGCGTCACTCGCCCCTGCTCGTAGAGCGCCGCCACCGGCTCGGCCCGGGCCGCCTTGCCCCGTCGGGCCCGCACCTTCCGCACCGGCACCAGCGGGTCGATCTGCCTGAGTACCGCCTCAACCATGTCGCCGCCCTGGTTGACCTCGGCCACGATCATGTCGGCCTCAAACTCCTGATACGCCGCCACCGCCGCCCGGGCCCAGCGGGCGGGCGAGGCCGCCTTCACGCTGCGATCCGCCAGCACCACCGCGCGCCAGCTCTCGTGCGGCCCCTCGGTCTGTGCCCCGGCCACCACGATGCCGCAGGCATCCGAGCCCTCGTGCCCCGTCGCCGGCGGATCGACCCCGACGACCACGCGCCCGAGCGCGCCCGCCTCGCTCGTCCGGCACCGCTCTATGAGCGCCGGCGGCCACAGCGCCCCTTCCACCGTCTCGAGCAGTTCGCCCTCGAGCTCCTGCCGCCCGAGCCGCGTGCCGCCATAGCGCGCCCTGACCGCCGCCAGAAAGCTCTTCGCCAGATTGGCCCGGTTGGCCTCGGTCGCCGCCCGCGTCACCACCGTGTCCTTCATCGCCAGTACTTCCCGCAACACCGGCACGTTCCGCGGCGTGGTGGTGACGACCTGCCGCGGATGCCGCCCGAGCCTGAGCGCGAACTGCAACATGTCCCACGCCTCCCGCGCCCGGCGCCACTTGGCGAATTCGTCGAGCCAGGCCGCGTCGAATTGCGGGCCGCGCAGCGCCTCGGGTTCTGTCGCCGAATGCAGCTGGGCGATCGCCCCGTTCGGCCAGACCAGCCGGCGACGCGTCGCCTCCCATCTCGGCCGCCGGTCGGGTGGCGAACAGGCGAGGATGCCGCTGTCGCCGAAGATCATCACCTCCCGCGCCTGGTCGTAGGTCTCGCCGATGAGAGCCAGCCGCCGCGCCCGGCCCCGGCCCAGCGGCGTCGATCCCTCGACGACCGACCGCACCCATTCGGCCCCGGCCCGGGTCTTGCCCGCCCCGCGCCCGCCGAGAATCACCCAGCTGCGCCAATTGCCCGGCGGCGGCAGCTGATGGTCGAGCGCCCAGAAGTCGAACAGCCAGGGCAGCGCCCGCAGCGCATGGCCCGAAAGATCGGCCAGGAAGCGGTCAGCCCTCCTCGACGGCCCGGAGGCGATCCAGGCGGCGGCGGACTTCCTCCCGGGCCTTGGCAAGATCGATGGCTGCATCATCGGCACGCCTCCCCACCGTCTTCATCTGCTCCTCGATCTTCATCTCGAGCTCGAGCGCCGTCTGGAACGCCTTGGCGTAGGACCGCAGAAGCGCGTCGGTCTCCTTCACCGCCTCCGCCTCGCCCGCCCTCAGCCGCGCGACGAGCCCCGCAAGCGCATCCGAAAGCACCGCATAATGCCCCCGTGCCTTCTCGAGCAGCGCCCTGACCGACCCGCCGATCCGTTCCCGCGCCCCCTTCTTCCTGCCTGTCATCCTGCCTCCCGTCTCGCTTCGTCCGGCTTCCTCGGACCATGCCACCGGCAAGCGCCTGGCCCGCCAACGGAAAACGCTCCCCGGCCGGGCCGGAGAGCGTCCGTTCCGGCAGCGATGCCGGGGCCGTCCCCGCCGCCCCGATCAGGCCCCGCAGAGCCGTCTGCCGCGCACATTTCGCGACGGCCCCTTCCCGTGCCTTTCGGCATGCGGCCCGCAGTCACATGCGGCCTGTCACCAAAAGAAAACGCTCCCGCGGGCCGGACCCGAAGGAGCGTAAAACCGGAAGGGCGTTTTCGACGGGCCCTGTCCCGGGCCCATTTCCGCCATCTTGACCAGAGATATACCAAAGGGCGTTCTTAGAGTCAATAAGAATCTTTCAGGTTGTGTGCGGAAGGGTGCCTCCAAACATTTCGCACCCTGCCGCCAGGATGATACATCCAGTTG
Source organism: Albidovulum sp. (assembly GCA_015487815.1). Lineage (GTDB taxonomy): Bacteria > Pseudomonadota > Alphaproteobacteria > Rhodobacterales > Rhodobacteraceae > WFPA01. The sequence goes on from WFPA01000212.1 coordinate 9,713, forward strand.
ATGTCACAGAGTTTTCTCTTGAAGAAATGTGCTGGATGCATGGTGCGCACGCACCCCGAAACACCATCTCGCATCACTGTCTCACCGGCTCTGCTGCGTCCTTCGGCGTTCCTTCTCGATCCGCCGCCACTTGCGGACATTGGCCACATGCTCGGCATTGGTGCGGGCAAAGACATGGCCGCCGGTGCCGTCGGCGACGAAATAGAGATAATCGGTCTTCGCCGGATGA
>WFPA01000213.1 GCA_015487815.1 Albidovulum sp.
AAGAGCCGCAGCACCAGCCAGGTCTCGATGATGACGAGAAGCAGCCCCCCCGGCGGCAACCAGGTCAGGGTGAGGGCAAGGAGGAGGGCGAGAGCGGGTTGCCAGGCGTCCCGGAGCCGCCGCCACAGCCAGACGGAAAGCCGCATGGCGGGCGCGGCCGGCGCTGACGGCACCGCGCTCCCTTCGTCCGCGGCCGGGGGAGTGCCGGGGCCTGCTGCCGGGCGATCGGCGATGGCGCCCACCTCCTCCATCGGCAGGAGGGCGGCGACGAGGGCCGCCAGCGTCAGGATGTCGATGAGAGTGCCAAGCAGCGCGACGAGCAGGAAAATGGCGATGTCGTCGGCCGCGACGAAGCGGGGGATGGCGGGCGGCAGGACGGCAAGGAGGCCGAGGAGGACGAGAAGGGCGAGGGCCGGGCCGTGGTCGGGCCGTGTCTCCTTCGCCGTGTCGGTGAGGTCGAAAAGACCGGCGAGGATCGGCCGGCCGACGAGATAGAGCAGGAGGTTGCCGAGCGCCGCGATCAGGCCGGCGAGGAGGAGGACGGACCCGCCGCCGCCCCCCATGGCATCAATGAGGGCGATGCCGATGAGAGCAGCCGGGTTGAGGCCGAAGGAAACCGGGTTGAGCGGGGTGGCGAGGGCGCGGACGAGGAGAAGGGCGAAGAGTGCGACGAGCCAGCCCAAGCTGCGGAGTTCGCGCTGCCCGGCGCGTGCGGCGAGCCTCAGCACGATCCAGGTCTCGATCAGCGCCTGCGCCAGCGGGCCGAAAATCCAGCCATAGGCGATTGCAAGGAACAGAAGCAGCGCCGGGCCGATGAGCGCCCGCGTGCCGAGGAGTGCGCGGGTGCGCGACAAGAGCTCTGCCATCTTTCCCTTCCCTCTCACGTATCCTCCCGTTCTTCCGAAAGATGTCGGGGAAGGCGGGGCGATTTCAAGAAGCCTCTGAAAGCCGCGCCACGACGAGGGGGAGAACACGCTCCGCTCCCAACGCGCCTTCGACCAGCTGTCCGGTCTCGTTGCCGCGCCGGGGGGAGGGTGCACGGCCCGCTCTCTGGAGCGTGTGAGGCCGCATGTCTGCGGTGCGGTGGACGACCCGGCCGTGGCGGGTCATGTGCTGTCGGTCGAAGAAAGATCGCAGGAAGGGCCGCGGTCGGGCTGGGTGCGTTGCGCTTTGCCTGCAGACGGTCGGGAGAGGAGAGGGAGCCGGTCGGGGTGGGGCGTGCGCTGTCGGTCGAAGAGAGATGGCGGGAAGGGGGCGGCCAAGGCGCGGTGTGTTGCCTGCAGACGGTTGGCAAGGGAGGGGTGCCGGTCGGGACGGGGGGAGGGCCTGCGGGCTGTTGCCCGAATGTTGCGATGCCACGCGCCTCAGGACGTGACATGGGAGGCCCGGCCGGGGCATGGCGATGCGCTGGCGGCTGAAGAGAGAAGCAGGAGGGAACCTGGTCGGATCGGGAGCGCGCGCGTCTTCGCGAAGATGGTCGGCAGGAGAAAGGGGTGGCCGGTCATGCCCGGTGCCGCTGCGGTGAAAGGCCCCGAGCCTTCCCCGTCGTTCTCCCGCCACTCCCGCACCGGAAGCCGGGCCCTGCCGCACGTGCCAATGCCCGGCCATGTGCTACGGTCAGGCCGCGCAGCTTCCGGCCTTGTCTGCCCACGCCTGCGCCATGGCTCTTGGCACATTCTTCGCCCGATGATTTCTTCTTCGGTTCCGCCGTCCTACTTGGGCCGGCCCTGCGTGCCCGTCCCTTCCCGTCAGTGGGCCTCGGCCCAGCTCCTTCCCATGCCGACATCGACCACGATCGGCACCGTGAGATCGACCGCCGGCAGATGGGCCTTCTCCATCACCTCCTTCGCCCGCGTCGCAAGTTCGCCGGCCGCGTCCTCGCGCACCTCGAACAAAAGCTCGTCATGCACCTGCAGGAGCATTCTTGCCGGCAGATCGACGATCGCGGCCGGAATCCGCACCATCGCCCGGCGGATGATGTCGGCCGCGGTGCCCTGGATCGGCGCGTTGATCGCCTGGCGCTGCGCCATGCCGGCATGGGGCCCCTTGGCGCGGATGTTGGGGGTGTGGATCTTGCGGCCGAAGAGGGTGAGCACATGGCCGTGCTCCTTCGCGAAGGCCACCGTCTCCTCCATGTAGCGGCGGATGCCGGGGAATCGCTCGAAATAGCGGTCGATGAAGGCCTGCGCCTCCTGGCGGGAGATGCCGAGATTGCGCGCCAGTCCGAAGGCGGAAATGCCGTAGATGATGCCGTAATTGATGGCCTTGGCGCGGCGGCGGATCTCGGGCGTCATCTCCTCGAGCGGCACCTGGAACATTTCCGAGGCGGTCATGGCATGAATGTCGAGCCCTTCGGCGAAGGCCCGCTTGAGGGCGTCGATTCCGGCCATGTGGGCGAAGACCCTGAGTTCGATCTGCGAATAGTCGAGCGAGACCAGCACATGGCCGTCCTCGGCGACGAAGGCACGGCGGATCTCGCGGCCCTCCTCGGTGCGCACGGGAATGTTCTGCAGGTTGGGATCGGTCGAGGCGAGGCGGCCGGTATTGGTGCCGGCGATGTTGTAGGAGGTATGGACCCGGCCGGTTTCCGGGTTGATGTGCTGGCGAAGCGCATCGGCATAGGTCGATTTGAGCTTGGCGAGCTGGCGCCACTCGAGCACCTTCCGCGCCAGTTCCACTCCCCCGGCCGCCAGTTCCTCGAGAATGTCGGCCGAGGTGGACCAGGCCCCGGTCTTGCGGCTCTTCTTGCCGCCTTCGAGCCCCATCTTTTCGAACAGGATCCGCCCGAGCTGGGCGGGCGAGCCCACGTTGAATTCCTCGCCCGCCAGCCGCTGGATCTCGGCTTCGAGCGCCGCCATCTTTCCGGCGAACATCTCCGAGAGCCGCTCCAGACGGGCACGATCGACCTTGATGCCGGCAAGCTCCATCGCGGCGATCACCGGCACCAGGGCCCGTTCCTCGGTCTCGTAGATGCGGGTGACCCGGCCATGGTGAAGTTCGGGGCGAAAGAGCTTCCACAGCCTGAGGGTGATGTCGGCATCCTCGGCGGCATAGCAGACCGCCTCGGCGATCGACACCTTGTCGAAGGTGCGCGCGCTCTTCCCCTTGCCCAGAAGCGGCTTGATCGAGATCGGGGTGTGGCCGAGATAGCGCTCGGAAAGCTCGTCCATGCCGTGGGAATGAAGCCCGCCATGGAGGGCGTAGGAGAGCAGCATCGTGTCGTCGATCGGGGCGATGTCGTACCCGAGGCGGCGGAAGATCTTTAGGTCGTACTTGATGTTCTGCCCGATCTTGAGGATGGCGTCGTCGGTCAGGATCGGCTCGAGCGCCTCGAGCACCTCTGAGCGCGAGAGCTGGCCGTCGGCCAGGGGCGCTTCCTCGTCGAAGAGCCCGCCCGCCGGCCCCCCATCGGCGCCGTCCTCGCGATGTGCAAGGGGGATGTAGCCGGCCTTTCCGGGCTCGACGCACAGGCTGATGCCGACAAGCTCGGCCCGCATCTCGTCGAGCCCTGTCGTCTCGGTGTCGATCGCCACCCAGCCCCGTTCGCGGATATGTGCGATCCAGGCCGCGAGCGCGGACGGGCTGTCGATGCATTCGTAGCTGTCGGTGTCGAAACTGCGCGGCACATGGATCTCGGGCGGGTGCGGGCCACTTTCCGCCCCCTCGCCGGCCGTGGCCGGGCGGGTCTTGCCGCGCGGCCGGATCGGTGGTGGCTCGATGCCGTGCTCTCGGGCGATGCGCTGAAGGAGCGTGCGGAATTCCATCTCGGCGAGGAAGGCCATCAGCCGTTCGGGATCGGGCGGATGGACTACGAGATCGCAGAAGCTCGCATCGAGCGGCACATGATCGTCAAGGCGGACGAGATCGCGCGAGAGGCGGATCTGATCGGCGAACTCGATCAGCGTCCGGCGCCGCTTCGGCTGCGGGATCTCCTCGGCATGGGCAAGGAGATTGTCGAGATCGCCATACTCATTGACGAGGAGGGCGGCGGTCTTGATGCCGATGCCGGGTGCGCCGGGAATGTTGTCGGTCGAATCGCCCGCGAGCGCCTGCACGTCCACGACCCTTTCGGGCGGCACGCCGAACTTCCTTTCGACCTCCTCGGGGCCGATGGGGCGGTTGCGGATCGGATCGAGCATCCGCACCCGGTCGGAGACGAGCTGCATCAGGTCTTTGTCCGAGGAAATGATCGTCACCCGCCCGCCCTTCGCGGCCGCCTCGCGGGCGAGGGTGGCGATGATGTCATCGGCCTCGAACCCTTCCTTCTCGATCACCGGCACCGAGAAGGCGCGGGTTGCCTCGCGGATGAGTTCGAACTGCTGGACAAGGTCCTCGGGCGGCGGCGGACGGTTGGCCTTGTAGGCGGGAAAGATCTCGTTGCGGAAGCTCTCGCCCCTGGCGTCGAAGACGACGGCGAGATGGGTCGGGGCGTTCTCGCCGTGCTGCTCGGCGAGGAGCTTGTGCAGCATGTTGGTGAAGCCGTAGACCGCGCCCACGGGCAGCCCGTCCGATTCGCGCGTGAGCGGCGGCAGCGCGTGATAGGCGCGGTAGATGTATCCCGACCCGTCGATCAGGACGAGATGAGCATCCGGTCCGAAGCAGTCATCTGCCGGTCCGGCCGAAGATGCATTGCCGGGCGCGGCTGCTGTTGTGTTGCTCGTGGTGGCGGATGGGGGTGTGTCGGCGGGCATGATGGTCCTGCTCTGGCATGGGGTGGCATGAACTGCGGGCGGGGCGGGTGCCACGGACAGGCCTTTCCGGGCAGGGCCGGTGCGGCCGGTGGCAAGGCGGGAGGCCGCCCCGAGGGCGCGGCGGAAAAGCACGATGTCGGCGTCCCGACCGCTCCGCCCTCCGCCCCTGCAGCCGCTCGCCCCGCCGGCTCCGTCGGCTCCTCGGAGTGGAGGAGCAGATGGTCTGATGATGCCCGTGTGACCGGCGGGCGTTTCGCCGGCACTGCCGGCCGGGAAAGCTCCGGTGGCGGGCGGGCGCACCAATGGCGGATCCGCCGCCCCTCCCCGTCGGCCTCTCCCGTCGGTCTCCCCTGCCGGGCTCACCCTCGGGCGGTGGCCTCCTCTTCCCGAAGGACGAAGCGGCGGTCGCAATAGGGGCAGTCGATCCAGTTGCGCTCATGGGGGATGTGCAGCCAGATCCGGGGATGGCCGAGCGGTCCCTGATCGGCGTCGCACGAGACCTTCCGGGTGGTGACGGTCCTGATTTCGGGGGGATCGATGGTCATGCAGGCTCCTCGGTCGCAGCGTGTGGAACGGTCCTGCCCCGGCGGGGCGGCGCCATGATACCCGCCCTTGCGGCCTTGGCAAGCGCCATGGCGGCATCGCTCCCCGATAGCGGCCCGCTCTCCCCCTGGCGGTGGTGGAGATGACGGTTGCGCCAGGTCGTCTCGGTGGCGTGGGTCGGGTGCGGTCCGTTGTCCCGGTTCGGGGCTTCTGATGACAGGCTGCCCCTGTCCCGGAGATGCGGCGGCGGGGGATCGATGCCTTCCGCGGGCCGATGATGGTGGCGCCGGCGGGCACCTTCGTCGGCTCGCGCATGAGCCGGGGGCTGTCGCAGGGCGGTTGCGGAGCGTGGAATTGCGCAACGGCGCCGGCCAGCCCCTTGCGCAGGCTCCTGCCCGGACGGCGGTTGCGCGGACACGCCTCCGCAGCGCCTCTGCCGCGTCGGCCGCACACCCCCTCGCTCAGGGTGTCAGGGTCCGAAGTGCCGCGTCACCGACCAGGGCAGAGAAATGGAGGAAGAGATACCAGAGCGACAGGCGGAACAGGGCGCGCTCCGCCCTGTAGTGATCCCGGTCGGCTTCCGATTCGCTCCTGTGAGCGACACGCCAGGCGCCTGCGAGGAAGACACCGTTGAGAGGCACGGCGACGGCAAGATAGATGATGCCGCCGATGCCGGCGACGACGGGGAGCACAGCGGCAAGGGCCAGAGCCACGGCATAGCGCAGTATCTGCCGCCGTGTCGCAGCCCGTCCATGCGTGACGGTCAGCATCGGCACGCCGGCCCGGTCGTAATCGTCACGGGTGAAAAGGGCCAGCGCCCAGAAATGGGGGGGTGTCCACAGGAAGATGAGAAGAAACAGCGAGAGGCTGGCAAGGCCGACATCCCCGGTGGCGGCCGCCCAGCCGATCATGGGCGGCAGCGCTCCGGCGGCACCGCCGATGACGATGTTCTGCGGTGTCCGCCGCTTGAGCCACATGGTGTAGATCACGGCGTAGAAGAAGATCGTGAAGGCCAGAAGACCGGCCGCCAGCCAGTTGGTCAGCGCACCGAGCGTCAGGACCGAGAGCAGCGAGAAGACCAGTCCCAATGCCATCGCCGTGCGGCCCGAGACCTGCCCCGCCGGAACGGGCCGGTTGCGGGTGCGGCGCATCAGGAGGTCGATATCGGCGTCCCACCACATGTTGAGGGCCCCGGCTGCGCCCGCCCCGATCGCGATGAGAGCGATGGCGGCCAGCGCGGTCGGGAAATCCGGACGGGTCGGAGCGATCAGAAGCCCGACGGCAGCGGTGAAGACCACCAGCGACATGACCCGTGGCTTGAAGAGCAGGACATAGGGACGGCTGCGCCGTCGGGCGGCGCGGCTCAGGCGGGTGATCAATGCGGCTTGTTGCATGCGAATGTCCCCGAATGGTCGAACAGGCGGGCGGCCGGGGCCGGCACATGCGGCCCCGGCCATGAGGTCGGTCACATCTTCATCGCGGCGCCGGGCGTGGCGAGCTGACCCATCATGCCCATCTGCATGTGATACGGCAGCATGCACATGAACATCCACGATCCCGACTTGGTGATCGTGGCGACGAAGCTGATCTCCTGACCGGGCAGGAGAAGCGACTTCTCGTAGAGCGCCTCGTGCTCGAACAGGCTCCAGTCGGCCCTCTTGGCACGATAGGTGATTGCCTGCATCTGCGGCATGGTCATGAACATGAACTCGTGCAGCAGCTTGCCGTCGTTGCGCACCGTGAACCTGATGCGCTCACCCTCCTTCACCTTGATGTCGATCGGCGAGAAGGTCCATTCCGACATCGACAGGGTGATCTCGCGATCGAAGGGGCCTTCCTGCGAGATCACCAGCCCGGCCATCTGCTGGGCCATGGCCTTTGCAGCCTCCTCCTCGTCCATGACGGGCGGCATCTCCATCCCGCCGGCGGGCGCGGATGCAGCCTCGCTGCCCATCTTCATGCCTTCCGCCCCCGACGGGGTGCTGTCGTCCATCTTCATGGCGCCGGCAGCCGGTCGTTCTTCCTTTGAACCCCGGGCCTCGTCCATCTTCATGCCGCCGCCCATGTTCATGCCGGGCATGCTTCCCATCGCCGCTTCGGCTTCCTCGAGACGTTTCTCGTCCTCGGCAGGCGTGACGAAGACATCGTGTTCGATATCCTCGTTCTCGGGAATGTTGCCCTTCGGGATCACCCCTTCGTCCTGCAGCTTGACGACGGCAGGCACGGCAGGCACGTCCTGCACGGTCGGTGGCTGTTTCACGACGATGAACCAGGCGGTCCCGCCGAGAAGCACGAGCCCGAGGGTCAGGTAAAGTCGCAGTATCATGATTCTGTCCTCCTCATTCGGCAGGGACTTCGGCACCGACCGTCACGTCGCTCGACAGCGCCCACGGGTCGCCCGTCACGCTTGCGCCACGGCTGGCGGATCGGATGAAGTTGTAGATGAAGACGATGAATCCCAGCCCGATGAGATAGGCGGACAGCGTCAGGATGAATTGCGGCGTCGACCATTGCGGCAGCGGCAGATAGTCCACCACCCAGCGCGGGAAGTAGGCGTATCCCAGCCAGTACATCATGGACACCTTGCCGAAGATGCCGATCTGCCAGAACCAGAAATGGGTGTTGCCGAGGCCCTGGTTGTACATGCGGCCGGTCATGTAGGGGTAGAGATAGTAGAGCCCCGCCATCGCCATGTTGGCCATGAAGCCCACGAACATGGCGTGGAAATGCGCCGGCACGAAGTAGGTGTTGTGGACGAAGTCGCTGTCGGTGGCGATCTGCCCGTTCACATAGGCTGTCACGCCGCCCACCATCAGGAAGAAGATGGAGGCGATGACGAAGCGGAACGGCACCGCTCGCTTTGCCGAGGACGGGATCACGTCATACCACAATGTCGCGATCCAGTTGAACACGTGCAGCGTTGACGGGATGAAGATCGCCAGCGTCAGGATCTGCGCTGCCCGCTCGAGCGGGGTCGAGATGGTCGGTGCAGGCTGGAAGTGGTGCGGATAGACCACGAAGGACAGCACCGTGAGCAGCGCGAAGGCCACCACGCCGGACCAGTAGCTCCAGATCGGCCGACCGAGAAAGCGCGGCAGCAGCGTGTAGAGAACGCCGATCGCCGGCACGAGCGGCAGATAGACAGCCGGATGGCCGTAGAACCAGAACATGAACATGAAGGTCATGGTCGAACCGCCCCTGCCGGCATCGTAGACGGCGGTAATGTTCATCCAGTCGGTCAGCATGTAGATGGCCACGAGGCCGAGCATGGGTGTCGAGCCCATCAGCAGCAGCCCTTCGGCAAGGGCCGCCCACCCCATCAGCGGCAGCTTGCTCCAGCCCCATTTCCTGAGAGCAGCCCAGCCGTTCGCGAACAGCACCGCTCCGGCGAGAAACTCGGAAATCGCGACGAGAAGAACGGCAAGGTAGCCGAGCCAGACGAGCGGCCCGCCAACCCGGAGCGACATCGGCGGGTAGAAGGTCCAGGTGAAATCGGGTCGCGAGATCACGAGAGCCACCGCAGCCACGATCAGCGTCCACCAGGACCACTGCGCACCTCGGGTCCAGATCAGCCTTTCGGTCTTCAGGACCTTCGGCATCATGTAGTACATGATCGAGATGACCAGCGGGATGATGAAGCCGAAGACCATGAACATCCCGTGAAGCGTCATCAGCGACATGTAGGGCCGGGCGTCGAAGAACTGGATGTCGGGCACGGCCAGCTCGGTGCGGAAGAGCAGCGCCATCAGTCCGCCGAGTCCCAGCATCACCAGCGAGGTGAGCATCCCCTTGATCGCGATGTGACGATAGTCGTGACTGAAAAGGAGCGTCTTGAGATCCATCCTGCCGATGATGTTCTCGGGCTCCCAGTGAGGGGTTCCCCCCATGCGTTCCATGTCCTGCGGGCTGGCCATCACATGCCTCCCTTTCTGTCGGTTGTTCGTGTGCGGTTCCCGTTCATGCCTCTTTCTCCCTCACGACCAGCCAGGCCTTCATCTGGGCATGGCCGACCCCGCAGTAGTTGAGGCACTGGATCAGGTATTTCCCCGGTCTGGAGGGGGCGCGGATCCACAGGTCTCGTTCGACCCCGGGCTCGTATTCGGCGGTGATGCCGACGGCCGGGATGTTGAAGCCGTGGATCACGTCGTTTCCGAAGATGCGGAACAGCACCTTCGAGCCGGGCTCGACGATCTCCGCGTTGCGACTGATCTTTCCTTCGTCGTTGATGAAGGCGAAGCCCCATTGGAAGGCGATCACCTTGATCACGTGATCGAAGTTCTGCCCCGGCTCGGCCGCTTCCGCCGTGCCGATCAGCCCGGCCTTCCTGATCTCGCCCTGATAGGCGGTGAAGATGCGGGTGCTTTCCCGGTCGGCATACCAGACGAGGCCCACGAGCAGGATCACGAAGACGAATTCCATCCTGTATTTCAGTTTCCAGCGTGCGGGCAGGAACAGCGCCGCAAACAGCGCAGCAATTCCAAGCCCCAGCACGATGAAGACGATGGCAAGCATCGTTGCGGTGTAACCGCTTGCTCCAAGTGCGTTTTCCACTTCTCTTCCTCCCTCCCGCACATGCGCCCGCCTCGGGGGCAGACATGCTGCGGGAACTGACTGACATCATCGCATGGTGCATGCGCACCACCCCTCCCCGCCTCCTCGGCGGGGTTGGTCGGGCCGTTCAGCGCATGAACGGCCGATGTGTCAGATTCGTGGAGGATCGCTTGGTGGAGAGAGGACGAGACCGGCAGGCAGCTGGGCGGTGCAGCCCAGTCTCATCTGGACGGCCGGCCTGTTCTCGAGGTCGCCGGCACGCACGGTCTGGTCGAAACAGGCGCAGCAGGCTCCGCCCGTCGCCGTCGGCATGACCGCCTTTGCCAGCATGTCCGCCGGCAACTGCATGATGCGGGCCGGATGCGGCATGTGCACCCCCGTCCCCTCGGGGTGGAATTCGGGAGACGCCATCCCCATCGTCGTCGTCGAAATGACAACGAAGGCCAGAAGGATCCATCTCGCCAGATATAGGCACCTGCCGCGCATGGCTGAAAATTACCCGCAAATCCCCCCGATCGCAAGAATTTTTCGGGCCGGCCTAGGTGGTATTTTCCGTGCCGCCCACAGAAACCGTCTCCTTGCGGCAAGATGCGGCAAGAGAAGGATGGCCGGGCTGTCGCTGCGATCGGCGCAGGCAGTGCGGGGATGGTCCTTCATGTTCCGGGCTCAGCGCAGGAAGAGCCCCGTCACCATTCCGAAGCTCAGCGTCACCGCGAGCGTCAATGCGATCACCGTGAGAAGCGGTGCCGGCATCGGCATGGCCCCGTGCCGTTCGGATGCGGCGAACATCGGCACCACGAGACGCAGATAGACACCGAGCCCCAGCACCGAGTTCAGAATGCCGATCACTGCCAGCCACAGATGGCCCGCGTCGATCGCGGCGGCGAAAAGGCCGAGCTTGCCGACAAAGCCGAAAAGCGGCGGGATGCCGGTCAGCGAGAAGAGAAAGACCGCCATCGAGAGACCGACCCATGGATGCGCCCGGCCGAACCCCTCAAGGTCGGACAACTCCCGTCCGGCGAGCAGGACCACCGCGAAGGCGCCGAGATTCATCGCCACATAGGCGGCGGCAAACACCAGAAGGGCGGGAAGCGCCAGTTCGCTGGCACCAAGCGCCACCACGGCCAGCAGAAGATAGCCGGATTGCGCGATGGAGGAGTAGGCCAGAAGGCGCACGAGGTTGCTCTGAACCAGCGCCGCGAGATAGCCGAAGGTCATGGTCGCGGCCGCGATCAGTCCCAGTGCGAGAGGCCAGCCCGCTTCGCGGGGCAGATCGCGCAATGCCTGCGCCAGGGCGAAGAAGGCCGCCGCCTTGGTGATGACGGAAAGATAGGCGGCGATCGACACCGGAGCTCCCTGATAGGCGTCCGGCACCCAGAAATGGAACGGCACCAGCGCCCCCTTGTAGCCGAGTCCGACGATCAGGGCTGTCAGCCCCGCCGCCAGCACCAGCGGCCGGCCCGTCAGCCGGCCGAGATCGGCAAACAGGGTCGAGCCGGTTCCGCCGAACCAGAAGGTCAGCCCGTAGATCATCACCGCACCGGTCACGGCGCCGAAGATCAGGAACTTCATCGCCGCTTCGGTCGCCGCATCGTCGCGCGGCCAGGCGACGAGGGCGAAGGAGCCCAGCCCCGTCAGCACCACGCCAAGCACGACCAGCATCATGTCGCCCGCACCCGACAGCATCAGCGCGCCCAGGGTGACGAGCACGATCAGCGCATGGACACTGCCTTCGCGCAGCCGCCCTCCGATCTCGGCCCGCACCATCAGCAGCGCCAGCGCCGTGCCCGGCAGCAGGATCAGCTTGGCCCAGCCCGACAGGGCATCGATGCGGTAAGTGCCGCTGAAGACCGTGGTGTCGGCATCGAGCACGGGCAGGGTCAGGAGTGTCGCTGTCGCCAGTCCGGCAAGCCCGATTGCCAGACCCAGCCGCGCGGCGCGCAGCATCTCGGCCACGATCATCAGCATGGCCGTGCCGACCAGAACCAGCTCCGGCAGCAGGAAGGAAAGATCGCGTCCCATCATCCGACCAGTCCCGACATGGTGCGATGGATCATGTCGAGCATGACGCCCGGCATCACCCCGATGAGCACGATCAGCGCCAGCAAGAGCCCGATCACCAGCCGCTCGTGCCGGTCGAGGTCGGGCATTGCCGCCCAGCGGTCGTTCGCCGGGCCGAGAAAGACGGCCGCAATGGCCCGCAGATAGAGCGCTGCCGTCACCACGATGCCGACAAGGGCGACCGTGCCCCAGGGTCTGGTGCCGAACGTGGCCAGGAAGATCTGGAACTCGGCCGGGAAATGCGCCAGCCCGGGCAGGCCCAGAGAGGCGAAGGCCGCGACGATGAAGCCCCAGCCCAGCCACGGCACCCGGCCCAGAAGGCCGCCGAAATCGCCCATCGCCCGGCTGTGGGCACGGTCCTGCAACATGCCCACGAGGAAGAACAGCGCGCCGGTCACCACCCCGTGGCTGACCATCTGCAGCGTCGCCCCGTCAAGGGCGGTGGCGCGGACGAGCGGCCCGGTTGCCAGTGCGGCCACCGCAACGCCGATCACCACATAGCCCATGTGGTTGACCGAGGTGTAGGCGATCATCTTCTTCAGATCGGACTGTGCCAGCGCCGCAAGGGCTCCGTAGATCGCCGATACGACCCCGAAGGCCAGCACCGCCGGCGCGGCGGCGGCAAAGGCATCAGGCAGCATCTCGAACGAGAAGCGCACCAGCCCGTAGGTGCCGAATTTGAGCATCACCCCGGCCAGGATGACGCTGCCGGCCGTGGGCGCCTGCACATGGGCCGCGGGCAGCCAGGTGTGGAAGGGCAGAACCGGGGTCTTGACCGCGAAGGTGAACAGCATGGCCACCAGCGCCAGCATTGCCGCCGGACCGGTCAGCGGCGGTGCCTGGGTCCAGGCGCGCATGTCGAACGTGCCGGAGCCCAGATAGAGCCCGATGATGGCCAGCAGGAGCGGCAGCGATCCCAGCAACGTGTAGAGAAAGAACATCAGCGCCGCACGCTGGCGGTCCTCGTGTCCCCAGCCGGCGATCATGAAATACATGCCGACCAGCGAAACCTCGAAGAAGACGTAGAACAGCAGCCCGTCGAGTGCCATGAAGGTGCCGAGCGAGGCGGTTTCCAGCAGCAGCATCAGCACGACATAGGTGGCGGGGCGTTCGGTGATGCGCACCGAGTATATGGCCGACAGGAAGAACAGCAGCCCCGTCAGCAGCACAAGCGGCAGGCTGAGCCCGTCCACGCCGAGCCGCCAGGCGGCGCCGATGGCCGGGATCCACGCGGCCTCTTCCAGCTGCGCAAACCCTCCGGGATCGGTGCCCCGGGCCCAGATCGCCAGGGCCAGCAGGAAGGTCGCGCCCGTCGCGGAGATCGAGACGGCGTGTGCCATGCCGTTCGAGCGGGCCGGCAGCGCCATCAGGCCGAGGCCGGCAACCAGCGGCAGCAGGGTGGCGATGGTCAACAGGGGCATGGTCCGACTCCTTCAGGAGGACAGGGGTGCGATCAGCAGCACGGCGACAAGGAGAGCGATGCCGATCATGCTCAGCGCCAGTTCGCGATGGATGAGGCCGCTCTGCAGGCGGCGCAGCCGCTGCCCGAAGCCCCACAGCCGGTCCACCAGGGCGAAGATGGCGCCGTCGATCGCGTCGCGGTCGATCCGGCGCGCCGCGCCGGCCAGGGCGAGTCCGGCACGGCCAGAGGCGAGAATGCCGGAGAGAACCGCCGTCTCGAGCCGTTCGACAGCTTCGGCCAGCGCCAGAACCGGTCGGGTCGAGAGGGCCTCCAGAGCACGTGCGATGCCGAAACCCGTCTCCGCCTGCCGGAAAAGCGGGCCGAGCAGCCGGTCGGGCGGGAGCGTCCATCCCAGCACCAGACCGCCCGCGGCCGCCGCCAGCCCGAGAAGGGGCAGGAACCGGGGCCCTTCCGCGATCGCAGCGCCGAGCAGCGCCTCGAGCGGTCCGAAGGCGGCGCCGAGCGTCGCGGCCAGGGCCGCCAGCCCCCACAGACCCGCGGCCATGAACGGCACCGGCGCCTTTGCCCGTTCGGCGGACCCCGCCCACAACACCCGCAGCGCCCGGCCCATGTAGGCAGCCGAGATCAACGCGCCGGCGAGTGCAGAGGGCATCAACCAGGGTGCCAGCGGGCTGGCCCAGCTGGCGGTCAGGATCGCCTCCTTCGAGAACCAGGCGGCCATCGGCGGCAGCCCGGCGAGCGCCAGCGCGGCGAGAGCGAAACCGGCGAAGATACCGGGCCGCGCCCGTCCCGCCCCGGCCAGCGCTTCGAGCGCCGTGCTCTCCCGGTCATGCTGGAAGACACCCGCTCCGAGGAACAGTGCCGACTTGATCGCGGCATGGGCGATCAGGTGCAGGAGCGCCGCGACGGGGGCGCCCGCGGCGATGGCTATCAGCATGAAGCCGTACTGACTGGCGGTCGATGCGGCCAGCAGCCGCTTGAGATCGCGTTCGGCCAGCGCCATCAGGCCGGTGACCACGGCGGTCGCCCCGCCGACGAGGCCCACCGCCACCAGCACACCCTCCGGCAGCATCGGCGCGGTGCGGATCAGCAGGATCGCGCCCGCCGCAACCAGCGTTGCCGAATGCAGCAGCGCCGAAACCGGCGTCGGGCCCGCCATCGCCCGCAACAGCCACTCCTGGAAGGGCAGCTGCGCCGACTTGCCCGCCGCCGCGACCAGCAGCAGAAGCCCCGCGATCAGCGCCGGCGTGCCGGTGACGTCCAGCGTGGCGGCGATGTCGGAGGTGCCGGCCCTGCCGATCAGCAGGAAGACCGCCAGATACAGCCCCAGATCGGCCGACCGGGTGTAGAGGAATGCCCGCAGCGCCGCGCCCGCCACGCCCGGCCGGCCGTGCCAGAAGCCGATCAGCAGATAGGAGGAAAAACCGATCATCTCCCATGCGGCCAGAAGCGTGATCCAGTCACCGGCCAGCACCAGCAGCTCCATTGCCGCGACGAACAGCGCCATGGTGCCGAAGAAACGCACCCGTTCGGGGTCGCGGGCCATGTAGCCCGCGGCATGGATCAGCACCGCCGTCGTCACGGTTGCGACCAGCAATGCCAGCGTCGCCGTCAGCGGCGTGGCCTCAAGCGATATCGGAAAATCGGGCAGGAAGGGCAGCCCGGCGCCGATCCGTTCGCCCCGGGTCATCGAGGCGAACAGGCCCAGCGCGCCCGCAAGCCCCAGCGCGGCACCGGCAATCGCCACTGCGGCCGGGGCGCGGCGCAGCGCGAGGATCGCGACCCCCGCGCCGAAAGGAGCCAAGAGGGTGAGGGCGAGCCAGATCATCCCCTGAGCTCCCGTGCTTCCTCGACCTCGACCGAGCCCCGGGCGCGGAAGCGGGCGACGGCGATGCCGAAGCCCACCGCCATCTCCACCGCCATCACCGTCATCACGATCAGAACGAACATCTGCCCGGCCATCGTTTCGGGGTGCAGATAGCGCCAGAAGGCCACCAGGTTCAGCAGGGCCGCGGCGAGGATCAGCTCGACACCCATCATGATCATCACCAGATTGGTCTGGCTGAGGGCCCCGTAGATGCCGATGCCGAACAGCGCGGCCGCCATGGCCAGCACGATGACGAGCTCGAATGTCATCCTTCCTTCTCCCCTTGCGGTGCGATGGCGACCATGGTGGCCGCGATCATCGCCGTCAGGATCGTCAGCCCGGCGCTTTCGAAGACGAACATCGACCGGCCCAGCAGCTCGCGCCCCAGCGCCGCCGTCTGGGCCGCGGCCGCGGGCACCTCCTGCGCCGCCGGCCCCCAGCCGCCGAGCAGGATCACTCCCAGTGCGAAGGCGAATCCCGCTCCCCCGGCCTTCAGCGACAGGCGTTTCTGATGTGTCATCTCCATCGCGCCGAGACCGCCCGGGTCCATCATGAACATGACCATGAAGATCGCCATGATGCTCATCTCGCTGGCCATCATCATGATCTGCAGCACGCCCAGGAACTCGGCCTGCATCACCAGGAACATCGCCCCGACCGCCGTCTGTGCGAAGAGAAGCGCGATGGCCGAGCGCACCATCGAATGGGTTCGGAAGACGACGATGCCGAACCAGACGGCGGCGGCGCCGAAGAAGACGAGGAACAGGGTTTCTGCAGCACTTCCGCTCATGTCGGCACCACCAGGGCAATCACGCCCACCAGAAAGATGTTGACCAGCGCCAAGGGCACGCCGGCTTTCCAGCAAAGTTCGAGAAAGCGTGCCTCGCGGATGCGCGGCAGGTGGCGGCCCAGCATCAGCATGGCCGATGCCACCGCCAGCGTCTTCAGCCCGCTCCAGGCCCAGCTGGGCAGCCAGGGGCCGAGCCAGCCGCCGAGATAGAAGGTCGTGACCGCACCCGCCAGCGCCAGCACGATTACCATGCGCGCCAGTCGCAGGACGAGGAGCCGCGCGCCGGCATATTCGGCCTCGATCCCGCCCGCGAGATCGCCTTCGGCCGCGGGCAGGTCGAAGGGCGGAAGCCAGGCGAGCGCCATGGCCGCGATCACGAACAGGACGAAGCCGAGCGGCTGATAGGCGATGTTCCACAAATCGGCCTGCGAGGCGACGATCTCGACGGTGGACAGCGATTCGGCGCGCATCGCCACCGCGGTGATCGGCATCACGACCAGCATCGAATAGCCGATGAACTGGCCGAGGAACCGCCAGCCGCCGATCATCGCATAGGCGCCGTCAGGTCCCCATCCGGCCATGATCAGCGCCACCAGCACATAGGCCAGGGCGGCATTGACGAACAGGGCTCCCGTGGCCAGATCGACGACGATCAGCCCGGGCGCCAGCGGGATCACCGCCACCGCCAGCAGCCCCGCGACCAGCAGCAGCACCGGTGCGACCTCGAAGAACAGCCGGTCGGCCTTGCGAGGCACGATGCTCTCGCGCCCCAGCAGTGCCAGTGCTGCGGCCAGCGGGCGGATCAGGCTGAAACGGCCATGCGCGGCCCATCCCTCGATCGCCGCCAGCAGCCAGACCCCCGCAAGCAGGGCCGCGATGATTGCCAGGACAGTCATGCGCCGCCTCCCCAGGGGTCGAGATCGAGCGATCCGATGGCAATCAGCGCGTCAGCCACTTCCATCTGCGCGACCATTTCGGGCACTGCGGCGGCGATGCTCGCGAAAGGCAGCGTCAGGCGGGCATGGCTCACCACACCGCCCTCGATCGCCAGATGGAGGTGCGCGGGCCCCCGGGGCGTCTCGATGCAGGCGGAACCGTGGCCATCCGTGGGCAGTGGGTCTGGCAGGGTGAGCGCGGGTGCGGTGCTGGCGCGGGCGATCAGATCGAGGCTCTGACCGATCTCGGCGATGCGCTGCATGAGACGGGCCAGCGCGTCGCCGCCCGGCGTGGTGACCGGAGCGAAATCGAGGCCGGCATAGGCGGGATCGTCTGCCCGGGCATCGACGGCGTGGCCCGCCGCCCGCGCCACGGGGCCGGTTCCGCCGCCGCTCCAGCGGCCGACGCCCGCCAGTTTCAGCCGAAGAAGGGGCGTTCGCCGGACCCGGTCGAGAAAGCGCCGCAGCCGGGGGGCGATAGCGCCGGTGCTCCCGGGGCCTGCTCCAAGCGCATCCTGCACCAGTCGCGCCGCCTGCCGTTCGATCGCGTCAAGGCCGATCTGCCGGGCAAGGAGCGCGAGCCAGTTCAGATGGCTGACGATGCGTTCGTGTTCGAGCAGGGTCGCATGGCCCGGCGCGGCCACCCCTGCAGCGTCGTGGACGGAGCGGATCGCAAGGATACGCAGGGCCACCGGCGAGAGCGGGGTGACGGCCGCCAGCCGCCCTGGCAGATCGGCAAGGGCGGTGCCGGGTGGCAGCTCGGGACCGGGCAGCCCGCCGATGCGGGCTCCGGCCACGGCGTCGCCGTCGAGGGTGAGATGCAGCCTCAGCCCCCCCGGCAGGCCGGGAAAGAAGGGGCCGAAGGGCACGTCGATCCACTCCATGACGAGCCCGTCGGGGCTGGCGGGTTTGCCCCGGGTCAGTTCGACCATCGACATGAAATGGGGCTCGATCCCGGGAATGCCGGCACCGGCACCATGCCCGGCATGGGAATCCTGCCCGGAACCGGCATGTTTCCCCCGGGCCTGTTCCGCATGGTCATGGTCGCCGACATGCGCGGAGTGATCGCCGTGGCCGGCGCGGGAATCTCCGGCATGATCCTTCCTGCCGCCGTGCGACCGGGAGCCCGCATGCGCTGTGTGTTCCGCGTGCTTTTCCGGCGCGGCTGACGGCGTATCTTCGCGGGTGCTGCCGTGACCGGCATGAAGCCCGTGTTCCGCCTTTCCGCCATGAGCGGTGTTTTCGTGCGGAGGAGTGTTGCCCTGATGCTCCGAAACGACCTCCCGGGGCACCAGCTTCATCCCGCATTTCGGACACTCGCCGGGCTGGTCCGAAACCACCTCGGGGTGCATGGGGCAGGTATAGGTGGGGGATGCCGCGTGGTCGGCACGGGTTGCATGATCATGCTTGTGGCCATGCGCTCCGTGGCCGTCATGTTCCGAGACAGTATCCTTCGGCACCAGCTTCATCCCGCATTTCGGACACTCGCCGGGCTGGTTCGAGACCACCTCGGGGTGCATGGGGCAGGTGTAGGTGACGGACTCCGCCCCCGGGGCGGGTTGCGCATGGGGGGGCGCGGCCCCTTGCGCCGCCCCGCCATGAGCGGTTTCGTGGTGCTCGTGGTGCTCGTGCACCGCAGCGCCGCCGGCTGCCGCTTCGCGCTCGACCAGATCCATGCCGCAGATCGTGCATTTCCCCGGGCTCTCCGAGACGATCTCGGGATGCATCGGGCAGGTGTATTCGATCCGCGTGCTCAGGGCCGGCGCCTCGAAGGGGGTCACCCTGTCGGTGAAGG
>WFPA01000214.1 GCA_015487815.1 Albidovulum sp.
CATCCTCGTCGCGCCGGCGCACCTCCTCGGCGAGGCCCGCATCGCCTTCGACATAGGCGCGGATGGCGTCGCGCAGCATGGCCTCGACCATTTCCGCCAGCCGGCGGATCGCCGAGGCCCCCGAAACCCGCGAGGCGGCCGAGATCACCGAAGTGCGCTTGGCGATGTTCTTGGCATAGTCGCCGATCCGTTCGAGATTGCCGGCAATCTTCATCAGGGAAATCACGATCCGCAGATCGGTCGCCTGCGGCTGACGCAGGGCGATGATCCGCACCACCGCGTGGTTGATCTCCTCCTCGAGCCGATCGACCTCGCGGTCGAGGGCGATCACCTCGCCGGCCCGCTCCACGTCGTGCTCGGCCAGCGCCCGGGATGCGTCGCGGATCTCGCGCTCGACGAGTGCGCTCATCTCCCGCACGAGATCGCGCGCCTCCCTGAGATCCTCGTCGAAGGCCCGGTTGATATGTCCGCTTCTCGGTATCATCGCTTCCTCCCTCAGCCGATGCGGCCGGTGATGTAGCTTTCGGTGCGCGGATCGCGCGGGTTGGTGAAGATCTGCTCGGTATCGCCAAATTCGACCAGCTCCCCGAGATGGAAGAAGGCGGTCTTCTGGCTGACACGGGCGGCCTGCTGCATCGAATGGGTGACGATCACCACGCTGTATTGCTCCCTGAGCTCGTAGATCAGCTCCTCGATCTGGGCGGTGGCGATGGGATCGAGGGCCGAGGCCGGCTCGTCCATCAGCAGCACCTCGGGCGAGGTGGCGATAGCCCGGGCGATGCACAGCCGCTGCTGCTGGCCGCCCGACAGCCCGGTGCCCATGTCGTCGAGCCGGTCCTTCACCTCGTCCCACAGAGCCGCGCGCCGCAGCGAGGACTCGACGATCTCGTCAAGCTCGGCCCGGTTGCGGGCGAGGCCGTGAATGCGCGGACCGTAGGCGACATTGTCGTAGATCGACTTCGGAAACGGGTTCGGCTTCTGGAAGACCATGCCGACCCGGGCCCGCAGCAGCACCGGATCCTGTTCGGGCGCGTAGATGTCCTCGCCGTCGAGCCGGATATCCCCCTCGACACGGGCCGTCTCGATGGTGTCGTTCATGCGGTTGAAGCAGCGCAGGAAGGTGGACTTGCCGCAGCCCGACGGGCCGATGAAGGCGGTCACGGTCTTGTCGAGGATGTCGACGCTCACATCCTTGATGGCGTGGGTGTCGCCATACCAGACATTGACGTTTCGCGCCGAGATCTTGACCGGTCTTTCCTCCTCGCGGCTCGCAGCGCCGAGGCTGACGCGGGCGCGTGCCGCGCCGTTCTGCCCCGTGACGGCGCCTGTGGGCTGCGCTTGGGTGGCGGCGTTGTCCTGCATCGGTGTCTCCCTGAACGGTTCGGTCGATGGGCGCGGTGTGGAGTCCTGCGGGCGTGGTTCACGGTGCCGGCCGTCGGCTCACCAGCGTCTCTCGGTGCGCTGGCGCAGCCAGATGGCGATGGCGTTCATGGCGACGAGGAACCCCAGGAGCACGAGGATCGCCGCCGAGGTGCGGCTCGTGAAGCCGCGCTCGGGGCTGTCGGCCCAGATGTAGATCTGCGTCGGCAGGGCGGTGGCGGCGTCGAAGGGCGAATCGGGAA
Organism: Albidovulum sp.; assembly: GCA_015487815.1. Classification (GTDB taxonomy): domain Bacteria; phylum Pseudomonadota; class Alphaproteobacteria; order Rhodobacterales; family Rhodobacteraceae; genus WFPA01. The sequence continues at coordinate 1,623 of WFPA01000214.1, forward strand.
TGGCGGTGATGAAGGCGTTCATGCCGATGAGCAGCAGCGGCGCCGTCTCCCCCAGCGCTTGCGCCAGGCCGATGATGGTGCCGGTGAGGATGCCGGGCATCGCCAGCGGCAGCACATGGTCGAACACCACCTGCTGGCGCGAGGCGCCAAGGCCCAGCGCCGCCTCGCGCCAGCAGGTGGTGTTCGACCATGTGCTGCCGCTGGCGATGCCCGGCATCCTCACCGGCACCATCATCGGCCTGGCGCAGGCGCTGGGGGAGACGGCGCCGCTGCTGCTCATCGGCATGAACGCCTTCATCACCGCCATTCCCCATTCGCCCTTCGACGCCGCCACCGCCCTGCCGACCCAGATCTACATCTGGGCCGACAGCCCCGAGCGCGGCTTCACGAGCCGCACCTCGGCCGCGATCTTGGTGCTTCTGGGCTTCCTCGTCGCCATGAACGCCATCGCCATCTGGCTGCGCCAGCGCAGCGAACGGCGCTGGTAGGGAGGCCGCCATGCGCCCCGCAGGCAGGACCGTCCACCCGGCCCCGTGACCGAACCCTTCAGGGAGAGACCGATGCAGGATACCGCCGCCACCGAAGCACAGGCCGCCACCGCCTCCCCGGCAGAGAGCGGCGCGGCCCGTGCCCGCGTCACCCTCGGCGCAGCCAGTCGCGAGGAGGAGAAGCCGGTCAAGATATCGGCCCGCAACGTCAATGTCTGGTATGGCGACACCCACGCCATCAAGGATGTGAGCGTCGATATCCTCGACAAGACCGTGACCGCCTTCATCGGCCCCTCGGGCTGCGGCAAGTCCACCTTCCTGCGCTGCTTCAACCGCATGAATGACACCATCGAGACCGCCCGCGTCGAGGGGGACATCCGGCTCGACGGCGAGGACATCTACGCCCCCGAGCAGGACCCGGTGCTGCTGCGGGCGCGGGTCGGCATGGTGTTCCAGAAGCCGAACCCGTTTCCGAAGTCGATCTACGACAATGTCGCCTACGGGCCGCGGATCCACGGCCTTGCCCGCAACCGGGCCGAGCTTGACGAGATCGTCGAGTCCTCGCTGCGGCGGGCGGCGCTGTGGGACGAGGTGAAGGACCGGCTCGACGACATGGGCACCGGGCTTTCGGGCGGCCAGCAGCAGCGGCTGTGCATCGCCCGGGCGATCGCCACCTCGCCCGAGGTGCTGCTGATGGACGAGCCGGCCTCGGCGCTCGATCCCATCGCCACCGCCCAGATCGAGGAGCTGATCTACGAGCTCAGGGCGCAATACAGCGTCGTCATCGTCACCCATTCGATGCAGCAGGCGGCCCGGGTCAGCCAGAAGACCGCCTTCTTCCATCTCGGCGAGCTGGTCGAGTTCGGCGACACCGAGCAGATCTTCACCAACCCGCGCGATCCGCGCACCGAAAGCTACATCACCGGCCGCATCGGCTGAGGGAGGACGCGATGATACCGAGAAGCGGACATATCAACCGGGCCTTCGACGAGGATCTGAAGGAGGCGCGCGCTCTCGTGCGCGAGATGAGCGGGCTGGTCGAGCGCGAGATCCGCGACGCCGCCCGGGCGCTGGCCGAGCACGACGTGGAGCGGGCCGGCGAGGTGATCGCCCTCGATCGCGAGGTCGATCGGCTCGAGGAGGAGATCAACCACGCGGTGGTGCGGATCATCGCCCTGCGCCAGCCGCAGGCGACCGACCTGCGGACGGTGATCTCGCTGATGAAGATCGCCGGCAATCTCGAGCGCATCGGCGATTATGCCAAGAACATCGCCAAGCGCACCTCGGTGATCTCGGCCGCCTCGCGGGTTTCGGGGGCCTCGGCGATCCGCCGGCTGGCGGAAATGGTCGAGGCCATGCTGCGCGACGCCATCCGCGCCTATGTCGAAGGCGATGCGGGCCTCGCCGAGGAGGTGCGCCGGCGCGACGAGGATG
>WFPA01000215.1 GCA_015487815.1 Albidovulum sp.
GGGGCGAGGGCGGTTCGCACTCGCCGGAGCGCGGCCTGCGCCCCGTTTCGTGCTCACCCGTCATGTTCCGCCCGGTCCCCCGAGGCAATGGGCCGCGACCATCCGGCCGCGGCCTCCCGTGTCCTTCGGTGTCTTTCGGGCGGCCGCGGCCGGCAGGAGCCGCCCGAAGCGCCCTGCTGGCTGCCACCTTTTCCCGGGCTTGCCCGGGGCTGATTCAGGGCGTCGCCTCGATCGGGGCGGGTTTGCCCTTCTCGCGCTTGATCATCAGCTTGTTGAGGGCGGCGACATAGGCCTTGGCCGAGGCCACCACCGTATCGGTATCGGACGCCTGACCGGTGACGATGCGCCCGTTCTCCTCCATCCGCACCGAGACGGTGGCCTGTGCGTCGGTGCCCTCGGTCACGGCATGAACCTGATAGAGCTGCAGGCTGGCCTCATGGGGGACGAGGGCGCAGATGGCCTTGAAGGTGGCGTCCACCGGCCCGTCGCCGAAAGCGGTGGTGCGCTGCTCCTCGCCGTCGATCTCGAGGATGAGATCGGCCGACTGGGGCGCCTCGGTGCCGCAGATCACCCGGAGGAACTTCACCTGGATGCGCTCGGTGCCGCCTTCTTCCGAGCCGTCCTGCATGAGGGCGATCAGATCGTCGTCGTAGATCTCCTTCTTGCGGTCCGCGAGCGCCTTGAACCGCACGAACACGTCCTTGAGCTGGTTGTCGGAGAGATCATAGCCCAGTTCCCTGAGCTTCTCGCGCAGCGCATGGCGGCCCGAATGCTTGCCGAGCACGAGGTTGGACTGGTTGAGGCCGACATCCTCGGGACGCATGATCTCGTAGGTACCGGCATGCTTGAGCATTCCGTCCTGATGGATGCCCGATTCGTGGGCGAAGGCGTTCTTGCCGACGATCGCCTTGTTGTATTGCACCGGAAAGCCCGTGGCCCGGGAAACGATGCGGCTCGCCTGCACCAGCCTGGTGGTGTCGATGCCGGTCTCAAAGGGCATGGCGTCGCCCCGCACCTTGAGCGCCATCACGATCTCCTCGAGTGCGGCGTTGCCGGCCCTCTCGCCGATGCCGTTGATGGTGCACTCGACCTGCCGTGCCCCGGCCTCGACCGCCGCCAGCGAGTTGGCCACCGCCATGCCGAGGTCGTCATGGCAATGGGTCGAGATGATGACGTCCTCGATGCCGGGCACCCGCTCCTTCAGCATGCGGATGATGCGGGCGCTCTCGCCGGGAATGGCATAGCCCACCGTGTCGGGAATGTTGATGGTGGTGGCGCCGGCCCGGATCGCGGTCTCGACCGCGCGACAGAGGAAGTCGGGGTCGGTGCGGGTGCCGTCCTCGGGCGACCATTCGACATCGTCGGTATGGTTGCGTGCGCGGCGCACAGAAGCGTCGATCGCCTCGATCACCGCCTCGGGCTCCATCTGCAGCTTGTATTTCATGTGCAGCGGCGAGGTCGAGATGAAGGTGTGGATCCGGCCTCGGCCACGGTCGATGGCGGGTTTCAGGGCCTCGGCGGCCCGGTCGATGTCCTTGAAGGCGGAGCGGGCGAGACCGCAGATCACCGCGTCCTTCGCCAGCTTGGCGATCTCGTTGACCGCCTGGAAGTCGCCCTCGGAGGCGATGGGGAAGCCCGCCTCGATGATGTCCACCCCCATCTCGTCGAGGAGCTGGGCGATCTCGAGCTTCTCCTCGAGGCTCATGGTGGCGCCGGGCGACTGTTCGCCGTCGCGCAGGGTGGTGTCGAAGATGAAGATCCGCTCGCGCGGGGTGTCGTTCCCGGACGGGGCGGTGCTGGTGGGGGACGTCGTGCTGTTGGTCATGCTTGTGGCTCCTGCATCGGCCCGGCAAGGCGCGGATGGCGCCGCGGGCACGGAACGGTGATGCTGACAGGTGGTGGTTCTGGGGGAAATCGGGCTCCGGCGCAAGGCGCGATCCTCTGGGCGGGTGCGCCGGGGCGGCCCGCTCAGAGGCTGGTAAGAAGAAGGAGCGCGGTGCGGGGCGCGACGATGCGCAGGCGCCCTGCGGCCCTGCTGCCGATCATCCCCTTGCGGGACATGCCGCCCGTGTCGCTCATGCCGATCATGGCGGGAAATATACACCGGCTGGCGGCAAGTGCAATGGCAAATCACCGAAGCGACGGGCGAGCCGGAGGACGGTTCGCGCCCGGCATGGTCGAAACCGGCGCCCGGACGCTTGCGGTGGTCGGGAGCGTGGCGCGCCGGCAGGACACTCCCTCGAAGCGCAAGTCCCCGGCGAGACGCTTCCCCGAAGCGGTGCCTCATGAGCATGACGGGCGTTCGGCCTCCTGCGTCAGCCGTCGGGCGCGGCGGGGGCGCATTGCCCTTCGCGGGCGGGGCGGATGCAACACCGCTTGAATGCAGGGGCATTTCCGCCCCGGCGGCGGGGCTCGTCCGGTTCGGGCGTCGTTTGCCCCGAGGGTGTGCGGTCGTGACAGGCAGCGAGGTCGTGGAAGCGGCCCGTGGTGTTCCATGCAGAGCAGAGATCATGCGGCCATGCGAAGGTGGCGGTGTCAGGGGTGGAGGCGGTTCCCGAGCGAGGCGGACCATTTCACCCCACCGTCGGCAGTCAGGGTTTCCATCTGTCGGCATGGACCGGAGGCGGCCCGGCCGCGGTCGGGCGGCGTGAAAGGGGCGGGGTGCGATCACAGGATCTGCCCCGGGCAGGATACGGCCTGGGTGAAGGGACCGGTCGAGCGGCCGGCCTGCCATGAGATGCGCGCATCGAGCGGTCATGTCCCGTTGGTGGCAGGGGATACCCCGGACGCCCGGCCATGTGGCGGGGCCAGGCTGCGGTCGGGACCGGGTTTGTGACCGGGGCTGCCTGGTCCGAGTGGCGAGCGGTGCGCGGTCGGGCTATGCGCCCGAAACGCGGGGTGGCGAACGGCCCGGATGCAGGGGCGGCGCTTCGTGCGCCCTGAGGCCAGGCGGTCGGGCCGGACCCGTGAAAGCAGCCCGCGGGCGCGAGGCGGTTCTGTCGGGCCGGGGCCGTCCGGCCACCGGAGAGCCGGGGCAGCCGGTGGATGGCGCATGGAGAAAGGACGATGGCGGAGCAGGCTGCGGCCGTGAGCCGGTACCTGGCCGGTGCGCGGAATGCGGGGGGTTCGGATCGGCCCGCGGAGCGAGGGGCCGCCGCCGACCGCCATCCGTCCGACGGCGCGATCCGAAGCCGGCCTTCATCCCGAGCGTATCGGCCGGGTCCGCGGCCGGGCCGCGCGGCTATTCCTGCGGCGCGGGGGTGACGTCGGCGGGCTTGCCGTCGATCCACTCGCCTTCGTCCACCTCGCCGGTGGCATAGGTCATCCTGCCCTTGCCCCAGCGCTTTCCGTCTCGGAATTCACCCTCGTAGACATCGCCGTTGGGGTAGATCGCCTTGCCCCTGCCGTGGATCCGTCCGGCCTTCCATTCGCCTTCGTAGACGAAACCGTCGGGCGTGGTCAGCTTGCCGGTGCCCTCGCGCTGGCCGGCGCGGAACTCGCCCTCGTAGATCGTGCCGTCAGGATAGCGGGCCTTGCCTTTGCCGTGGCGCTTGCCGGCCTTCCATTCGCCTTCGTAGCGGTAGCCGTCGGGGGCGGTCATCACGCCGATGCCCTCGGAGCGGCCCTCGATAAAATCGCCCTCGTAGCTGACGCCGTTGGCATAGACCGCCTTGCCCCTGCCATGGGGCAGCCCGGCACGCCACATTCCCTCATAGGTCGCGCCGTCGGGATAGGTGATCTTGCCCCGGCCTTCGGGCAGCCCGTTCTTCACCTGACCGACATAGATCGCCCCGTCGGGGTAGATGATGCGGCCTTCTCCCTCCATCCGCCCCTCGACCCACTGGCCTTCATAGGTGAAGCCGTCCGCGCCGGTGAAGCGGCCCTGGCCGTGACGCTTGTCGTTCCTGAATTCGCCGACATAGACCGACCCGTCCTTGTAGCGCAGCGTGCCCTTGCCCTCGCGCCGCCCCTCGACGAAATCGCCCTCATAGACATTGCCGTTGGCGAAGACGAGCCTGCCCCGACCATGCATCTGCCCGTTCTTCCAGCCGCCCTCGTAGCGCGTGCCGTCGGGCAGGGTGAGGGTGCCGGTGCCTTCGCGGCGACCGTCCACCACCTCGCCCTCGTAGACCGAGCCGTCGGCATAGCGGATGCGCGCCTGGCCGGTCTTTGCGCCCCGGACCCAGTCGCCGTCATAGACGTAGCCGTCGGGCAGGGTGAGCCGGCCGCGGCCGTGGTGCTGGCCGTTCTCGAGCATTCCCTCATAGACCGAGCCGTCCTTGTAACGGACCACCCCCTTGCCGGTGATGGCGCCCTCGACCCATTCGCCCTCGTAGCTGGCGCCGTCGGGATAGGTGATGCGGCCCTTGCCATGGGGCTTGCCGTCCTTGAGCTGCCCTTCATAGACCGTGCCGTCGGGGTAGGTGATGCGCCCTTCGGGCTCCATTCTCCCCTCGCGCCACTGGCCCTCGTAGCTGAAACCGTCCGGGCGCGTGTAGCGACCGAAGCCGTGCTGCTTGCCGCCCTTGAAGCCGCCTTCATAGACGGCGCCATCGGCATAGGTGCGGCGGATGGTGGGGCCGGTGGCGGTCTCGGAGGCGGAGTTCGCAGCGGGTGAGGTCTCTCCACTCGCCTGCGCAAGGGCGGTGCCCGGAAGCGGGGCAAGGGAAGAGACGAGCCCCGGCCCGAGCATGGCAAGCGCGGTCAGGAGAGAAACGGAAGCAAGACGTGGCATGGCTTTCCTGCGCGTTGAGCGGGCGGCCCCGTGCCGCCCCGGGCAACTCTAAGAGCGCCGCCGCTCCAAGGCAACGCCCTTGATGGCACGCGGCGGCGGGCTTTCCGCCGGATCCGCCCCGAGGAGAAGCGGTCCTCCGAACAGCGGGTGGCCGAAGCAGGGTTTCGCCCCTTTCGCGCCAGAGAAGAGGGCCGCGCGGCACGGGGCGTGGCGCCGGTCTCTTGCGGCCAAGGGCGGCATCCATCCCTGGGAACGTTTCGATTCCTGTCGTCAGGACCTGCCTCCCGCGAGCCGCCGGTTCGAGCTGCCATCCGTCGCCGCTGCACTTGGTGCCCTAGGAGGGGGGGAC
>WFPA01000216.1 GCA_015487815.1 Albidovulum sp.
CCGCGCCATCCGCCGCAAATGCCCCGACACCACCATCGAGGTGCTGACACCAGATTTCCTCAAATGCCCCCCTTCGGCGCTGGAAACCGTGGTGGCGGCGCGACCCGACGTCTTCAACCACAATCTCGGGACGGTGCCGGGGCTCTACCCTTCGGTCCGGCCCGGCGCCCGCTACTTCCACAGCCTGCGGCTCTTGCAGCGGGTGAAGGAGATCGACCCCGGCATCTTCACCAAGTCCGGCATCATGGTCGGGCTCGGGGAGCGGCGCGAGGAGGTGCTGCAGGTGATGGACGACATGCGCGCCGCCGATGTCGATTTCATCACCATCGGCCAGTATCTCCAGCCGACGCCGAAGCACCACAGGGTCGATCGATTCGTCACCCCGGAGGAATTCGCCGCCTACGAGAAGGCGGCCTGGGGCAAGGGATTCCTGATGGTCTCGGCCTCGCCGCTCACCCGCTCCTCCTACCATGCGGGGGACGATTTCGCCCGCCTGAGGGCCGAGCGCGACCGCCGCCTCGGCCGCGGCTGAGGTCCGCGGGGCGGGCAAGGTCCCGACTTCGGCGCCGTCGCCGGGCCGGAGGGCATGACAACATGGGACACGGGGCCAGGGGCCCGGACTCGGGACACCATTCCCCGGATCTGTCCGGGCATGCCGGGCCGGGGCGGAACCTCTCCGCCGTCTCGGCAATCACGATGCGCTGACGCCATGCCCGTAGCTGCGGCATCATCGGGACCGACCGCCTTCCCGGCCCGCTTGCCGACACCACGTCCGGCATGCGGGGGGATCTCGGCACGGATCTCCGCCCCTGCCAGCTGCTGCCCCCTGCATGGGGGAGCATCCCCCCCCGGGGCCGCCGGGACTGTCCGGGACGGAACGGGGCCGAAACGCCATCGGGACGAGCCCGGGACATGATCGGAACCGCCGCGAAGGGTCCCCCTCCGCCCACGCCCGGACATGCGGCATCATCCTCGCCGACCACCCTTCCCGGCCCCAATGCCCCGAGCCGCCGGGCCGATCCGGGAGCCGATCGGAGCGGAACAGCGGCGCACGCAGGACCGGATCGGGCCGCACGAGATTTTCCGGACGTTTTCGCCATTTCCCCCTTGCGCCTCCGCCCCGCTTTCCCTAAATAGCGCCGCGTGAGGCGGGTGCCCAACCACCGCGAACCGCCGAACGGATGGGGCCGTAGCTCAGTTGGGAGAGCGCTTGAATGGCATTCAAGAGGTCAGGGGTTCGATTCCCCTCGGCTCCACCATCTCCTTCCCTGACGGATCATTCAGGCATGAAATGACCGGCTGCGGCCGACCGGTCGGGCGCCGGTCCGGGCGCGCATCAGCCATCCGGCATGATCCGGCCTTCCAGCCAGGAAGGCCGTCGCGGCCCGATTCCGCTAGCCTCCGATGACGGTTCGGTAATACCCCCCTTCGCCGCGACCAAGCGCCTTCACCCGGCCGATGGCCTTGCCCGCCTGCATCAGCGCCTGGAAGAGCGCCGGCCCCGGCCGCAGCGGAAACAGCGCCAGATGGCCGAGGACGAGCAGCGTGTCGCCGGCAAGTCCGAAGGGCAGGCGCAGCCAGCCCCGCAGCCCCCGCCCCTTGCCCAGGCGGCGCTGGCGCGTGGCGGTGGCGTCGGCGAAGCGCCTGAGGACATGGCCCGGCTGAAGGCGCGCAGGGGTGGCCCGCTCGGCCATGACCGCTTCGGGCACCCAGTCGAGCCGTCCCCCGGCCTGCACCACGGCAGCCCGGAAGGCACCATCCTCCCCGGCCGAGAGAGCGAACCCCTCCTCGAAGCGCAAACCGTGGCGACGCACGAAACCGAGATCGACGAACCAGTTGCCGCAACGCACATGCAGCTTCCGCCGGTCGCCACGGGCAAGGTGGCGGCGGTTGCGCCGGTCGATCCGCGCCTCGAGGTCACGCCAGCCCTCCAGCATCCACCGCTCCATGCGCCCGAGGGGCTCCGGGGGAGCGAGCACCTCCATCGGCCCGCCAGCAAGCACCGCCTCGCCGGCGCGGAAGGCGGCGACATGGGCCGCGAGCCAGAGCGGGTCGGCTTCCTCGTCGTCGTCGAGAAAGGCCAGCGCGTCGGCCCCCTCGGCCAGGGCGATCTCGAGCACCCGGTTGCGGGCGAAAGGGATGCCGAGCCGCGGCTCGGCGGCGACGATCACCCGATGGCCGGTCGCCTCGGCCAAGCGGTGCGCCATATCCTCGACATGAAGCACCGCATCGTTCTCGACGAAGACGAAGAGCGGGGTGACATCGGCGGGAATCTCGAGCCGCTCGAGCGAGGCGAGACAGTCGGCGAACATGCGCGGCCGGCCGCGGGTGATGACCCCGACCGCCACCCTGAGCGGTCCGGTGCGCCGCGCCCTCTGGCCGTTTTCCGCCTTCCCCGTCATGGCCCGCTTCTCCCC
>WFPA01000217.1 GCA_015487815.1 Albidovulum sp.
ATGACGGGAGCAGCCGGAACTCCGACGGCGGAACCGGATCTGCCCGGCGACCCGGGGCCGGGGAAGGGCGGACGCGGGAGCCCCTGACCGGGTGATCGCTCGCCCTCGCCGGCTTCATCCCGTTCGCTGTCTTCCCGTGCGGCAACGGAACCGTCCATCGGGGCGGCGTGGTCGCTCTTGCCGGCCGATCGTGATCACAAGGCTCGGCCCCGGTCAGCCAGGGGATGGCCCGCCGCTTCATGTCGCGCGCCGCACCGCGGGCGGGCGTCGTTCTTTTCCTTGCGTGCGCGAAAACATTTTCCATATTCGGCATCCACTTTCCCCTTGCCCGGATCGGTATCGTTGCCTAGACAACAATCAATGTCTGACATCTGCGGGAAAACGAACAGGGCGGAGGGGAAGATGGCATCCTTTGTCGCGCGTTACGGGCTTTCGGTCGATCCGCTGCTCGCGCGGTTCGTCGAGGAGGAGGCGTTGCCAGGCACGGGGGTTTCGGCCGATGCCTTCTGGAAGGGGTTTGCGGAAACCGTTTCCGAAATGACGTCGGAAAACCAGGCCCTGCTGGCGCGGCGCGAGGAGCTTCAGCAAAGGATCGACGCCTGGCACCGGGCCCATCCCGGCTGCCCCGCCGACATGGCGGCCTATGAGGCCTTCCTGCGCGAGATCGGCTATATCGAGCCGGAGGGCCCGGATTTCACCATCGATCCCGAAAACGTCGATGACGAGATCGCCGCCATTCCCGGGCCGCAGCTCGTGGTGCCCGTCACCAATGCCCGCTACGCCCTCAACGCCGCCAATGCCCGCTGGGGCTCGCTCTATGATGCGCTTTACGGCACCGACGCGCTCGGCAGCCCGCCGCCGGCGGGGCCCTACGATCCGGCCCGCGGCGCCGAGGTCATCGCCTGGGTGCGCGATTTTCTCGACGAAACCGTCCCCCTCGCCGGCGCCGGCCACGGGGAGGTGACGGGCTGGCGGGTCGAGGAGGGGCAGCTTCTGGCGCTCACGGAGAAAGGCCCGGTGCCGCTCGCCGATCCGGCGGTCTTCGCCGGCTGGCAGGGGGCAGCGGATGCGCCCGCGGCGGTGATCCTGCGCCACAACCGGCTTCACATTCTGCTCGCATTCGACCGCGAACACCCGATCGGTCGCACCGACCCGGCCGGGCTCGCCGATGTCCGCCTCGAGGCCGCGGTCTCGACCATCATGGACATGGAGGACTCGGTCGCCACCGTCGATGCCGAGGACAAGGTGCTGGCCTATCGCAACTGGCTCGGGCTGATGAAGGGCACGCTCGAGGCGCCGGTCACGAAGGGCGGCAAGCATTTCACCCGCAAGCTGGCGGCGGATATCGCCTTCACCGCGCCCGACGGCCACCCCGCCACCCTGCCGGGCCGGGCGCTGATGCTGGTGCGCAATGTCGGCCATCTGATGACGACGCCGGCGGTGCGCGACGCGGCCGGCGAGGAAGTGTTCGAGGGGCTGCTCGACGCCTTCGTCAGCACCGCCATCGCCCTGCACGATCTCCGTCGCACCGGCCGCTTCGTCAATTCGCGCAGGGGCTCGGTCTATGTCGTCAAGCCCAAGATGCACGGGCCGGCGGAGGTGGCCTTCACCGACCGGCTCTTCGGCCGGGTCGAACAGGTGCTGGGGCTGGCGCCGAACACGGTCAAGATCGGCATCATGGACGAGGAGCGGCGCACTTCGGTCAATCTCAAGGAATGCATCCGTGCTGCGCGGCACCGGGTCTGCTTCATCAACACCGGCTTCCTCGACCGCACCGGCGACGAGATCCACACCTCGATGGAGGCCGGTGCCTTCCTGCGCAAGGAGGAGATCAAGCAGGCGACCTGGCTCAGGGCCTACGAGACGCGCAATGTCGATATCGGCCTTTCCTGCGGCCTTCACGGCAAGGCCCAGATCGGCAAGGGCATGTGGGCCATGCCCGACCGGATGGCCGACATGCTGCGCGAGAAGATCGCCCATCCCGAGGCCGGGGCCAACACGGCCTGGGTGCCGTCGCCGACCGCGGCAGTCTTGCACGCAACCCACTATCACAAGGTGGATGCTTTGGCGCGGCAACGGGAAATTCTTGCACAGATCGAACAATCCGGCCCGCGGGCCAGCCTGCGGGAGCTTCTGACGCTGCCCTTGGCCGAAGGGCGCAGCTACGGCCCCGCCGAGATCCGCGAGGAGGTCGAGAACAACGCCCAGGGCATCCTCGGCTATGTCGTGCGCTGGATCGACCAAGGGGTGGGCTGCTCGAAGGTGCCGGACATTCATGATGTCGGGTTGATGGAGGACCGCGCCACCTGCCGCATCTCCTCGCAGCACATCGCCAACTGGCTGCATCACGGGCTGGTGTCGGCCGAGGAAGTCGAGGAGATTCTGCGGGCCATGGCGGACGTCGTCGACCGGCAGAACGCGGCCGATCCCTTCTACCGGCCGATGGCTCCCGCCTTCGACGGACCGGCCTTCCAGGCCGCGCGCGAGCTGATCTTCCGCGGCCGCGAACTGCCGTCGGGCTATACCGAGCCGGTGCTGCACAAGTGGCGCCGCATCGCCAAGGAAGCCCGGGCGCGGGATTTCGCGGCGGGCTGAGCCGCTGCTGAGCCGCTGCGGAAGTTTGTGATCACATGAGCGGAGATCTGCGTCTCCATGCCGGGCTTGTTGCCGATGGGCTGCTGACCGTTTCGCGCCTTGTGATCACTGGAGGCGGAACATCTCGCCGCCCCTTGCACTTTGCCTGTGCGCCCGTCATCTATGAATGGCCCGGCCCTTCCGGACCCTTGGCGCAAGGTGTGACATGGCTCGACCCGTCATCGGCATCATCGGCAATTCCTACCTGATCGACGGTCACTACCCGGTGCATGCCACCGGGCTGATGAATTCGGCCGCGATCGCCGACGTTGCCGGCGCCCTGCCGCTGATGGTGCCGGCCGACCCGGCGCTCGCCGATCTCGACACGCTGCTTGCGCGCTGCGACGGCTTTCTCTTCACCGGCGGGCGGCCCAACGTCCACCCGTCGGAATACGGCCAACCCGAGACGCCGCGGCATGGGAGCTTCGACCGGGCGCGCGACCGGCTCACCCTGCCGCTGATCCGCGCCTGCATCGATCGCGGCCAGCCGGTTTTCGGCATCTGCCGCGGCTTCCAGGAATTCAACGTCGCCCTCGGCGGCACGCTGCACCCCGAGATCCGCGATCTGCCGGGGCGGATGAACCACCGCATGCCGCCCGACGGCACGCTCGAGGAGCGTTTCGCCCTGCGCCACAAGGTGCGGCTCAGGCCGGGGGGCGTCTTCGCCCGGCTGCTCGGCGTCGAGGAGATCATGGTCAATTCGCTCCACGGCCAGGGGATCGAGCTGCCGGCACCCGGCATCGAGATCGAGGGCTTTGCTCCCGACGGCACGCCCGAGGCGCTGGTGGTGAAGGACGCACCCGGCTTCGCCATCGCGGTGCAGTGGCACCCCGAATGGCGCGCGGCGGAAGATCCGGTGTCGCGGGCACTGTTCCGCGCATTCGGCGAGGCCGCGCGGGCCTGGCAGCAGCGCAGGGTCGCCGCTGCTGCCGAGTGACCGTGCGTGATCACAGGTTCCCGGGGAAGGGCCGGCCGGCGGAGAGATACGGGCGAAGCGGGCGCAGGCCTTGTTTGTGATCACGAACTGTCAGGGAAGACCCGGCCAGGCCGAAGACCTCTGACCGTCTCCGATTCGTGATCACATGTCCGCCGCTTTCGTCAGTCCGAGTGCCTCGGCCGGCAGCGGGCGGCGCCAGAGCTGCCAGAGATCGCCGCCGACGGACCGACTCTCGACCAGATCGAAGCGCGGCGCTGCGTCAAGGGCGGTGAGGCCGAGGGAGGCGATCGCCGCATGGCCGTCGCCGCCGATGAGCTTGCCCGCTGTCACCCAGTGCAGATCATCGACGAGATCGGCCTTCGCGAGGCTGGCGGCAAGCCGGCCGCCTCCTTCGCAGAGAAGCCGGGTGATGCCGGCCGCGGCGAGCGCCTCGAGCACGCCGCCGATCGCGAGCCGCCCGTCCGCATCGACCGGGCAGGGCAGGAGCCGTGCCCCCGCCTTTTCCCAAGCGGCACGCCGGGCAGCGGAGGCCTCGGGGCCGTGGCAGAGCCACAGCGGAGCTTCGTCGAGCGTGGCGACAAGATTGGCGGTGGCCGGCCCGTCGGGGGCGAGGGAGAGGCGGCTGTCGAGGATCACCCGCACCGGCTGGTGGCGGATGCCGAGCCCGCGCACGGTCAGCGTCGGCGCGTCGGCCCGCACCGTGCCGACCCCCACCATCACCGCGTCATGGCTGGCGCGCATCAGATGCACCCGCCGTCGCGCCTCGGCGCCGGTGATCCAGCGGCTCTCGCCGGTGGCGGTGGCGATCCGCCCGTCGAGGCTGGTGGCGAGCTTCAGGCTGACGAGGGGACGGTGCCGGCTCACCCTGAGGAGGAAGCCGCGCTGGTCGAGCGCCGCTTCCCCGGCCCGGCAGCCGAGATCGACCGCGACGCCGGCCGCCGCGAGCCGCGCAAGGCCGCGCCCCTGCACCCGCGGGTCGGGGTCGGGCAGGGCAACGACCA